>DCGM01000105.1:14469-44468 GCA_002315255.1 Lachnospiraceae bacterium UBA1778
CATCTTCATCATCGTCATCATCTTCGTCATCGTGATGATGGTGGCAGCTGCAGTTCGGGTCGTCACATTCCCCCTCGTGATGATGGTGATGGTGATGATGCTCATGCTCATCGTCGTCATCGTCATCATCTTCTGCTTCTGCGAGACGATGCGCTTCTTCCATCAGGACAAGTGTCAGATCCTGTGACGCTTCCATCGCGGCGAGGATTTTCTGCCCGTCGAGATCATCCCAAGGCGTCGTTAAGATACGCGCGTTCGGGTTCTTTTCACGTAAAAGTTCGAGCGCTGCATTCAGTTTTTCGTCATTTACATTCTGTGTACGCGAAAGGACGATCGCGCCTGCATTCGCGACCTGGTTATCATAGAATTCGCCGAAATTCTTCATATAAATCTTACATTTCGAAGCATCAGCGACAGTGGTGGCCGAGTTCAGTTCGAGTTCACACTCTGCTGAAACCTTCTTCACAGCAGCCATTACATCGGAAAGCTTGCCGACGCCTGACGGCTCAATAATAACGCGGTTCGGATGATAAGTCGTGATCACTTCATTGAGCGCTTTTCCGAAATCGCCTACCAGCGAGCAGCAGATGCAGCCCTGGCTCATCTCGGTAATCTGCACACCGGCGTCCTTTAAGAAACCGCCGTCAATGCCGATCTCGCCAAATTCATTTTCAATCAGGACAACCTGCTCGCCCTTCAACGCTTCTTTTAAAAGCTTTTTAATTAAAGTCGTCTTTCCGGCGCCTAAAAAACCGGAAATAACATCTACTTTCGTCATGATAAAGCCTCCTTACTTGCCGTAGCGGTTACAATATGCCATAATCGCGGCGACGGTTTTTGCGTCTTGAATTTCGCAATTAATTATTTTTTCCTTCAGTTCCTCCACCGTGAAAGCCTCGACGTCAATGAACTCGTCTTCGTCCAGATTTTGTGCGGATTTTTGAAGGTTGTGTGCGACATAAACATCGATCGTCTCATTGCAGTAAGCGATCGCGGTAATAAGATGAAGAAGATGCTCTAAATCGTCCGAGCGATAGCCGGTCTCTTCTTCCAGCTCGCGCTTCGCGCAATCAAGAGGATCCTCATCGACCGTATCCTTCTTTCCTGCCGGGATTTCGATGGAATAACGGTCTACTGCATTCCGATACTGGTGAACCATCAGAATCTTTCCATCATCCGTGACCGGAACGATGGCAGAGGCACCGTTGTGCTTTAAGAAATCCCACTTGGCGGTATGTCCGTCCGGAAGGCGTACCGTATCCGTATATAAATCAAAAACATTACAGTTCCGGACAAACTGCCGGTCAATTCGATCTATTTTGTCCATTTTCCACCTCTGAAAAATCGAATGATTTGCTTCTTTTTACAATAAAGTGAGCCTATGGCCCGGCAAGCGGAACCACAGGCTCTTTTTGTGTTATTTTGCTACTTCAGTTACGCGGGATTCCCGAATGACATTGACTCTGATCGTGCCAGGATACTGCATTTCATCTTCAATCTGTTTTGCAATATTGCGGGCCATCAGGACCATGTCGGCATCAGAAACCTTTTCCGGAATAACCATTACCCGAACTTCGCGTCCTGCCTGAACGGCATAGGACTTTTCAACACCTGCGTATGAATTTGTAATCTCTTCCAGCTGCTTCAGACGGTTAATATAAGTTTCAATCGTTTCACGACGCGCGCCCGGACGTGCGGCAGAAATCGTGTCGGCCGCCTGGACAATGCATGAAATCATATTCGTCGGTTCCACATCACCGTGGTGGGACTCGACAGCATTGATAACAATCTGAGATTCCTTATATTTCTTACATAAATCAGCACCCAGCTGGATGTGGGAGCCTTCCATTTCATGGTCGACGGCTTTTCCGATATCATGCAGAAGGCCTGCGCGGCGAGCCATACGGGCATCAAGCCCGAGTTCGGACGCCATAAGACCTGAAAGGTGCGCAACTTCAATCGAGTGCTTTAACGCATTCTGACCATAGCTGGTACGATAATACATTCTGCCGAGGAGCTTGATGAGTTCCGGATGGATACCGTGAACATTGACTTCCTGAGTCGCCTTATCGCCTTCCTCTTTAATCTTATTGTCGACTTCTTTCTGCGCTTTTTCCACCATTTCCTCAATGCGCGCCGGATGAATACGTCCGTCGTTGATGAGTTTTTCGAGGGCGATACGCGCAACTTCGCGGCGGACCGGATCGAAAGCGGATAAAACGACTGCATCCGGCGTATCATCAATGATGAGTTCAACGCCTGTAGCAGTTTCCAAAGCTCTGATATTACGGCCTTCACGGCCAATGATGCGACCCTTCATTTCATCTGAAGGAATCTGCACGACGGTGATCGTGCTTTCAGCCACATGATCTGCAGCGCACCGCTGAATCGCGGTAACGATGAGCTCCTGTGCCTTTTTGGACGCTTCCTCTCTGGCCTGAAGTTCGAGTTCACGGACCAGTTTGGCAGAATCCTTTTTGACGTCTTCTTCCAAAGACTTCAGCAAGTGTTCTTTTGCTTGTTCGGAGGTATAACCGGAGATGGTTTCAAGTTCCCGTGTGATCTCAGCGCGCTTTGCGTCTGCGTCTGCGATCTTCTGGCTCAGGTTCTCTTCACGAGCGGAAAGGCTCTGCTCTCGTCTTTCAAAAAGTTCTGCTTTCCGGTCCAATGCTTCTTCCTTGTTCTGAAGACGTTTCTCATTCTTCGAAACCTCATTGCGCCGGTCGCGGATCTCTTTCTCCAGTTCATTTCTGGAACGAAGAGCTTCTTCCTTAACCTCTAAGAGAGCCTCCTTCTTTTTCGCCTCGGCTGTTTTCAATGCCTCATCAATAATTTCACGCTTCTTCTGATCGGCGCTTCCGACCGTGTCATTGAAAATCTTCTTCTGACGGTCCTGTCCGATTTTAAACATCACAAACGCGACAATGACAAGGAGAACAGCTGCGACACCAAGAATAATCCAAGATGTTGTATCCACAGGAGTACCTCCAATATAATATTTTCATAGTGCAAAAAACTACAGATAGTACTTTACAACCAAAATGCATATTTGTCAAATACTATATCTGTTCCCGCACTGATGGAAAACGAAAGAAATTTTTGCGTAAAATCAGACCTTTACGCGGATCTCACGCCCGCTCGACTGATATTCAGTGATTTTTACGCCGGCGCGGTTCAGCATCCGCTTCGAAGCCTGAACGCCGACCGTATCCTTGTATTTGTCATCCGCATAGATAACTTCAATGATTCCGCTCTGGATGATCGCTTTTGCGCATTCATAGCAGGGGAAAAGCGTGACATAAATCTTCGAGCCTTCCAGGTTAATCCCGTGGCAGTTTAAAATAGCATTGAGCTCGCTGTGAGTCGTATAGAAATACTTGTTATCCTCTCCTTCGCGCGCCCAGGTAAACTCGGAATCCGGAAGTCCGTTCGGAAGTCCGTTATAGCCGACAGAAAGAATCCGGTTCATGTCGCTGACGATGCAGGCACCCACCTGGGTATTCGGATCTTTGGAACGCATGGCGGAAAGCTGTGCGATTCCCATAAAGTACTCGTCCCACTTGATATAATCTGTTCGCTCGTACATTAAAGCCTCCGTTCTGATCTTTTACTGATTTTTACTGATCTTTTACTGATTCATCTCCTCAATCATCGCTATACGGTGAATATGGCGCTCGCCGTTCGAAAAATCAGTATGTAAAAACGTATCCACAATCTTTACTGCGAGTCCCGCGCCGACTACACGACCGCCCATACATACGACATTCGCATCATTATGGGAACGGGTCGCTTCCGCCATAAAACAGTCGGTGCAGACCGCTGCGCGGATGCCGGGTCTCCGGTTCGCCGCCATTGAAATGCCAATGCCTGTTCCGCAAAGAAGGATACCTTTATCGCATTCGCCGGAAAGGATCGCATCCGTCACTTTTTTCGCATAAATCGTATAATCGGTCGAAGCGGTGCTGTCCGTTCCGAAATCGATATACTCAAACCCGTTGTCGTCGAGATATTTTTTGATTTCCAGTTTTAACTCATATCCGCCATGATCACATCCGATCGCAATCATCTTTCTGTCCTCCAAGATTGTTTTTATAGTTCATCCGCCGGGATATATGTACCGCCCGCCGCTTTTAACAGGCGGTTCATGATCGCGGTGCCGATATCATTGTCGGAAAAATCTTCCGAATAGATTTTTTCCACGCCGAGCGTATCAAATTCGCGGAGCACATCAAAGAGATGATGCGCAACCGTGTCAGGGTCGCTGTGCTTTCCGACAGAAACAACTTTTCCGGTCTGGAAATAAGAAAGATGCTCGTCCACCGTCAAGATCCCGGTGTTCTCATCAGCATTCTTCCGTATCTTTTCCAGAACATCCTGTTCGTTACCGTACACGATGGTCAGCGGCGCCTTCGGCGCGTAATGCCGGTATTTCATTCCGGGCGCTTTCGGATGCTCCACTGCATTCGTATGCCCGATAATATTATGCGCGAGAATCGCAGGGTCCTCGTCGATCGGTCCGATGACGGTTTCCAGCTGCGCCTTCGTAATATAGCCCGGCCGAAGAAGGACCGGTTTCGCGCCGGAAACATCTAATATCGTCGACTCGACACCGATGTCCGCTTCTCCCGCATCTAAGATACAGGAAATGCGCCCGCTCATATCTTCAATCACATGCGCGGCCTTCGTCGGACTCGGCCGCCCGGAAAGGTTTGCGGACGGCGCTGCTACAGGAAGCGCGCAGGCTTTTAAGAACGCATTGGCATCTTTATGGCTCGGCATACGGACAGCGACAGTTTCTAAGCCGCCGGAAGTCTCCTTCGGCACGCAGTCCGCTTTTTCAAAAATCAGCGTAAGCGGTCCCGGCCAAAAGGTTTTGATCATTTTTTTTGCATTTTCCGGAATCCTTTTAACGATTCCGCGAAGCTGATATTTGTTTCCGATATGAAGGATCAGCGGATTATCGGACGGACGTCCTTTCGCCGCATAAATCTTCTTCGCCGCTTCCGGATCCAGTCCGTTTCCGCCTAATCCATAAACGGTTTCTGTCGGGAAGGCGACTAACTCTCCGCTTCTGATGAGCTCTGCCGCTTCATTCATTTTACGCCGATAGTCGTCTTTTTCGTTTCGGCAGAGTGTATAAATCCGGGTTTCCATGCCGTTCAGGCCTTCTTTTCTTCTGTGGAATTCTTTTTATCTTTTAATTTTTTAAACAGTATCAGTCCGAAATGCCATGCAAGCCCGCTCCAGGAGTAGAGTCCGCAGGCGATTCCGAGATATAATGTTACGAAGGACGTGCAGTAATACAGAACGACAATGCTGATAAAAAAGAATATGGTTAATCCGGTTACCATGTTATTCACGCCCTGCGTTCTCGCCTTTTTTCCTAAATGGGGGTTAGAGAACTGCTTGTCGAGATAGCGGGCCATAGCCCCTCCCACAATCATTCCGATAAAAATGGCGAGGAGAAGGATATAAACATTCAGCCCTGCTAATGTAAAGCCTTCGGTCTGGAAATACAATCCGTAACCGATGGCAAAGATACCGATAATCGCGACCGTAATCGGAATGATGCGTAAAAATATGGTTCCGAAAACTTCTTTCACTTTATTCATTTGAATCCCTTTCTGTCCAGTTATTCTTTTTAATCATATCACAGTCTTATAGGGGTTTCAAGGTTATGAACACAAAAAACTGTTAATGTTATGTGTAATAATACCATATCTTGTGGGTTTCAGATCTGATTATCTGATAATATACCGCCATTATCACAAATTTTACTTGCACCTTTATATTTATACTGTATACTAAAATAAAGAAAACACACGGACGGGGCTCCGATGTGATTATTGTGGAGGTTTACCATGAAAGAATTTTTTGCGGCCAGCTGCCCGATCGCGATCTGGTGCATCACAGTCATTGAACTCGCGCTTCTCGTTTTCATGTTTATCAATTATTCGAAAACGAAAAAACCGATCACGCTCTGCATGGCATGTATTACGACCGGCCTTTTCCTGGATGCATTCGGCATCAGCATCGGCAATGTAATCGGCGAAGGCGGTCTTCTTCTCGCCATCAGCCGCGTCCGTTTCATCGCTCACGGCGTTCTGATTCCGCTTCTTTTCCCGATCTGCGGCTATGCATTGAAATGGAAAAAGAAAGCGATGCTTATCACCTGGATCGTTACGATCGTCGTTATGATCGCCGGTCTCGCAGAAGCGATCGCTACCGTTCTTGAGCCGATCACGTTCGCAGGCGTTCTTCGTTATATGTCCGCGAAGGGACAGACCCCGACCTGGGCGACGATCATCACTTTAGCATTAAGCTTCGGTACGGTTATCCCGCTGATCATCTGCGGTCTGATCGTCTGGATCAAACAGAAAACGCCGTTCCTTTTCCTCTCCGGTCTCGGAATGTTCGTCTTTGCTGCGATGGGACCAGCTATCGACAATAACCTCACGTTCTATATCACAATGTTCGGTGAAGTTCTGATGGTGGTCTTCATGTTCTTATATGCAAAGTGGCTTGAAAAGAAAGAAGCATAAAACCATAAAGCAGCTCTGATTATTTTTCAGGCGCTATAAATGAACCGGGAAGAGATACTCTTCCCGGTTTTTTTATCTGATTTTCATATACCCGGCATTATCTATCTTACTTTCACATATCCGGCCATATCCGCTTTCCGGATCAGTCCCTTAATCTCGAGCCTTACTAAAATCTCCGGCAGCACCGATAATGGAAATCCGCTTTTTTCGAGTATATCATCCATGGATAAGGGCTCGTTCTGAAAGAGTTCAAATACGGTTTTCTCTTCCGGATTCAGGCTCGCTTTCGGCGCATTTTTAGTATCTTTTCCGACTTTCACGCCTAAAACCTGTAAGATATCTTCAGGTGCTGTGAGAACCTGAGCGCCATTTTTTAAGAGAAAGTTACAGCCATCCGACATCCGGTCGCCTACCCGCCCCGGCAATGCGAACACCTCCTTATTCTGTTCAATCGCGCGTTCGACAGTAATCGAAGTACCTGAATATTCCGCAGCTTCGATGACGGCCACTACATCAGAAAGTGCGCTGATCAGCCGATTCCTTATCGGAAAATCATAAGGATGCGGGTAATAACCGAGCGGCCGCTCGGAAAGGATGCAGTGCCCTTTCGAAAGTTCGTCATATAAGCCGATATTTTCCCGCGGATAACAAAGATCGACTCCGCCGCCGAGAACGCCGACAGTCGTCACAGCATTCCATTTTTGATTGCCTGTTTCCGGCTCATTCCTTCCTCTCAAATTCGCGCTTATGTTTCCACCTTGACCCGCGAGGCTTCCGCGCATCGCATATCCGTCTACGCCGAGCGCCATACCGGAAACGATCGTCACTCCGGCTTTTGCAAGCTCGCGTCCGAAAAAGAAACTCATTTCTTTCCCGTAAACAGAGCATTTCCGCGAACCGATAATTGCGACTGCCGGCCGATTTTCTTCGGGTAATCTTCCTTTTACAAAGATTCCGAGCGGCGGGTCCGCAATTTCGAGTAACCGCTTGGGGAACTGTTCATGCTCACGCGAATAATAGCGGATTCCCGCCCCTTCCATCTTTTCAAAAAGCAGATTTATCTTTTCTTCGTCATGAAGTTCCTGATATTCGGAGATCTGGTCCAGCGTCAGTTCTGCGCCTGTATCATAAAGCGAATCCGCGGGATATTCCCACAATTCATTTATTCCACCGGTATAGGCCAGCATCGTCTCGATTTTCTCGCGTCCTGTCCGGATCAGCTGACTTAAAAAGAACCATTTCTTTTCGCGGTTCATAATGCACCTCCCCATAATTTCCGGTCCAGACTGCGATAAGAAACCGCTTCCGAGAGATGCGTAACACTAATATCCTCTTTTCCGTCGAGGTCAGCTATCGTCCGCGCCACTTTCAGAATCCGGTCATGCGCTCGCGCAGAAAGATCCATTTTTTCGAATACCTCCTTTAAAAGATCGCGTTCTTCCGGATAAAGGAAACAGAACTTCGCGATCTCTCCGCCCTGAAGCTGTGAGTTAAAAAGAATTCCCTTATTCATATACCGCTCTTTCTGAATCTTCCATGCGCGGATCACGCGCTCCCGTAAGGTTTCTGAGGGATCTCCCTCCTTTGCGCCCGACAATGCTTCCGCAGACACGCGAGGGACTTCCACCAGCATATCAATCCTGTCGAGAAGCGGCTTCGAGATATGCGAAAGATATTTACGCACCTCAGCTTCCGAGCAATGACACTTGTTCCGGTCCGGAAAATAACCGCATTTACAGGGGTTCATTGCACAGACCAGCATCACGCGCGTCGGAAATGTATAAGAGCCGTTTACGCGTGAAACCGTTACTTTCTGATCTTCCAGCGGAATCCGCAGAAGGTCTAACGTCTGTTTATGAAACTCGCCAAGCTCATCCAGAAAAAGAACTCCGTTATGCGAAAGACTGAGTTCCCCGGGCTTCGGAAATGCGCCTCCGCCGATCAGGCCGCTTCCGCTTACCGTGTGATGGGGCGAACGGAACGGCCGCATGCGGATAAGCCCTTCCTCCGCATCTAACAGCCCCGCAACGCTGTGAATCTTTGAGCATTCAATCTGTTCCTCTTCGGTCATGGGCGGAAGAATCGTCGGAATCCGCTTCGCCGTCAATGTCTTCCCGCTTCCCGGCGGTCCGACCATCAGCATCCCGTGCATCCCGGAGGAAGCGATCATCGCAGCTCTTTTTAGCGCTTCCTGCCCCTTTACATCGATAAAATCGAGATTATTATCCGGCAGATTCCGGTCAATTTCCCGATAGTCTTCCGGAGTAAAGGACTCCGGATTTAAGAGAAACGTCAAAACCTCCGAGAGGTCCGAAAGCCCGTATATCTTAATATTTCGAATAACGGATGCTTCCTTTACATTTTCTTTTGGGACAATGCAGGCCTTCTTTCCCTGGTCACGCGCGCATAACACATGAGAAAGCGTGCCGTTTACCGGTCTTAACCTGCCATCAAGCGCGAGCTCACCGATAAAAGAATCATCGAGGACAGATTCCTGCGGAACGACGCCGATCGAAACGAGAATCGCTACAGCGATCGGAAGATCAAATGAGTTTCCGGATTTCCGCAGGTGCGCCGGGCTTAGATTCACAGTAAGACGCCCCGACGGGACGATAATTCCGGAGTTTTTTAATGCGGAGCGGACGCGCTCCCGCGCTTCCTTCACTTCATTGCCTAAATCGCCGACCATGTCAAAAGACGGAAGACCATTTCCAAAATCAGCTTCTGCAATTACCGGGCGTCCATCAATTCCGGCGATTGCAGAGGTATCTACTTTTCCAAACATAGCGCTCCTTTCTGTAAAAACGCATACAAAAACAAGCCGCGCAGCACTTCCCGCCTGTTGCCCGGAAAAACGGTACTCAGTTAATACATGGGTTTGAATGAACCGGCTCTGAAAAGAAAGCCCCCGGTTCCAAGCGGCCGGCTGTCAGAAAAGAAAGACTCCGGTTCCGAACGTCCGGCTGTCAGAAAAGAAAGACTCCGGTTCCGGAATGGGGACCGTCGCCGGAGTCTGTGATAGGAATCAGATTAATATTCGTCGGAATAGAGATAGATCGCATTGACTACATAACGCATATTTCCGTAATCCTCGAGATAGTTATCCGCGCAGGTGGAAAGCGTCAGGATCCGGTTTTCCTTCGTCGCCTTAATATCATATGAAGTCGTGGAGTTTTCATTGAGCATCTCAACATACTCTCCGAAAATCTTATTCGTCTTAAAGCTGAGCGTATAGGTATCCGAATAGCAGTCGGTATAGTACGAGGAGAATACCTGCCAGACCTGATATTTCCCGTTCGGCAGATAAATATAAATCAGCGGATGACGGTCCGCGAAATCCTGATCGTCATACTTGATGATATCATGGAACATACGGCCGTTATGCTGGTTGTGACCATAAAGGATCGTATTGGTCCCGGTAAACGGCCGGGAGGTGCGGCAGTCCGAGAAGATGCTTCCCGCATTCGCGCCTGCGCTCGTCTTATCGATACTCATACGGATATATTCGAGGTTATCGTGAGACTGAACGACCGGATAATCGACATGTGTATCCATAATCTTAATCCAGCCGATAACATCCTCATTTAACTCGAGCAATGCTTCAAAGTCAAACTCATATTTCGGAACGATAATATAAGAGAAATCGACCTGCCAGAGCTGAAGCGGCTGTTCTTTCTCATGGTCGGAATAATCCTTCTTCAGATAATACGATATCGACGGCGGATCTTCTTCTGATGCGCTTTCCGTCTCTTCCGGTTCGGTTTCGGATTCGGACGAAGTTACCTCTTTCTGGTACTGGTCACGCGCGTCCTGATACCGCTGTTCGTCTTTATTATAAGCGATAAGCCGGCTGATGATCAAAACCGCGCATACGACAATGATAATGGATAAAACGACGATAAGAATCAAGCGTATCAGTTTGTTTTTATCCATATTTTTGAAATCAAACAGCTTATTGTCCATACCATTCCTCCGTAGATTCAGAATCCTCTAAAGTGGGAATCGTTTCTTCATAATGGTACATGTCAATCACGAAACTATCGAGATTCTCCGAGGTTGAGTACCAGGTTTCACCGGTAAATGAAACAAACGGGATTTCGATATATTCCGAGAGCGGCGCTTCGTTCTTTACCTTTAAGAGCACATGCGGCTCATAGTAGTAACAATACTCCTTATCCCCTGCGATCATCAGCGCATCCGTATTCGGATTATAGAGGAGCCTCTTAGAGGTAACGATCAGCTCATATACCTTACTGCTCTCACAGATATAAAGGTGATACTCGTCCTGATCCGTATCATTATTATGACCGCCGGTAAAGAACAGCGGAATACGTGTATAGCGCGTCTTAAATAACGACATACCTGTAGTCTCCTTAATAAGATGCGGAGAGGTACGCGTGATTTCCATCAGCATGACATACATGTCACGCCAGGAATATCCTTCGACTTCCTGCCAGTAAGAATCGATAATCTCATATTCCGGTAAATCCGGAACAAATACGGTCTCTGTCTCCGTCTCAGTTTCTGATTCACTTTCCGTCGGCTCTACCGTCGGATCACAGGACGAAAGGACGGTCAATGTCATTGCGAATATCAGGAAGAACGCAAAGAATTTAGTGATTCTCTTCCCCTCGTTTGTTTTCTTTTCAGGCTTTTTCATTATGCCCTCCTTGAAGTGATGGTTTCTCCGACATCTGAGGTTTCGCCCGCCGGACATGTTTAAAGTTTCCAAGCGTCTGTGTGACGGTGGATGAAAATGCAAAGGTTCCCGGATACTTATCGACGATTTTCTGCATCTCGACCACCTGATGCTTCTGAATAATACAGAAGACCATCTTTGTCTCTTCTCCCGAATACATGCCCTGCGCAGAAACAACCGTCGCGCTGTGTTTCAGGTTTTTAATGATATCCTGCGACACTTCCTCATAATGCTTCGTAATAATCTCGAATTGCACCTGTTCGGTCGTACCGCGCTGAATCGCTTCGCCGATCTTCGTCGAAAGCGAAATATAAAGGATGCAGAGAATAACCGGTTCGAAGCTGTAGCCGTAAATAAAGAACGACAGCAATGCGACGCACGCATTTAAGCAAAAGAGCACTCGCAAAAAGTTCATATCCGGATACTTCTTACGGATGAGCTCCGCAATAATATCGGTGCCGCCCGTGCTTCCATTGTTCAGAATCACGATTCCGTAAATAATACCGTTGATCGCACCCGCAGCTACCGGTGCCAGAATCGTGCTCGTTCCGCTTTCCGTGTGGTAGGCGATGGCGGAAAGATCGATCACCTTATACCGGAGCAGTAAAAGGGAGGCGGAGAAAACCATATTGAAAACCGTCGTCTTCAGTGCAAATTCCTTCTTTAAAAAGATAAAAGCCAGGATACAAAGCGGAATATTGATAAAAAGGCTCATATAGCCGACGCTGATACCGAGCTTATACTGGATCATCGTCGCGATACCGTTAATTCCGGATGGCGCAAATGAATTCTCAAAAATAAAGATCTGATAGTTGAGCGCCATCGCCACAGCCATCAGCGCACATAGTAAAATGCTTAAAATCTTCTTAAACGTTTTCACGTTAAATTCCTCTATCTCTTTATGCCGATTCCGGATCGATCCCTTACTTCTGATAGAAAAAACCGAAATAATCGCCTATCAGTCAATCTTGAATGTAGAAATCACGGAACCGTTTACGTCCTTAAAAGTAAATAAGCGGTTTTCATAAATCAGATACGAATGCTTATCGTCATCCTTCGGCATCGTGACCGAGCCGGGATTCAGATACCAGATGTCACCGACTTTTTCTGCTGCCTTCACATGCGTATGCCCGTGAACCAGAACTGTTCCCGGCGCATGCGGAATCATCGAATGCTCATTGAAAAGATGGCCGTGCGTCACTAAAAAATCGTGACCGTCGGCGTAAAGTTCAATGTAATCAGCCATAATCGGGAATTCCAGCACCATCTGGTCAATCTCCGCGTCACAGTTTCCGCGGACGCAAAGAATTGAATTCTTATAATAGTTCAGAAGGTTCGTCAAAGCCTTCGTATTATACTCTTCCGGAAGATCATTGCGCGCGCCGTGATACAAAAGGTCGCCGCAAAGGATCAGCTTATTCGCCTTCTCTTTTTCAAATGCTTCCATCAGCTCGCGGCCATAGCGGTAAGAACCGTGCAGGTCGGACGCAAACATGTATTTCATCGTATCCCTCCCTTACAGGTCAAGCGACAGCTGACCTTCCATCATAAAGCCGGTATGGCGGTAGACCTCGTCCATCGCATCCTCGGTAAGATCATCAAATGCCGGAAGCTCACGGACGGACGTCAGACCGAATTTCCGCAGGAACTCTTCGGTCGTTTTAAAAAGAATCGGGCGGCCCGGCGCGTCGACACGGCCGGCTTCTTCGATAAGCCCGTATTCAATGAGACGGTTGATCGCATAGTCAGCCGAGACGCCCCGGATCTTTTCGATTTCCGCACGCGTGACCGGCTGCCGGTAAGCAATGATCGAAAGCACTTCAAGCATAACCTCGGTCAGAACCGGCTTCACCGGCTCGGTCGCAATCTTAATCAATGCGTCATAGAATTCGCCCTTCGTACACATCTGGAAAGAATCCTCGAGGCGGATGATCTTTAAGCCGCTGTCCTCCGCTTCATAGCGTGCGGAAAGCGTCTCAATCGCCTTCAGAATCTCATCTTCCGGCTTTTCTAACGCATCACAAAGAAGCGGCAGGGAAACTGCATTGCCCATCGTGAACAGGATCGATTCTACGGCCCCACAAAGCTGTTTTTCATTGTAATCAGTCATATTGTTCAATGTCCTCTTTTGAAATCGTGACGTCACATTCGTCATTCCACTCTAGTTCAATCTCACCGCCGACCGAGTCCTGGCGCACCTTTATCTGGCCGACCTTGATCAGTTCGAGGCAGGCTAAAAACGTAACGACGATATCGGTTTTAGTCGGCTGCCCGGAAAGAAGCGCCCGGAAAGAAAACTTCCCGCATTTCTTTCCATACTCGAGCACATGCTCCAGTTTTTCAGAAATCCGCACGCGGTCTTTTTCAATTGTTCCGAAGGAACCACGTACCTCATCATAAGCTTCTTCATGCTTCTTCATGACCATCTCGAAAACAGACTGAAGCCGTTCGAGCGTCACATCGCCTAAAAGCTCATCCATATCTGTAGCCGGCCGATACATCTCGACCTCTTTCGGAATCGTCGAATTCTTATAGAAATAGTCGCCGCACTGCTCGTACTGGTCTCCTAATTCACGGGCCATCAGTTTAAACTCCTGATACTGGATCAGCTGCTCTACGAGTTCAGTACGCGGGTCAATCTCCTCGCCGTTTTCATCCTCTTCCTTCGGCAAAAGCATCCGCGACTTGATGTCGAGAAGCGTCGCTGCGAGAACTAAGAAATCCGAGAGCGTATCGAGATTCTGCGCTTCCATCTCGGCTACATATTCCATATATTGGTCTGTAATTTTCGCGATCGGGATATCGTAGATATCGACCTTCTCTTTTTCAATGAGCAGAAGGAGGAGGTCTAACGGTCCTTCAAACGCGTCTAATTTAAACTCAAGACTCATCTTTCACTCTCTTTCATCAGACACAATTCTGTTTCATTTTGAATACTGACCACAGAATCAGTTTCTTAATATTATGGGAATCCGTGGGTGCATCGTCCTTTTATCGTCCTTTTATCGTCCTTTTATTTTCCTTTAATGTCGACGATAACGATTTCAGGCTTATTGTTAAACCGCACATTGATCGTATGGGAGCCGAGTCCCGCAGAAACAATTTCGGTCGTATTCCCCTTTACAAACATTCCCTTACAGTACGGATGGAACAGCTGATACTGCGGGGTAATCACGCCGCCTAAAAGCGGCAGCCGGATGATTCCGCCGTGGAAATGCCCCGATAAAACGAGGTCTGCGCCCCAAGCTGTCAAGTCCGCATGAAACAGCGGGGAATGCGCGAGTATCACGGTAAAATCCGGCGTTTCTAGAGAAAGTTTCTCAGGAAGCTTTTCAGAAAGTTTCTCTTTTAAATAAGCATCCGAAAGGACGATTCCCTTCGTTGTGATCTTCTGAAAATAACACTTCCGCGGAATACGGATTCCCCCGACTTTTACAGACGGGTTCCCCGGGAACGCGATTATCGAATCCGAAACATCGGTTACTTGATATTTTTCTAAAAGCTTCTGAAACTCTTCATTCCAGCCGGAATAAGTCTTCTGATAACGAAGACGTTCTTTTTCCGGGATCGTTTCATCCGTCATCCAGGATGACATACGGTCTTCATGGTTTCCGCTTCCAAAGAAAAGCGGCACTCTTCCGGTAAGCCCCCGGAGCAGCGTTTCAAAACCGGAATAATCCATCTTTTTATGCGGTTTTACGACTTCCATATCGCCGCCGAAAAGGACATAATCAGGCTTTTCGGAAAGGACTTTTTCGATGAGCTCCGCATTGTCCGGACCGAATTTCGCATTATGTAAATCGGACAAATAGGCAAACCGGATTCTCGTGCCTGCCGAAAGCTTCTCCGTTTCCAGCTCATAATGCGTGACCGTGAGCTTTTTCACTTCGCGGAAGCACTCGATGAGGCACCCGATGAGGCACCCGATGATGAGGACTGCCAAAAGCCCGAGGAGGATCCATTTTCCCATCAATATCCTCTTTCTAAGAATGCTTTTTCCGCGAGCGCAGCCGTATCGTCCGGATAATTCCGAAGATATTCTTTTAAGCATTCCATCGCTTTTTCGAAATCCTCTTTCATTTCATAGAGGATAAACTCATTCCAGCGCATATTCTGAATCACTTTCTCATTTCCAAGTGCCAGAATCTTCGGAATCATCTGCTGCGCGCCGGTCGTATCGCCCGCCAGCACCTTCAGCATAAATAAGCCGTTATATGCATAAGCGGAGTTTGGATCTAATGAGAGACATTTGTCCAATGCCTTTTCCGCTTCGTCATATTCTTTATTAAGGATCGCCTTTTCAGCCGCTGCGAGCGCTTCGGTCGCCGTATTTGTTTCCGCGGAAGAATCGTCTTTCTTCAGTTTTCCGGAAACATAATAAAACTCGCTCTCGGTCATCTCCTTCGAGCCGCTTTCAATCAAAGAAAGGCCCTTCCGGAAATAGACTAAGCCCGTTTCATAGGCTTCATATTTCACGCATTTCCGGTACACAGCCGCATAATGCGACGGCTTAACGCCCTCCTCCGCTTCCAGCATATCAAAATAAGCTGAGGCCGCTTCGAACTGCCGGACAGAAAGATAGCATTCGCCCGCCATTATTTCGTGCGAAATCCGTTCGAAGTTCTGAAGAATCAATGCATTGAAGTATTCGAGCGCTTCTAAAGGCTTTCCTGTCCGGAACAGGATCTCTCCGATAAAGCCGGCCGTTTCCGGATCTTTGTCCGATCCGTTTTCGGAAATCGACCGCTTAAATGCATCCAGCGCGGATTCATCGTTTCCAGAAACGAAATAAAAAATACCGGCCGTTTTTAGCACTTCTGAAGAGAGGTCCTTCTTTAAAAGCGCTTCGATCCGCGTGTTCGCGTCTGCTTCTTCCCCGGACTGAAATAGCGCTAAGGAAAGCTTCGCCTGAATCAGATCGGAATCTCCGTATCCCTGCGACAAGGCGCGCTTATAAAGGCGCGAAGCTTCGGAATAATCCTCCGAAAAATAAGCATTTTCAGCTTTTTCGAAAGTCTTTTCCGCTTCATTGCACGATGCGAGCGCGAGCAATGCTACCGCGAGAAAGAGACTGATCCATCCTTTTTTCATCCGGTTCCTTTTCATCCAAAATCCGATATCGATACCAAATAATTTAAACGATTCCTGTCCGAAAAATCACTTGCTCAAAAGCGCTTCGAAGTCCCACTTGTTAAAGGCTTGTGGGAGCGGAATCTCCTGCTTCAGTTCATCAAAAGACACAAAGCGGAACTCATCGGTCGCGGAAGCTTCCACGAGATACGCATGCATCTTCCAGGTGATGTGCGAGAAAACATGCTTCTCTTCCGAAAGCTTCGTGATCAATTTTACGCGGCCACGAAAGATACCTTTTAAGGCTTCGAAGGCTTCTTCCTGCGTTAATTTTCCTTCCACATAAGGAAGCTCGTATAAGCCCGAAAGAAGGCCTTTTTCAGCGCGTTTCCGAATAGCGAGATTATTTCCGCACTTAATGAGAAAAACGGTAATATCCTCGTTTTTGTGCGTATTTTTGTCCTCTGCGACCGGAAGCACCTCGGTCAGGCTCTTCTGGCACGCGACACAGCGGTCTTTCATCGGACATTCCCCGCATAGCGGTTTTCCGTTCGGAATGCAGACTAATGCGCCAAGCTCCATAAGCCCCTGGTTAAACTCAGACGGATCACATTCGGAAGACGCCAAAAACTCTTTCAGATCCTTCTCCAGAAATGCTTTTGTCGCAGGATTTTTAATATCATCATAGCGCCCGAAAATCCGCATCATCACACGGAGAACGTTTCCGTCGACTACCGGCTCACGAAGGTGAAATGCGATAGAAGAAACAGCGCCGGCCGTATAGCTCCCGATTCCGGGAAGCTTTAAAAGCGCCGAAAACGAATCCGGTAAAGCACCACCGTATTCTAAGACACAGACTTCCGCTGCTTTTTTCAGATTACGCACGCGGCTGTAATAGCCGAGTCCTTCCCAGTATTTTAAAAGCCGCTCATCCGGACACTCCGCTAATGCCCGTACATCCGGGAGTTCACGGATAAAACGCTCATAATACGGCATCACCGTATCGACGCGCGTCTGCTGGAGCATAATCTCGGAAACCCAGACATGATAAGGCGTCGGGTCTTCGCGCCATGGCATATAACGCTTGTTATTCCGAAACCAAGCGATCAATTGTTCCGAGAAGACATAATCACACAACATAACTCCATTATCATACCATAAACCACGATAGCGGTCAAAATGTTTTTTATCAAATATTCGAAAAGCCGGCTTTCCCGAACAGGCAGAAACAGGCCTTCCCAAACAGGCAGAAAACGGCTTTCCCGAACAGGCAGAAGCCGGCTTTCCCGAAATAGAAAAACAGGCCCCTTCGAACAGGCGAAAAAAAGACTTATGGCGGGGTTTATCATCCCCCGCCATAAGCCTTTTTGTTTGAAAAAGAAGAGGTAACAGATCTTTACTGGTTTGCAAGTTTCTCAAGTTCATCATACGTGATGAGCTCTACTTCAAAGGTCATCTCCTTGAACCGGCGTCCGGACGGACGGGATACGGTTACGGTCAGGACCGTTCCGGCCTTGAAGGAATTGACCAGTTCTTTCATCTCATCCATAGATGTGACAGATGTTCCGTTGATCGCCGTTATGATATCGTAGATCTGAAGGCCGGCTTTTTCTGCCGGAGAGCCTTCGTAAATCGTCTGAATGATAGCGCCGCGCGGATAACCGTAATTCGTCGCATAAGACTCCGGGACAGACTGTCCGGTAATGCCGAGATAGCCTTTCTCTTCCTCTTTCAGCGGCTGACGGTTCATCAGGTCTTCAATCAGGTCAAGCTCTTTTGTGATCGGGATTGCGAAGCCCATTCCTTCAACTTCCTCGCCGGTCGTCTTTGCGCTGTTAATGCCGATCAGTTCGCCGTTCGAATTGAAGAGGCCGCCGCCGGAGTTGCCCGGGTTGATCGCTGCATCCGTCTGAATTAATGAGCGAGTGATGCCGTCAATCGTAACGGTACGGTCTTTCGCGCTGATGATGCCGGCAGTTACGGACTGGCCGTAGCCTAATGCATTGCCGATCGCGATAACGCCTGCGCCGATCGGAATACTGTCGGAGTCGCCGATGACGGCAATTTTGATGGAGTTCTTCGTATCGTTTGTGAGATCCGCAAGTTTAACGGCGACTACAGCGAGATCTTCGTTCTCATCAGCGCCCTTAATCGTCGCATCAGCTGTAGAGCCGTCCGAGAAGGTGATCGTAAGCGTCGAGGAGTTCGCCTTATAGGTTTCGCCTGTGGTGGAAGAAATCGTGGAGCTTACGACATGCGCATTGGTAACAATGAGAAGCTCTGTATCATTCGTTCCGACGATTACGCCAGAGCCGGAAGAAGAAGCTTCTTTGCTTTCTTCCTGGTCCTGATAATGTCCGCCGAAGAAGTAGTTATACGGGTTATAGGAGGAATAATAAGTATATTCCAGCTTGTTGACGATTGAAACGACGGTCGGCATGATGTTGTTTACGACTTCCGATACATCCGTGATATAGGTCTGGCCGGAAAGATCGGTCTTTCCGATCGTATCGGAATGGGAAAGTGTCGCCTTTTCACCCGGATCACCATCTTCATAAGGCCTCGTTTCTTTATCGGCAGCTTCTGCTGACTGGACTGTGGGCTGCTGGTCCTTATTTCCCTGGTCAGCATACTTGCTGACGATCGAGTTCACGAGGTAATAGATGCCTAATGTGATGCCGAGAATTAAAGCAATGCACGCCAGAATTACCAGAAGATTCCTGATAAAATCTTTCTTCTTCGGTTTCTCTGCCTTCGCCTCTTCCTGCGCTTTTAAGAAGGCCGCATAGTTTTCATGAACGGTCGGCGTTTCATTGACCGGCTGAGTTCCGGAAGATTCAGAAGAGTGATCCGGAGTAGTCATTCCGTTTTGATTTTCATATTCAAACTGATCCATAGATTCACCTCATATCAGATTCATTTAAGCTCTCATCAGGCTTTCTTTTAAGCCTACATTCAGTTTATCGAAAGCCCACATCTGGCTTATCTAAATCCTGAATCCAGCTTATCGAAAGCCCACATCTGGCTTACAGTTTACAGTATACGCGCTAATGTGGAATCTATGTGGAATCTGGCTGAAAAGGATGTAGAAGATGTTATTTCTGCTCCGCCAAAATGATACGATTCCATCGTACGGTTTTTTACGGTTCCGCCGTGCGATGCTGCTCGATTTCATTCGCGATATCGATAATCTGCTGAGTCGGCTGATAATCGGTATCCTGGAACAGGAACGCATGAAGGTCCTTTACTTCCTTAACAAAATCCTTCGTGACCATCGGGTCTACGATATGGAACGCCGTATAGAGGTCGCCGACATATTTTCCGCCGTAATGCGCCTGCGGGAACTGGTAGCTCGCGCCAACAGAATAAGACGAAAGATCATAAACCATATATAGGATATCGGCGAGTGTCAGATTCGTCTTGACATTGGAAAGGCCGGTCTTCGCGACAGTCATAAGCTGGTTAAACTGCCCTTCTTTTAAGAGCGCCTTCGCTTTATTGATGATTTTTCCGATCGTCTCACGCTGATGCAGCGCACGGCCTTCATCTTCGAAGCCGCCGTAACGGATCCGGCAGTAAGCGACCGCCTGAGTGCCGTCCATATTATAGATGCCCGGCTCCCAGATTTCATAAGAACCGATGCCGGTCGAACGGACGATTTCAGCCACATAACCGTTAAATGCGGAAATAACCCTCTCATTATTCGGAAGTTCGATTTCGACACCGCCGAGCTGGTTGATGCATTCAACCACGCCGTACCAGTTCACGATCATATACTCAGAGATATTCAGACCGAAATTCCGGTTCAGCATTGAAACCGTATCGGCGATTCCGGAGCGGGCGAACTGCGCATTCGCTTTATTATACGTGCCGTCTTCGAGACGGAGGATCGTATCACGGAGGATTGAAACCATCTTGATTTCGCCGGTCTGGTTATTGATGCTCGCAATGATCATCACGTCAGAGTTCGATCCGCGCTGCTCGAGATTCTTCATGGACCGCGCATCGGTACCGATAATCAGAATATTCCGATAAACGCTCTGGTCGATTTCGATATCAACCGAAATGACCTTTTCGACCGTTTTCGTCGTGACCGAGCCGTCTTCATTAACTACAGTCACCTCTTCCGTAACAACCTCTGTCGAAGTAACCGTCTTCTTTCCGAGCGTTTCCGCAATGTAGAACTCTTCGTCCGCATCGCCGTGTTCATAGCTGTTTGCAAAAGAAAGCGTATAACAGCAGAACCCTAAAAAGACGCAAAGAACACACTCACAGATGAGGAGAACCACATTACGCGTGTGGATCGATTTCTGGAGCTTCATTTTCCGGTTTAATTTTTCGTCAATTTCGTTAAATTCAGCCATATCAGTCGTAAATAGCTTCCGGTTCCGTTACTTTCGCTTTGGAACGCTCCTTGATTTCTTTCGAAACCTTCTTTATAAAATCGGAAGGTTCATAACTATTGTCATTAAAGAGGAATTTGTGGAGCTGCTTGACTTCATTTTCAAAATCAGTCGCTGCGACAACGCTCTCAATTCCATAATGCTCATAGAATGTACCTAAACGTCCGGTTCCTTCGCCATCGATAAACTCGAGCGGGAACTGCGACGTGTCTGCAATGCTGTAGCTCGAAACCTTCGTAATGATCGGCAGGATGTCGTCAATCATCGTCATGTTTGTCTTAATGTTCGCAAGCCCGGTCTTCGCCACATTGAGAAGGGCGTCAAACTGTCCTGTTTTCGCCATCAGCTTCGCTTTTTCGAGAATCTTCGTGATCGCTTCGCGCTGGTTTCCGGCGCGGCCCGTGTCCTCGAGTCCGCCATAGCGGATACGGCAGTACGCGACTACCTGAGTGCCGGTCATATTATAAGTTCCGGGCTCCCAGATCTGCGGTGCCCAAAGGCCGGTGTGGTTATTGACTGCCGTCAGATAGCCGTTAAAAGCATTGATTATTTTCGCATTATCCGGCAATGTCATCTCGATACCGCCAAGCTGGTTGATGCATTCCGCGACGCCGTACCAGTTGACGACTACATAATCCTCGATATCGAGGTCGAGATTCCGGTTGATCATCGCGACAGTTTTCGAGATGCCGCCTGAAGAATACTGGGAATTCGCCTTATTATAAGCGGTAACGCTTCCCTCCTCCATCTTCATAACGGTATCGCGGAGGACGGAAACCATCTTAATATCGCCGGTCTCATTGTTAATGCTCGCAATGATCATTACATCCGACTGAACACCGGAAATATCCATCGAATACTGGCTTCTCGAGTCGAGACCGAGAAGAAGGATATTCCGGTAGCCGTTCGACGGAAGCTCGCTGTAATACTCTTCTGTCCGGGTTCCGATCACTTCGCCCGCTGCGTTTGTTTCTTCGACCACCTTCGTCTCCACCTTCTGGTAACTGACGGAAGCTTTAAAAACGCTGGAATCGAGATCTTCGCGGTCGTAAGATGTAAAAATCGTAGCCGCATAACAGCCGATGGAAACCGTCAGGAGAATGACAACCTCCACCATGACGAAGAGCACCTTGCGGCGGCGCTCCTTCAGAAGCTTCTCACGAAGCCTCTTCTGTCTTTTCTTTTCTGCCAATGCTTTATCAGTCATAAAACCTCACAAACTTAATAAGCGTTCTTATTCACAAACCCCTTAAAGAACGTCAGAATCAGTATCTTAATATCGAGACTTAAGGACCAGTTCTCGATATAGAAAATATCATACTCGATCCGGTCTTCAATCGACGTGTCGCCGCGAAGGCCGTTTACCTGTGCCCATCCTGTGATGCCCGGACGGACCTGATGCTTCACCATATATTTCGGAATTTCTTCCTTGAATTTTTCGACATACTGCGGGCGTTCCGGCCGCGGGCCGATAAGGCTCATATCGCCCTTAAGGACATTGAAGAACTGCGGGAACTCGTCAATGCTCGTCTTCCGGATAAACTTTCCGATGCCGGTGACGCGGGAATCATTTTTAGTCGTCCACCCCTTCTTCTCGTCCGTGTCTTCCTGGACGACCATCGAGCGGAACTTATACATCATAAAGGGTTTATTATGAAGGCCGATCCGTTCCTGCTTAAAGATGACAGGGCCTTTCGACGTCAGTTTGATCAGAATCGGAACGATCAGGAAAACCGGCGAAAACAGCGTGATGGCAAAGAGTGCGCCGAAGATGTCGACCGCGCGTTTCAGGAATGCATTAAACCGGTCGTCAAGCGGAATCCGGCGGACATAGATGACCGGAAGTCCCTTTAAGACTTCGGTATACGGCTGGCTCGACATCAGTTTCCCGTAGTCCGGGATGAACTTCGTCTGAACACCGGCCTTCTCACACTGATGAACGACATAATCAAGCTGGTGGTAATCCTTAAGATTCAGCGTGACGAAAACTTCGTCCGTCTCATTCTGCGAAAGGATTTCCGGAAGCTTTTCCAGTTTTCCGATGACACGATAATCCTTATAGCACTCGCCTTCCTTCAGATGATTGTCGAGAATGCCGTCAATAACATAGCCCCAGCGGCCGTTTTCTTTGACGCGGTCGAGAAATGCTTCACAGGCTTTCGAATAACCGACCAAAAGGATATGGCGGTTGTCATAGCCCTTCTTCAAGCGGTCGTGAAGGATCAGGCGAAGGATATTCCGCTCAAAAATCATCAAAACAGTATTGATCACGCCAAACTCGAAGAGGAACATACGCGAGAAATGCGTGCTGTAGGTTTTAACAAATAACCAGAAGATAAAAACGATCGAGAGGACTGTAAAAAGATTCGCCCAGAAAACACGGACCGCTTCATGATACCGGCCGGTAAAGCGGAAGCCGGAATACAGCTTTAACAGTGAATAGAACAAAAGATTTAAAGGAGCGATATAAATCAGCGCCTTTAAATAAGATTCTGAAGGGACTTCCACGCTGAATGCGCCGCCGAGGAAACTGTCCTCCGGGAACACGTAGAAAAAGAGCAAAAACGCCAGGAAATACGCGCCGACTACCGTCACCGCGTCTAAGAGGAATCTCAGCCTGTTCAATACACGTTCATTGTCAGAAATCATTTGTCTCCCTTTTTCGACGCTCCGGGAAAACGCCGCTTCATAAATTCAGACGAATATGCGAATAATCCGCTGATCAGCAGACCTTCAATGTAGAAATAACGGAAAAAGCGTTTCCATTCAAACGGCACTTTCTTCGTTGTTTTCCGGGTCTCAAAGCCCTCGCGGACGCCGGCCTGATACGCCTCCAAAAAACCTCTTTTCTTAAAGAAGCGCTTTTTGATGCACCGCCCCAATGCGAGCCACGGACCGTTCAGGATCCGCTGGACTGCCGGCATGTTTTTATAATACAAATAGACGCTGTTTCGCGCCGAAAGTTTCACTTTGAAATCGCTATAGCGGACGGCGCCGGAAGCTGCAGAGCCGATATGATATACGACAGCATCCGGGCAGTAAACGTTCTTATAGCCATAAAGGAGCCCGCGATAGCCGATGTCGATATCTTCTAAATACGCAAAATGCTGCTCGTCAAAAAGACCTGTTTTTTCAAGCGCTTCCATCCGGTACACAGCGGCTCCGCCGCAAGCGGAAAAGACTTTGCAGGGCTTAAAATACTTCGGATCGGTCACTTTCTGCCCGACGCCGCGCTGCGCCTGCCATCCGAGAATCGTATAGAGATCGCCACAGTCATCGAGGATGTCGCGCTCCCGGAAATTGATCATCCGGGCGCTTGCGGAAAAAATCCGCGGATCATGTTCAATACAGTCCGTGAGCCCCGCAACGAAATGCGGGTCCGCTTCGACATCATTGTTTAAAAGGAGCACATATGGCGTCGTTACGGCACGGATTCCGACATTTACGCCGCCGGCAAATCCTAAATTCTCTTTGTTTTCAATGATCCGTACCGACGGATAGTTGGCGCGGACGAATGAAACGGACTCGTCTTCGGACGCATTGTCCACAAGTAAAATCTCGAAATCATCCGTATCCTGACGCATCAGGGAGTCGAGACATTCTTTCAGGACACCCATCCCGTTCCAGTTCGGAACCACTACGGTTACTCTTTTCATATCTCTCCTGGGTTAGAAAAGGATTTTTATAATTTATACTGGCTGCAGACCTCTTCCGTCGGGCCGGAAAGCCGTACGGTGCCGCCGTCCAGCCAGACGACGCGGTTACACATCCGTCGGATCTGGTTCATGTCATGCGACACAAAAAGGACTGTCGTGCCGCCGCCCATGAGCTCCATCATCCGCTCATAGCTCTTCTGCTGGAACTTTTCATCGCCGACTGCGAGGATTTCATCGACGATCAGGATTTCCGGCTCTACGACGGTCGCAATCGAAAACGCGAGACGCATGATCATGCCGGAAGAATAATTGCGAAGCGGCATCTCGATAAAATCGTTCAGTTCCGAGAACGCTAAAATCTCATCATATTTCGCATGCAGGAATTCTTTATCATAGCCGAGGATTGCGCCGTTTAAAAAGATATTTTCGCGGCCGCTTAAATCCATATCAAAGCCGGACCCGAGTTCCAGCATCGGAACGATATTCCCGTTCCGCACAACATTTCCTTCTGTCGGCTTCATGATGCCGGAAATAATCTTTAAAATCGTGCTCTTTCCGGCGCCGTTCCGGCCGATAATGCCGATTACTTCGCCCTTATACACATCAAAGCTGACATGCTTTAACGCAAAGAACTCTTTCATCTTCAGTTTTCCACGGAAGAGATTGACGATCGTTTCTTTCAATGAGGCGGACCGGTCCTCTTCCATCCGGAATTTCATCGAAACATCGGAGATCCGCAGCATAAGCCTGTTTTCTTCACTCATTGCAAACCTCCTTACAGATAAAGGATAAAGCGGTCTTCGGTCTTCTTAAAGACCAGGAAACCGACAAAGAACATGATTACCGCAAATCCTGCGCAGAATAAGAATTCTAATGGTTCCGGGCAAGTCCCCTCCAGAATCACCGTACGGATAAACTGGATATAGTGATACATCGGGTTCGCCTGTTCAAGCTTTATAAACCAGTCGGCTCCTTTGTCTTCAAACATCGAAAGGGAGTAGATGATCGGCGTCGCGTACATCCAGATGGAGGAAACGACCGACCATAAAAACTCGACATCATGGAAGAAAACCATCAGGCTTGATAAGAGGAATCCCATTCCCATGCAGAAAACGAGAAGCATAAGAAGCCCGAACGGAAGGAGCAGAACTGCATTCGTCAGCATCAGCACCGGCGTCTGGAAAAGACCGTATACGATGGTGAGAAGAAGCAGCGGAATCATCGAGAGAAGGACATTCACAAATGCGGAAAAGACCTTCGTCATCGGATAGATGTACTTCGGCACATAAACCTTCGTGATGAGCGGCGCATTGCCGATGATCGAACGCATCGCCTGCGAAACGCAGTCATTAAAGCCGCTCCAGATGACGATACCGCAAAGGAGATAGACCGCATAATGCGGAACGTCGCCGCGGACATTCAAAAGATAACTGAATACGACATACTGGACGGACATCATAAGGAGCGGATTTAAAAAGCTCCAGAAGACGCCTAAAACCGAGCGTTTATACTTGATCTTAAAGTCACGCGAGACGAGCTGCTCAATGAGAAACCGGTATTTATGGACCGTCTCGAGGAAGCGGAGCCCGACCGATTTCTTTCCGTTCTCCTGGCAGTTCCGCATATGGCGGATCCAGAGATACAGAAGGATGCCGAGAATCGCCGCGACAATGAGTGCCGTAAAAATGGACGGAATGCCAAACAGTCGTCCAGAGATCAGATTCTGGATATCGCCGCCGAAAAACAGCACGAGGAGTCCGTCGAAGCCGAGCCATATGTATTTTTCAGTCTTTTTCAGATTAATCTGTGTCATACTTCCTCGTCATTCAAACTTAAATGTATCTTTTAAGCCGAGCCATTTCTGATCTTTTTCCGAAATGATCAGCTCCGTTCCGGGTTCGATCGGCCAGTCAATTCCGATTTCCGGATCAGAATAAAGAAGCCCGCCCTCATCGCCCGGATGATAGAAATCCGTGCATTTATAGGCAAAAATCGCGGTGTCGCTCATCACGTAGAAGCCGTGAGCGAAGCCTTCCGGAATGTAGAACTGCTTCATGTTCTCTTCGGAAAGCTCTACGCCGAACCATTTTCCATAAGTTTTGGAGCCGGCCCGAAGGTCAACCGCCACATCGAAAACTTTGCCGCGTAACGCTCTCACAAGTTTTCCCTGCGGGAACTGCTTCTGGAAATGAAGCCCGCGGAGGACGCCCTTCGAGGACATCGACTGATTGTCCTGAACGAACACTAAATCGAGGCCTTCCGCTTTCATATCATTCTGATTATAGGTCTCGACAAAATAGCCGCGATCGTCGCGATGGACGGTCGGCTCAATGACACAAAGACCTTCAATTTCACACCTTGTTACTTTGATCTGTCCCATATTTTCCCTCCCAGAAGCGCGGATTCATCGTATACTTTAAAATCGTCTCGCGCGAAAGATTCTTATAGTTCCGGCCTTTCCGATAGCCTAAATAGCGCATGCCGCATTGATAAAGGAACTTCACGATCCAGATGAAAGAGCCGTCTCTCGCCAGATTCTTTATGACATCCTTCATCATCGCTTTCCCGGAGCCCTCTGCGGAAACGCCGGAGAAAACCTCCGGATGCATCGCATGTGAAACGCCCATGTCGAAGCTCCTCTGATACTGCTTTTTCCCGGTCATATTATGGGAATGGATGACGCAAGCATCCGCCGCATAAGCGATCTTATAACCGGCATGTAACGCTTTATGCGCAAACATCATGTCCTCATTGAAGATGACCGGAGCCGAAAAACGGCCAAGCTCCTCAAAGACGGAGCGCTTGTACATCGCGCAGGCATCACTGCAGAAATATGCTTTTAACCCGAGCGTCGCGACATCGTCTAGCGATTTGACGCGGGATTCTTCCGAATAATTGAACTGACGTGTATAAAACTCGATCGGGTCGCAGTCATCCCGCGGAATCTGACGCGCATAGGAAACAGCGACGGCTTCATCTTCGAACTGCGCTAAAAGTTTCTCCGCGAGCCGGCTCGATTCCGGAATCGCGTCCTGCGTCATCATGAGGACATAATCCGCATCAGACAGGGAAAATCCGAGGTTCCGGCTTCCGGCATGGTCGAAATATTCCGGATCGATCGCATGGATGACGATGCCGGGATAATGAAAGAGATCCGGGTAAACCGCCTTTTCAGACCGCGTAATGACGAGAATCACCTTTCGGATGATAGAGCCCTGCCCGTATAACATCCGAAGCATTTTGATAAAATCGTCTGTAGGCTCGAACACGGGCACTACCACGTCAACCACTGGATGCTCCATTATAATTCCCCCAATCCGGTCCGAATCAGTTCAGATAAAACAGCCATCGCTTCTTTCTCGTCCTCGCCTTCGCAGATCAATGTGATCTCGCTCTCGAAGCGTACGCAGGCGCCAAGCACGGAAAGGATGCTTTTTGCATTGTACTCTGTTCCGTCTAAGGAAAAACGGACAGAGGACTTAAACCGGGCCGCTTCTGTACAAAGCGTGCCGGCCGGTCCCACATATAATCCCATCGGATTTTTAATGATCAGTTTTTCCTGTAACATCCGTTTAATTCTCACTCTCCGATTCTGTCGGTTCCTCATCCGTAGCAGGTTCCGTCGGTTCCTCCGTCGGTTCTTCTGTCGGTGTTTCTGACGGTTCCTGTTCGGTAATCAGGACTCTGACAAACAGGGACTCCGGATTATCGACCGTCACGCCGGAAATATTTGAAAGATGGACTAACGCCTGGTTTTGGTTTCCCGGTTCTAAGTTTTCCACGTCAATGTATGCCTTAAAGGACGCTGTGGAAAGCGCGTCTAAAACATCCTCAAATCCGCGGACCTTGATCTTCAGGCTGGCAAAAATCTCATAGCTGTAAAGTTCGTTCGGATTCTCGATCGAGATCTCTTCAATCGGGATTTCTATCGTCCGCTGTACCCATTTTTCCATCACGACGCTGACGGTAACTTCTTTCGACCCTGAAACGATCGTCACTCCTTCCGGAATATAGGACGAAATATCAATGGTATACTGCTGCGATCCTTCAACGCCCGAAATATTGATCAGATTTGAAGGAATCACAATTTCTGTGAAGGAGCTGACTACATCCTTTAAGCCCTTAACTGAAATATAATCCGGGTCAACGGTGATGGATTCCAGACGATAGCCTTCTGCCGGCGTTCCGACCGTGCCATCGCAAAGGACTTTAACCGCCTGCTGGTTTAATACCAGCGCATGCATCGTCGAGGTGGAATGGTCCATCGTAATCGCCGCCGGGGTTTTAATCTCCTTTCCGTTCGCATCAAAAATAGTTAACGGAATTTCGTTCGACAGTTCTCCGCCGGTCAGCTGGCTTAAATCAACCACTGCATAGACACTTGCGATATTGCCGAATGCAGAGGACGGTCCGGAAAGATCGACCGTATCCGGTGAAAAAGTGATATCCCCCTGAAGCTTTAAGCCGCCGGAAATCGTATTTTCCGTCATCACAAGGACCGGGAATGTTTTCGTGATATAGTCATCCAATGCGACCGTGACATACGGGTCGCCCTTCTCAAATTCCCAATTCAGAATAATTCCCGAATTATCCTTCTGATTCACTGAAACATGGACCAGCTGCTCGGAAAGCAGCGCGCCCTGATGCGTCATAATGTCCGCCGTACACTCGAACATATCGCTGCTGACGGAAGCGGAACGGCTCTTACGCGTGCTGACTTCGATGGAAACCGTAGCATTGTCGGTGAGCATTACACGCGATTCCTGTTTCAAAAGCTCGCTTTCATGAAGGAAGGTGACCGGAACATTGACCGTGCGGGTGACGATCGGGTCCTGTCCGTTCGATAAGAACGCCCACATGATAAAGCCGAGAAGCAATGAAACGATCAGATAGCCGATATCATATTTTTTAATAAACGCATAGATTCTTAAGAAAAAGCGCTTGATTTTCTTCGCATTCATCTTACTTTCCTCCTTTCAGCCATTTGGCGAAAACATTGGAGGACTTTTTACGGACAGACTGGGAAGACATCAGCACGCTCCGGATAAAATCACGGTCGACTGCGGTCTCAATCTTTCCTTCCATAGCGACGGAAAGCTTTCCGGTTTCTTCGGAAGCGATGAGCGTGATACAGTCGGAAACATCAGAAACGCCGAGACCTGCCCGATGACGGGTTCCAAGCTCTTTGCTGATATCCATGTTCTGCGATAAGGGCAGATAGCAGGTGGCTGCGCAGATACGGCCGCCGCGGATAATGACAGCGCCGTCATGCAGCGGGGTATTCNNCGTCATGCAGCGGCGTGTTCTTTTCGAAAATCTGCTCGACAAGTGCGACAGAAACTTCAGCGTCAAGTTTAATTCCGGTTTCGATAAACTCATCCAGGCGGATTTCCCGTTCGACGACGATCAATGCGCCGACCCGGTTCCGTCCCATATATTCGAGCGCTTCGAGGATATTCTCGACTGCTTCCTCCGTAAGCCCGCCGGCAAAAATCGTATCGCCCTTCGCATTCTTCTTTCCGATTCGGGAGCCGAGCTGCTCTAACGCTTTTCGGATCTCCGGATGGAAGACGATGACAACCGCCAGGAATAAGGACGCTGCAAATGTCTGGAAAAGGTAGACGATATT
>DCGM01000105.1:44482-69165 GCA_002315255.1 Lachnospiraceae bacterium UBA1778
TCAAGCTTTAAGAAATTCGCCACCACATAGAAAACCAGCAGAATGACGGCACCCTTTAAAAGCGCAAACGCTTTCGTATTCCGGATCCAGCGGAGAATCGCAAATATCGCAAATGAAAACAGGATAATCTCAATGATTCCGCTGAACGTGAACGTCAGGGTCAAACCGAAAACCGTGACCGTTCCGGTCCAGTCGAAGAGATTCTTAAAAAAATCAATGATTGAAGCAAAGAACATTACGGTTTCTCCTCTCTCGTATCATTGTGTGCATGGAAAAGATCATCGACATTGATCGTTTCCGGATTTGATGAAGTAATAACCGATTCTTTCCGCTCGGTAGCACGGATAACCGTCTTCGGAACCGCCTTCACAAAGTAGAAGTAATCGTCGTCTTCGAAACGGACCTCCTCGGTTCGTTTGTAGTCCAGGGAACGGACGACAAAAAGAAGGATAAACGAGAAAACTGCATTTAACACGAGGCCGATCAGAAGTCCCGGGATGCTGATGGTGACGTCTAAGAAAAATCCGCCTAAAACCAGAAGCAAAGTATAGAGAAGATCCCCGAGCACGATCGCGATCAGACCGGAATAATTCCGTTTTGAGGTGCGCACAATGCAGATCAGAAGCGATGCGCAGACGATTCCGATGAGAATCAGAAGGAAGCGCGGGTCTGACAGAATATCGGTCAAAAGAAGGTTTACTCTTCCGCCGAGCGTCAAGCTGCCTGAAGTGAAAACAGAAACATCCTTCCGGACTGCAGCCACGAGACCGTAAATCAAAACGCCAAATGCGAGCACGATCACGTCAACCGGTGAAATCAAAAGCGCCATCGGCAGCACGGCCGGCGACACGCCAAATAGGCAGGCAACCATCGTAAACACGAGGAGCCATGCGGTTTCTGCCCGGAACACAAAGTAAAGAAGCAGAATCAGCGCAAATAAAATCAATGTGATGACCGGAATCTCAATCGATACCGAAGCAAACTCAATCGCCAAAAGAAGCGCCGTAATGACCGCTGTGGAAGAGGTCGGCAGAAACGCGGAAACGAGTGCCAATGCAACGGCGAAAATCGGCTTCGAGAGCGTCGCATTGTAACCGGCAAAATAAAAGACGGCGAGATATGCGACGAGCGACAGTGCGAAACGGGCCAGGCGGTCGACCGATGTGCTGTATTTTGCATAAAACGCACGAAAAACTTCACGCGTCCGTAAAAGCCATTTCATTTCTCGGATTCCGCCTTTCTCTTTTCTTCCAGTTCATCCAGCGCATTCATGATTTCCAGATACTGCCGGATTTTCTGCCGCGCCTTAACGTGGCGGCTTCCGTAAAACTGATGAGAAAAGGTATAATAGAAAATCAGTACAATCGCATAAAAGACTGCAATCACTAAGCCAAAAACAACCATTTCACCGACATTTAAAACGATCGTGTCATTCGCCATCAAAATCAGGAAGAGAATCGTTCCGACAATGATGCAGAATGCGATGGTTGCGGAAAACAGCACGAGGAGCATGTGGTAAAGGATATAGTCCTGACGACGATAAGACACGATTTTCATCGCGCCCTTTTTCTCCTTGTTCTCGAACATGGCGGCCTTCGTCATGAGATAGACCTTATCGGTATCGACCATTTCACTCCTTATTTCAACAAATGCGCATAGCACGACATACTAACACTAATTAAAGTTAATGTGATTATACCACAGAATGCCGAATTTTGAAAGTACTTATATAAAAAAGAGAAACATCAAAAAAGCCAGTAAATACATAGCATTTTTGATATTTCACCTATTTTTCGGATTCCGAGTTGAAGCTGTATCGTTATCGATTCAGACCATAAAAAAAGACTGCCGCAGTTTTCACTGCGGCAGCCTGATGGATCAAAAGCGGTAACCCGCTTCATTCCTCTTCTGTCTTATTCTTCAGTCTGCTCTTCAGCAGCTGCATTGACTTTCAGGAAAGCTTCGATATCGACCATACCTTCTTCGTTGGTATAGTTGTTCTCGTTCTTACGGTTGTTCGCACGCTCCGGACGCGGCTTACGCTCCGGACGCTCCGGCTTCGGAAGAAGAGACTTCATGGAAAGGCTGATCTTCTTGTGTTCCATATCGAGGTCAATGATCTGAACGGTGACTTCCTGTCCCTGCGTCAGAACATCCGACGGCTTCTCAACGCGCTCACGCGTAATCTGAGAAACATGAAGGAGACCATCAACATCCTTCGCCAGTTCGACGAATGCGCCGAAGTCGGTCAGGCGGGCAACCTTACCGGTAACCACATTGCCCTTCGCATACTTCGTTTCAGCATCTGCCCACGGGTTGTCTTCCGGGAACTTCATCGAAAGAGCGATCTTGCTGCCTTCGATCGACTTAACGAAAACCTTAACGGTATCGCCGGTCTTATAAACGCGCTTTGGGTTCGAAATACGGCCCCAGCTCATTTCAGAGATATGAAGCAGGCCATCTGCGCCGCCAAGGTCGATGAATGCGCCGAAATCGGTGACATTCTTAACGGTTCCTTCAACGACATCGCCTTCATGGACTTTCTCGAGAACTGCTGCGAGGTCAGCTTCCTTCTTCGCAACGATAAGACCCTTTCTGTCGCCAATGACACGGCGCTTATGCGGGTTATACTCGATCATGACGAATTCGATCTCCTGTCCCTGATACTTGGTCAGGTCACGCTCGAAGTTATCCGAAATACGGCTGGCCGGAATGAAGATCTTCGTTCCGTCAACGGTGCAGGTGATGCCGCCAGAGACAGCCTCATCAACCGTAGCCTTTAAGACTTCGTGATTCTCAAAAGCGTTCTTCAGGATTTCGCTTTCGCGGATTTCAGCGCGCTCACGGCGCGGGCGGTTGGACAGCAGGACTAAGCCTTCGCCATCATTAACCTTTAAAACTTTAGCCTTGACCGGATCACCGACTTTTACAAGTTCCTTCAGATCCGCATCAGCCGGGCAGTCGAATTCGCTCTTTGCAATGACACCGTCATGCTTATAACCGATATTAACAACAATCTCGTTGTCTTTCACAGCGATTACAGTACCGTCTACGACCTCCCCGTTTTTGATAGTGACCTCTTGGGTCGCATTCAGCATTTGTTCAAAATTTTCCGACATAATTTTGAACCTCCTTAAGAATTTTGTTTGGGGTGGACGCCCCGGCTGTAATCCCTACACATTTGACACCGTCTAGACAACAACATTGAAGCTCATCTGCATCTTGAATAAAAATGGTCCGATTACATGCTTTTTTGCAGATCTCGTATAGCTTGCAGGAGTTTGAAGAAGAACGGGAGCCGATCACGATCATCGCATCAACGCAGGATGCGATTTTTTCGGCCTCTTCCTGCCTCTCTCTCGTGGCAGAACACACAGTATCCGCAATAAAAAGACTATACCCCAAATTCGAAAAAATTTCAACTGATTTTTTAAATTTTTCGTGGTTAAATGTGGTTTGCGCCACTAAACAAATCCTTGTATTTGGTGAAAAAGAGAGTTTTTTGGCTTCCTCCTCCGACATAAAGGTGAAACACGGCCCTTCGCACCATCCGATAATCCCCTGGACCTCCGGATGTGCGGGGTCTCCGGCAATGAGAATCGTCTCCCCGTTTCGGGAATGCTCGCTTACAATCCGATGGATTTTCTTCACAAACGGGCAGGTGAGATCGACCACGTTTACTCCTGTCTTCCGCAGTTTTTCTTCCGTTTCACGGGTGACGCCGTGCGCACGGATGACGATGGTCGCATTGCTTCCGATTTCAGGCCCCGGAAGTGAAGAAAGCGCATAAACGCCCCGCTCTTCGAGTTCCCGGATCACGGCTTCGTTATGAACAACCGGCCCCAACGTATAGACAGGCCCTTCGCACTCATTTGAGAGCTTCAGCGTTCCGCTGAACGCGCGCTCTACGCCGAAGCAGAAGCCTGCAGTTTTCGCTGTGATAATCTCCATAGTACGCTCTACTAATCTCCGCTATTATAATCTCCGCTTTACGCTTCCGGTGTCCGATATTTTGCGAGGACCAGCTTCGCATGGATGATCTCGATCGCCGCATTGACCGCTCCGTCAATGTCAAGCTCCGAAGTATCGAGATAGACCGCGTCTGCCGCCTGGGTAAGCGGTGAAACCTCGCGATGGCTGTCGCGGTAATCGCGCTCTTCAATATCCGCCATCACCTGCTTTAAATCGCACTCCTGCCCCTTCGCAGCCATCTCCGCAAAACGGCGCTGCGCGCGGACATAGGTCGAAGCTGTCAGGTAAATCTTAACTTCCGCGTTCGGAAGGATCGCCGTTCCGATATCTCTTCCATCCATGATGACATCATTTTCGCGCGCCAGGGAATGCTGAAGATCGAGGAGTTTCTGCCGGACCGGCGCATACGCCGAGGTGACGGACGCCGCATCGCTGACCGCCTGCGTGCGGATGACCGGGGAGACGTTCTCTCCGTTCAAAATCACCTGCTGAGTGCCTTCTTCATAGCGGATTGTCACATTGACCATAGGAAGCGCTGCGGAAACCTTCGCTTCATCCTCAATCGGAATTCCATGGTTCAGCATATATAGGCCGATGGCGCGGTACATCGCGCCGGTATCGACATAAATATACCCAAGCTCCTTCGCGGCCGCTTTCGCAACCGTGCTTTTTCCTGCGCCCGAAGGCCCGTCAATCGCTACATTAACTCCCATAAAACCTCCATTCTGATACTAAGTTTCTTCAGACTGACAATCCTGCAAGATATCCGGTCGACCAGGCGATCTGAAGATTGAAGCCTCCGGTCAATGCGTCGACATCGATCAGCTCTCCCGCAAACGAAAGCCCGATGACCTGTTTGCTTTTCATCGTAGACGAATCGATATCCTGCACCGATACGCCGCCCTGTGTAATCACGGCTTCGATAAAGCCGCCGGTTCCGACGACCGTCAGCGGCAGCCCCTTCATCAATGAAACGAGCCGGAGCCGCTCTTCTTTCGTGATGCTGTTGACAGCCCGGTCTTCCGGAATCTTAGAGAGCGAGATCACCACCGGAATCAATGATTTCGGCAGAAGTCCGTCCAGCGCATTCTTAAACTGCCGGTTCAGGACTTCCGAAAAGTCCCGCAAAATCCGTTCGTCCAGCTGTTCTACTGAAAGCGCCGGCTTCAAATCAATCAGCAGCTGAAGCTCTTTCCCGTCCGAAACCGTTCGCGCAAGCCACGAGGATGCCGACAGGATGACCGGTCCGCTTACGCCGTCATGCGTAAAGAGCATTTCGCCAAAGTCCGTAAAAATCGGCTTTTTCTTCGGGTTTTCGCCAGTTTCAAGGACCGAAATCCCGATATTTTTAAGGGAAAGCCCGGAAAGTTCCCTGACAAAGCCCTCTTTCGTTTTAAAGGATACAAGCGACGGCACCGGTTTGATCAGCCGATGGCCTTCCGCTTCTGCAAAACGGTATCCGTCTCCGTCCGAACCGGTAGACGGATATGATAATCCGCCGGTCGCCAGAATCACGTGGTCGCCATAGACAGCCCTCCCGTTGACGCGGACGCCTACCACTCTTCTTATCGTTTTTCCGCCTGAAAGATGCTCGTCTGAATAAATCTCTTCCGAAATCAGCCCTTCGACTTTCGAATGATAGCGGATGTCGACATGATTTTCGAGAAGCGCCCGCTCCCATGCGCGGGTAACGTCGGAAGAATGGTCCGAAACCGGGAATACGCGGTTGCCGCGTTCTGTTTTTACCGGGCATCCGTGCGCTTCCAAAAAGGCACAAAGGTCCTCATTGGTAAACGTATAAAAGGCGCTATAGAGGAATTTCCGGTTCGTCACTACATTCTTTAAAATCGTTTCGATGTCCGAGGCGTTCGTACAGTTGCAGCGGCCCTTCCCGGTGATATAGATCTTCTTTCCGAGCTTCTCATTCTTCTCAAAAAGGATCACATGATGACCGCCCAGAGAAGCAGCATAAGCGGCAGCCATACCGGATGCGCCGCCGCCTATTACCAGAATATTCTTTTTGATCGTGTCCAGATTTTTGTTCATTTTTCGTGAGTCACACTGTTTTCAATGCCTGACTCCTGCGGGGCGTCAATACCGGCATCGAGGCCGGTGATATGCATATGCGTATAAAGATGGTCATTGCAATACTCGTGATTTCCCTCGCACTTTGAGCAGTAACGGAAGGAAAGCTCCGGATTCGTCACATCCGTGCGGCCGCAGATCGTGCATTTATGGCGGTAGCCCGCTTTCGGCGCGCCATTAAATGCATTATTCATCTTCTTTTTATTCGCAAAGGCGCGGACGCTGATCACGTTCGACGAAGCCTGACCGTTCAGCATCATAAAGAGAAGGACGTTCAAAATCGACGCTACGATCATGATGACCAATGCCCATCCGTAATAATCAGCGCCGGCGGCAAAACACTTCACCACGTCGAGGATATCGATCAACGCGGTCAGAATGATCATATATTTTCCCTTGACCGGAATCAGGAAGAAAATCAGGAACTGCGCGTCCGGGAAAATGACTGCAAACAGCACAAAGAGCGATGAAAACATATAATAAAGCGTCAGGAACATGCCGGTGCCGCATACGAACTGCATCACGATTCCGCCGAGAAGCTGCATCAAAATGCCGGACAGCAGGAAGAAATTCAGTTTCCCGCGGCCGATAAAGCGCTCCAGCGATTTGGAAATCGTAATATAGATGAGGCACGTGAAGATGGCGAGAAATACATTGCTGTCAGACGGAATAAGAATAAACGAAAAGATCCGCCAGACCTGTCCCTGAAGGATCAGATCAAGGTCAAAATAAAGATAGAGTGATACCATCGGGAAAACATACGAAACGATAAAGCCTAATGCATAGCACCCGACTAAGATATACATAAGATTCGGCCATTTAGAAGTTTTACGGTCAAACCAATCTAATAATTTCATAGCTATACCTCAAAAAAACACAATGATTCAAGACTGTTCTAGGATTACTATCCAATCAATCTTAATATACTCTTCGGGCAGTCATAGGTCGCCCTATCGTTCACTCTGTAATAACTCTTCGGATTGCGAGCGGCTGCTCATAGTAATTATACTTGTCAATGACGATTCCGCGCTCTGCAGAGCAGGCGTGGATCATCATACCGTCACCGAGATAAATTGCTACATGACCGACGCCTTTCGTCCAAGCGCCATTGATAAAGCCATGGTAGAATAAAAGATCGCCCGGCATCGCTTCCTGGATAGAGGAAACTTTAGTGCCGGAACGGGACTGTGATGCCGAATTCCGGGGCAGATTAATGCCGAAATGCTCATAAACACGAAGAACGAAACCGGAGCAGTCGACTGCAACGCCGAGAGTTTCCGCGCCGAATACATATCGTCCGCCGAGATACTGCTTCGCAAATTCCGTAATCTCAAGCGCCTTGCTCAGAAGTTCCGGATGCGAATAGAAGAATGAGGGACTCGGCAATGAATAATCCTGAATCAAAAGCGCGGCGTCAGCGAAGCCCTGCTGCCCGTCCGGAAGCGTAAAAATCGCCCAATCGCCAAGAAGATCGACGAGCGAATAATCCGAGTCCGTTTCGACAGATCCGATCACGCTGGCCTTAAGCGACGGAGAAGCATAAACAGGAACGGATCCCTCTTTGGCAGAGACGGTACCGAAGCAGTTCTTCATCGCGAGAAGTTCTGCCTCCTCGCCTGTCGTACAATACTTTTTCGCGACATAACCGGTGTAACCGTTGCTCGAAATATGGAGCCAGTCGCCCTGAACGTCGAGAACCGTAAATGCGGTTCCATTCAATGCGCGGCCGATTTCAGCCGCACTGGTGGACGGCTGGAAACGGATATGAAGATAACCGTCGGCGCTCGTAACGATTGCTAACGGGCTGTATTTTTCGATCACAGAATAACGCGGATCGTCCTGATACGAAAGCGCATATTCTGTCGTTTCCGGTTCAGTCTCGGTTTCGGTCTCCGTTTCTGTTTCCGTTTCGGTCTCCGTTTCGGTTTCCGTCTCTATTTCACCGGTCGATTCGACTAAGGAGAAATTAAAATCCAGTGTGCCGGACACATTGCCGGTATTATTGCGGCTTACAAGCGTGGAGTCCTTCGCAGACGGATCAGAATCAGTCGCACTGGCCTCCTCCGGCTCAAGCGTTTCAGACTTGCTTCCGCCGTCCGAATCCGCCAGCCCCCGGTCTTCCTGATTCTCCGCGTCTTTGCTGGCACGCGTCGCTTTATTGATAAGCGAAAGGCTGACTCCGAAAAGCGTCACATTGAGAACCGTAAAACAGACAGCAAGCACAGAGATGATCACTCTGAGCCGATGTCTTCTTTTTCTGTTTTCAATGCGTTTTCCGCTCACGAAAACCTACCCCCAAAATTATCCATTTTGTCTATCTTATCATAAACGGCAAGGATTTGTCATCCTTTTTTACCGGTCATTTTGAAAATTAAAAGCTCGACCGCCAATGTGTCGGAAAGATTCCCGGATTTGTAGGATGCTTCCATCTCCACACAGAGCGAAATCGCGTCTTTCAGTTCCTTCGGCGTATATTTCTGCGCCTGCTTCTGAAGCTTTTGAACGACAAAATCGGCGCTTTTGGTCATTTTCATTTCGGCCGCAATGTCAGCCCTCGAAAGGCTCTGCTTCGATAACTCCTGGACTGTAAAAAGCTGGTTAAACTGCCGCCCCATCAAGGCAAGAATCCTCATTGGCGGCTCTTTTAACGCGAGAAGATCATAATAAAGGTCCAACGCGCGCTGCCGGTTTCCGAGAGAAACCTGTTCAACGAGATCAAACACCCGGTTTTCTACGCGGGCGGTCATGATTTCCGATAGATCTTCCGGAAGAATCGTCCCTTTTTCCGCATAGCAATCACAGATCTTATCGATTTCGAGACTGGCGGAGCCGATATCATGTTCCAGCCCCTCCAAAAGGATGCGGAACGCTTCCCGCGAAATCCGGATGTTCCGGGACGCAATCCGCTTTAGCACCCAGTCCGAGAATGCCTGGTCGTCCAGGTGATTGATTTCCGCTACATATCCGGTCTTCAGAACTGCTTTATAGAGCGCAGACCGTTTATCGATTTTATCTTCTTTAAAGATGACACAAGCTGTATCCGGGAGCGTCTTAATCCATTCCGAAAAGCTGTCCGAGCCCTTATCCGAGTCCTCTGTCGCGGCTTCTTCCGCGCTTTTCTCCCCTTTTAATCTGAAAAGGCCGGAATCCGTAATCGTAAGGAGCCGCTTCTCTGCAAAAAACGGCATCGTATCGGTAAAGTCCCGTACTTCCTCGAGTGAAATATCAGCCCCGAAAAGGTCTTTCCGGTTCATGGTATCATCTCCCGCGACCGCAGAAGAAAGCCGCCGCAAAGAGGTCGTCTTATAGTATTCCTCTTCACCGCAGATCAGATAAACCTTCGCAAATGTATGATTTTTGATGTCGTTTGCAATTCTTTTCATACACACGATTTTACCAAATCAATGCGCTCTTTTCAAGTCAAATCCTGCCAGACCGGTCTCAATTTTGAACTTTCCGTTCGCGGTTTTAGCGCTTTCCGGTCTCGATTTCATCGCTTTCCGGTCTCGATTTTGACCTTTCCGTTCGCGTAAAAACGGACGGTAACCGCGCCGCTTTCTGATGTGCTGAAAAGAGCGGCCCCACAGTCTTTTAGGCGGGCCAGCGTCTCTCTATGCGGATGTCCGTACGAATTCCTTTTTCCGACACTGATTACGGCAATTTCAGGCGAAACAGCCGCTAAAAAGTCCTCCGAAGACGCATATTTCGACCCGTGATGCGAGACCTTCAGATAATCGGCGTGTCCGATTCCGTTCTGTACAAGTTTTTCTTCTGTCGACGCGGAGATATCGCCTGTAAACAGCGCGGAGTGCCCGCCGAAGCGGAGAAGAAATGTAAGGGAGAGGTCATTGTCGTCCGAATACGGAAAATCGTCAGGAGAAAGGACAAGAAGCGAGGTTGTTTCCGAAAGAGAAAGCTCCTCGCCTGCATTTACAAAAAGGACAGCAGGCGATCCGGCGCTGTCTGATTCGACATTGATTGAATCTTCATCGGTCAAAAGACCTGCTTCCAAAAAAGCTTCCTGCGCCGCTTCATTCCCAGAAAGCAGAAACACCGTGTCTTTAAATACGGAGCCTGCGCTAGGCTGAAGCGCACTTGTCTTTAGCGTATCGGTCAGAAGCGCCCCGGACCCAGAACTTCCGGTCTTTGAAAACAGCGACAGGATTCCGCTGATATGGTCATTATCCGCATGCGAAAGAACGACGGCGTCCACCTTTTTTATCCCGAAATAGCGAAGCGCCGGGAGCACGGTTTCTTCGAGAATCGCTTTCTCAGTCGAAGAACCGCAGTCAATGAGCAGGCTTTCGCCGCTATCGGTCCGCACGAGAAAACAGTCCCCCTGTCCGACCGAAAGCGCCGTGATTTCGGCGCCGCCCTTCTGCACCGGTTCCGCATGGAGAAAAAACATTCCGAAAACCAGTGTCATTGCGAGGGCCGCGCCCGAGAAAAGATAGTCACGATTCGTAATCTTATATTCGTTCTCTTCGCTCCGTTTCTTCTGCATCCGGAATAGGAGCCGGTATACAAGGATCATTCCGAAGACGACGGCTCCATAGACGATCAAGCGCCACGTGTCCGGCTTTCCGGTCAGAATAAAAGCGCCCGGAAGCTTTGAAAGAAGGGTGATCAGACCTTTCTCTCCTTCGAGGACATAATGTCCAGCGCCGAAGAAAAACTTAGGGATTTGAGAAAATCCTCCTGCTACAGCTCCGCTTCCTCCGCCAAGCAGCACTAATACCCACAGAAAAATCCTTACGGAAGAAAGGATAAAACCCGATGGAAGCGTATAAAGCGAATAACCATATCGCGATAAAACCGCCATCGGCAAAAGAGAGATCTGCATTGAAACAGCATAAAGAAATACGGTAAAATAACGTTTTTTATAAAAGAGAAATCCCTGGACGGAAGGCGCGATCACGCCGCTTCCGATGATGACCGCGAGGTAAAACTGAACCGCCGGAAGATTAAGAAGCGTCGGCCGCTCGAGAAGCATCAGGATCAATGCAAATGCTGCAGCGCTTAAAAGGTCGAAAACACGCCCCATTTTTGATGCAAAAACGCGTACAAAAAGAATCAGAAGCGCTCGGACAGACGATGCGGAAAAGCCGCAGATCAGCGTGTAAAGCGCAGCCAGTGAAAGCGAAAGAATGATGGCGATACTCTCCTTCCCGGTCTTATTCCTAAGAAGCCGGTAAACCGTCATTCCGATCAAAGAAACGAAGAAACCAGAAGAAGAGATAAGATACGACAGCCCGAGAAGCATTGAATCCTCTTTTAAGCTTTCGTCGGTATCACGGGTGTTTCCGAGTAGAATCCCTTTAAAAGTCCCGCGGTCGCTCTCCTCCGCAAAAGTGTCGATGGAGCGGCTTAATCCTTTCGTGATCTCGAAAGCTGTTTTCCGTACAAAATCGCGGCTTTCACTTAGCACCTCCGCAGAATCTGCAGACATTGCGAGATAATAACCGAGATTTGCATAGTATTCCCGCACATCAAAGACGCCGGGATTATCGGCATCTTCAAAGAGAAAAAAACTCCCCGTAAAGTGTACGCGGTCGCCTGGACGGAGGACGCAGTCCTGAAAGGAAACCGGAAGATAAACCATCACTTGCCCAAAAGAGGCGTCACCGCGGCAACGGATCACCGTTTTCTCGCCGCTTTCGAGAAGCCAGAGCACTTCGCCTTCCAACTCTCCTGATACAAATTCCGACTCATCTTGTATCATTTTTTGAAAAAAAGAGGGAGACGAAAACTCCGCGGGCGTTCCGCGGGCCGTCTCCCAGTTAAAAAACAATATGATCCCGAACGACAGAGCTGCTGCAAATAAACACAGCGGTCTCTTGATAATTATTCTCCTTTTTCGATATAGTCCAGGTTTCGGACGAAGTTTTTCGAAAGGTCTACCTGGTCCTTAAATAAAACATTCGACGATCCGTTCACCGAAATCCGGACCGAGGTGATTTCCGACACTTCCGTCAATGAATTGACGATCGAATAGATCGTTACCTCCGGCGAAATTCCCGGGACACCTTCTAAAAATGCCTGGTTAAAATCGACATGACAGATTCCGTCTTTCGTGCTGATGGAAAGAAGCTTCGTATTGTCGGCAATCGGCTTATGGGCATTTGCAGACGCGGACGGGCCCTGAAGAAGCTTTGACACGATATACTGCTCAATCGGGAAGTTCGTGTTATAGGTAAGATTGACCGTTTCCGAATAGAGCCGGCTGCCGTCTGAAGAAGCGAAATAGAGTACAATCTCGCGCTTTTCATACGAGTTCAGTCCTCGTCCGAGCAGGTCCACATAGCTGCTTCCGGACTGCGGTCCGACGACCGTTCCGTCTGAAAGCATCATCGGCTGTCCTTCCACATAAAACTCGACCGTATTGACAAACTGAAGCTGTGAAAACGTTTTTACGACCGCCGCCCGGAATAAAAGCTCCTCTCTCGTCGGAATATTCCGATAGGCTTCGGTGAAATTAAAGGCGAGGTTATAGTCTTCGAGCATCATGCTCTTCACTTCGACATTTGCGGGAACGGCCGACTGATAGTCGGTTTCCTGCATATCGGTACACATAAACGCCCAAATCGACGAAATGATATTCTGGTTCGACTGGTCTGAAAGATTGAGTTCCGCGCGGACGGGATAAATGTCATTCGTCGCATTCTTCCGGCAGTATACATAAAATGCGGAGGTGTCAAACTCTTCGGTCTGCCGGCAGCCCGAAAGAATGAAGGATAACGAGAGGAGCATTGCCAATGCGCCGACCCATGCGCGTACGGATTTTTTCATCGCTTCGCTCCTTCCTGCTCGACATGCTTCAGCGGAATGCGGACGGTAAAGGTGGTGCCTTCGCCGAGGACGCTTTCGACCTTGATGACGCCATAGTGGAGCAAAATAATCTGACGCGTGATGGCGAGACCTAAGCCGGTTCCGCCCGTTTCACGGGCGCGCGCCTTATCGACGCGGTAGAACCGGTCAAACACGTGCATAATCGCATCCTCCGGGATGCCGCAGCCATTGTCGGCCACACGGAGGTAAAAATACTCGTGGTCTGCATCGAGCGAAACGCGGACCCAGCCGCCGTCATTATTATATTTGATTCCGTTCTCGATCAGGTTGACGAACGCCTGCGAAAGCTTCGGCTGGTCGATGTCTGCCTGGATCTGCCGGAAGGACTCGTAAATCAAGTCGATCTGACGGGATTCCGCGATCGGCTTTAACGTTTTTAAGATGTCGAGAAGGAACTGGTTGATATTGACGGTCGAGATGTTCATCATGCTGTCACTTACGTTTCCAAGCCGTGACATGGACAGAAGATCCTCTAAAATATTCGTTTCGCGCTCGATCTCTTTCGAAATGTCGCCTAAAATTTCCTGATAAATCTCTTCCGGAATGTTCTGCTGGCCGATCAGGGAATCCGACAAAACGCGGATTGAGGCCATCGGCGTACGGAGCTCGTGCGAAACATTGGAGACAAACTGCTCCTGCGATTCCTCCATCTCCTGATAATGCTTCAATGTGACCGCAGTCGAGTGGACGATCCGATCAACTTCCGAATACGTCATCAGCATTTTCTCTTCGACATTGCCGACGCCGGCTTCGAGCTTCTGCGCATTCAAGGCCGCATCGTTGAGCGGCTTGATCGTATTCTGCGTCAGAAGGAACGAAACGACGCAAAGAAGACCGAAAATAATGAAATCGAACACCCACATCAGCGTATTCACATGGTTCATCGAATCGAGAATCCAGCCGGTAGTCGACGAGAAAACCATGGCGCCGATAATCGTTTTTTCATCGCCATCCATATGAGAAATCGGAACGACAAATTCCAGATACCCCGGGTCTCTCTCATACGCCTGATACTCTTTCCCCGAAAAAGCATCAAAAATAGCATCGGAAACGGCAGTTTTTCCGGTGTCAGCATAATAGGTGTCCAAAAGGATGTGGTAATAGGGATCAATGATCAGAAGACGGCCGCCGAATGCGTCCGAGTACCAGGAAAGGACCTGCTTCCGCTCGGCCGTCAATGCATCCTTGATATTCGTGTCGCTCCCCATCGACGAGCTGATCAGATTAACGCGCTGTTTAATCTCCGTCTGACGGTTATTGATCAGCGAGCTCTCGTAGCATTGGACGACTAAAATATGCATGATGATGACAGGAATAAGTCCGGACAGCAGGACAAAGAAAAATATTCGGCTGCGAAGTGATTTATAGAGTGCTTTCATCCTTGTAGAAATATCCTACTCCCCATTTTGTCTGGATATACTTCGGCATTCCAGGATTTTCTTCGATCTTTTCACGGAGTCTGCGGACATGGACATCAACAGTCCGCGCGTCTCCCGGATAATCCGCTCCCCAAACGATCTCCAGAAGCTTTTCACGGCTGTAGACTTTGTTCGGATTTGCGAGGAGGAGCTTCAGAAGATCGAATTCCTTCGCGGTTACATTGATTTCGTTTCCGGAAATGAGCACACGCTCATTATCGAGGTCCACCTTCAATGCGCCGGAGGTCACGACAGACGGCGTATTCTTCGACACTTCAGGGCTCTTTAAAAGGTTCCGGCGCATAATCGCTTTCATACGCGCCTTCACTTCCAGGATATTAAAGGGCTTCGTGATATAGTCATCTGCGCCGTACTCCAGGCCTAGGATCTTATCCATATCGTCGCCCTTTGCGGTCAGCATGATGATCGGCATATTGGAAAACTCGCGGATCGACTGACAGACGGTGAGTCCGTCCATCTCCGGAAGCATGATGTCGAGAAGCACCATATCGTACTCCGTCGCTTTCGCCTTATTCAGGCCTTCCAGTCCGTCGTACGCTTCGTCGACTTCCCATCCTTCTGCGATCAATGAAAAGCGGATGCCCTTCACGATCATTTTTTCATCGTCTACCACAAGAATTTTAGTCATGACTGTTTTAGGAGGTTAAGCCCCTGTTCCCTTCCCTATATTTCCGTTTCAATGCTCTGCCCGAATCATACGTCAAAGCTGTATTCAAAACAGGCGTCCTGCACAAACCGTTTAAACTGTAATCCTGTTTTTAATCATTTCGTATAACTTTTCGCCGATTCCCGGCACTTTTAATAAATCTGTAATTTTCTTAAACGCCCCATGCTCTTCCCGATAAGCAATGATCGCGGCCGCTTTCGCAGGTCCGATACCCGACAGGCTTTCAAGCTCTTCAGAAGTGGCAGTGTTGATATTGATAAGGCCCTCTTTTTCGGAACTCGTTCCGTTCATTCCGCTTTGCGAAGAAACGCTCTCGCCGGGTTTCCCGACATGGATATGATCGCCGTCATGAAGGTTTCCTGCGAGATTTAAGGAGTCCGAATCCGCATCACCGGTAAAACCGCCGGCCATTTCAATCGCCTCGAAAACGCGCGAATCTTCTGATAATTCATATACGCCCGGATTCCGGACTTCGCCGGACACATAGACGAATATCGTTTTAACATTTTTCGTTTCGGAAAAGCTGTCTTCATGAGAAGAATCCGAAACATCCTGTTCCATATCGGACAAAATGTTTTCTCTGGTGTCCGGCAAAAGGGTTTCTCCGCTGGTCTGCGTTCCGCCTTTTATCAGATAAACGCTTCCTAAAACGACCGTTCCGATTCCTGCAATCAAGACACGGATTCCTGTTTTTTTATTCATTCCGAATGAGTCTGGATACGCCGCGAAATGAAGAAAAAGATACATGAATAGTTTCTAAACTAATTATTACAATATTTTACATAATTCTTACGAAAAAAGCAAGTAGAAAAGCGATTCAGCAAAAAAAGAAAAGCTCCGCACAGGCGGAGCTTTCAGAATACCTCTTTTTCCTTATTCCAGATACCCGAAAAGATCAAAATCGACTTCATACGAAGAATCTGTCAGCGGGATATTTTCCAGCATCTTCGGAACCATCCGGAGCGGATGCTGCCGAAGGTGCGCTTCATTCTCTTCTTCCCAGGCGTTATAGCGGCGAAGGAGTGCGATCGACGTCCGGTTCCTTGAAGAAAGAATCGAGTTATAGGATGAAATGACGCGGATCAGATAATAGGAGCCTTCGCAGATCAGGACATCGCTCTCTTCGCCTTCCGCGAGTGAAAAGACAGCCGAGTTTAAAGGCTCTTTAAGATCGCCCTTTGCGACAGAATAATAGATCTGCTTCTCTTCGGAGAAGGCATTGGCGAGCGTTAAGAAATTTTCCTCGAGGTCGAGACGCGCACGGATCTCTGACGCCACGTCCGGATCTCCCACCCGGATCAATGCGATATCCGCGACACGGCTTTCCTCATCATTTACATCGATTTTAGCGTTCTCGGTAAGCGTATCCAGCATTTTCGAAGCGGTCTCGATCTTTTCGAGAAGAGTCAGAACATCATTATAGCCGGCATTCGTAAAAGCGCGCTCATCTTCTGACAGCTCCCTGAAAACAATTTCAGCAGTCCTTTCGAGGCTCTCTATCTCGCTGTCAGTAAGGGAAACACGGTTGTCCTCTGCCATGCAGCAGAGCGACATCAATGCGCGGCACTCCGAAAGGATCCAGTAAGAACGCACATATTGCCCATAAGTCATGCCTTCTTCCGCCGGCAGCTCCCAGAAATCATCGCCGAAAAGATTAACATAATAATGCTCAAATGCGCTCTTATAGTGGAGCGCGATCAGCCGAAGCTCGCTTTCATTCAGCGTCTCTTTTCCGCAGGACATGACTACCGGAGAACCGTTAGAAAATCCAAAAATGACCGACGAGCAGGAAGACGCCGTGAAAAGCATCACCGCGCTCAGGAAGACGATCAAGCATTTTTGAATCCGTTTTTTCATCAGTATTTCCGAAGATCCTTCAGGTATTCGTATACGTCCCGATAAGCGACATAGCGGCTTCGCGGGATAATTCCGTTTCGGACCGCTTCTTTTACGGCGCAGTCCGTCTCTTTATAATGGCTGCAGTTCGTAAACCGGCATTTCGTCACATAGGGGAGGAATTCATCGAAATAAAAAGGCAGGTTCTCGATTTCGATCGGCGGAATCTCTACAGACGTAAAGCCCGGCGTGTCGAGAAGATACGTGTCCTCGCCGATAACGAAAAGTTCGGTATGCCGCGTCGTATTTTTTCCGCGCGCAATCTTTCTCGAAAGCTCGCCGATTTCCATCTTTCCTTCGCCGATCAGGCTGTTTAATAGCGATGATTTTCCGACACCAGACGGGCCGGCGAAGACATTGACATGGCCCTTCATATCATCGCGAAGCGCTTCAAGCCCTTTTTCTTCCCGGACTGAAACAAAAAAGACCGGATAACAGGTATTTTCAAACTGTCTGCTGATCTCCGACAGCGCCGTCCCGTCCGTGAGATCTGTCTTATTGACGACTAGTTTTACCGGAATACCGGTATCATGGACAGAAACGAGATAACGGTTCAGCATCGTATAATTCGGCTCTGGGATCGATGCGGAAAAAACGAGATAAATCGCGTCGATATTCGCGGCTTCCGGGCGGATCAAAGAATTCTTCTCCTCGAGAATCTCTGTCACCGTACCGGTCCGCAAAGACGCAGAGACAACGTCAAATAAAACGTTGTCTCCGACTAACGGTTTCTGGTGATTCTTGCGGAATATGCCCTTCGCCTTACATTCATAGACGTTTTCGCCGTCATGAACATAATAGAATCCGGCTATTCCCTTGATGATTCTTCCGGTCATCTGGGATTGTTTTCTCCTGCAATCAAGTTTAAGTTTGACTTTAGCTTTCAGCTTCGGTTGAAGATTCCGTCGAAGACTCTGAAGGCGATTCGGCTTCCGACTCGGACTCCGGCTGCGTTTCCGGCGGTGCGACATACTTATAAAGCGTCAGCGTCACTTTGGTCTCCGTATCCGGAAGAGCCAGACCGGTTCCCGGTGTAGAGCGGTAAACCTTTCCGTCGAGGCTCGAATCGCTCGTCTCCTGATAGGTGAAGTTCACTTTATCAAGCGTTACGCCGAAGGTAGTAAGAATCGTCTCCGCTTCATCGACGGTCTTTCCGTAAAGCAGCGGCATGACGCCATATTTATAGACATAAACCTGGACCGTCGATCCGATTTCCACTTCGGCTCCGTGTTCCGGATAAGTCCAGCTCGGTCCTTCCAGATCAGCATCCATCGTTCCGACATAAATCGTCTCTACGACGAAGCTCATACGCTGAAGTTCCGTAACTATTTCCTCCAGTGTCCGGTAATGTCCCTCTCCGTCCGGAGAAATCAGATCCGGAATCACTTCCTTCGTCTTCGAACTGAGAACCGTCAATGTGATCTCGCCCTTGACCTTCACCTGCTCTTCCGGCATCGGGTCGGTAGAAACGACCATGCCGAAGCTCTGGCCTTCCTCGAGTTCTTCTTCCTTCACATACTGGTTCACAATATTGATCGTGAATGAATACTTGTCTTCATCTGAAAGGAGCTCTAACGCATCCTCCTTCGTCATGCCGATCACATCCGGCATCGTGGTCATCCGCGGGCCGCTGCTGATCGTATAATCGATATCGCTTCCGTGATAAACCCTTGCGCCGACCTTGTATTCCTGCCAGATGACGATTCCGGCTTCATATTCGTCGGAATAGTCATAGGTGACATCGCCTCGGTCGAAGCCCTTCGCATTGATAATGCTGTACGCTTCGCTCGCGGTCAGGCCGATCAGGTCCGGCATCGGAATATACTCCGGTCCGCAGCAATATTTGACGACGATCGTATCGCCGGATTTCAGGACGCCCGAGGACGGGGTCAATGAAATAATCTGGTTCGTGGCGACGGTATCATCGAAAACTTTTTCATAAATAACGTCAATCTGGTCCTTATGCATGGCGATATCGGTCATGAAGATATGAACATCGCCGCCGACATAAGAATCTTTGATGGTGAACTTATCAGAGCCGGAAGACATCCAAACATAAACGGCGGTTCCTTTTGCGACCATCGTATCCGGGTCGACGCTCTGCTGGTAAATCAAGCCGATATCATAATCGTCGCGGTATTCCATGGTACGGGACAGATGGAATTCCAGGTTCGCGGCCTCGAGCGCTGCACGCGCCTCATCGACTGTCATTCCCTTGACATCCGGCACAATCGTATCTTTCTCCGGATCGAAATCCTTTTCCGCGATGGTCGCGACAGATGCCGTTTCCTCCGGATCTTCCGTCTCGGTCTGTGACGAAGAACGGTTCGTCGTCGGATTCGTCGGATTATTGGAAGAAACGCAGCCCGAGAGCATCGAAACGAGATAGACGATCATGCAGAGGCAGATTCCGCCTATGGTGATTTCGAGGACCGTCAGAATCTTATCGATCGTCTTTTTCTGGTCGGCTTTCTTATCTTCGCGGAAGATGCGCTCCGCGCGTTCATCCGCTTCACGGCTGTTCTGCGGGAGATTTTTCCGAGAAGTCTCCGTCCGCTGCTTCGCCGGAGCCGTGCGGCCCGGCTTTTCCGTACGGTCAATGATCGATACGGCAGACCGGCTCTGTTCGCGGCTTCTCGCCGTTTCATCAGACCGACTCTGTTCACGGCTTCTCCCCGTTTCATCAGACCGGCTCTGTACACGGCTTCTCGCCGTCTCATCCGCACGGATCACTTCACGGTTTTCGTCCCGCTTCGTCCGCGTCTTTTCACGGATTTCCTGCGTCACTTCCGGCGTGAAAATCTGAGTTGTGCTGCGGCGCAGCGTTTCCTGCTCCGCGATTTCGAAATTATGGTCAGGATCCGCGACTGCCGTCTTCAGGTCCTGTAAAAGTTCTGTGCAGTTATGGTAACGGCGCTCACGCGATTTCTGCGTGCACCGGAAAATAATCTGTTCCAATGCGACAGGGCAGTCGGGGTTCAGCTCGCTCGGCGGAATGATGGCCTCGTTCATATGGGCAAGCGCCACCGCGACCGACGTCTCCTTATCAAAGGGGACACGGCCGGTAATCATTTCATACATGCAGATTCCGAGCGAATAGATATCGGAACGGTCATCGCATACCTGGCCCTTCGCCTGTTCCGGCGAAAGATAGAAAACGGAGCCCATCGCATTGGCGTTTAAGGATTCTGTCTCTTCATGGGCAGCGCGGGCAATGCCGAAATCGGCGACTTTCACCTTTCCGTCCTTCGAGAGCATGATATTCTGCGGCTTCACGTCACGGTGCACGATCTTATGGGCGTGTGCGCTCCGAAGACCGATTGCTGCCTGCGCGGCAATCGCCATCGTCTCGCGGGACTTGAGCATCCCTTTCCGGCGGATATATTCCTTCAGCGTGATGCCGTCCACATATTCCATGACTATGTAATACGTATCGCCTTCATTCCCGACATCAAAGATGCGAACGACGTTCGCATTGTCGAGTTCAGCGGCAGCCTGGCCTTCCTGCTGGAAACGGCGCACAAAAGTCCTGTTTTTCGCGAATTCCGCTTTCAGCACCTTCAATGCGACGATCTGCTTCGTGTCGATGTCCTGAACTTTATAGACATCTGCCATGCCACCTCGGCCGATATGCCCGATGATTCCGTATTTGTCCGCGAAAAGGCTTCCTGTCTTAAGCATTCTTAAACCTCCTCGTGTTCATAAAGAATGACAGTAATGTTATCGTGTCCGCCCTGTTCATTGGCGGCATAAACGAGCTCATCTACACAATGGCAGAGGTCGCCCCTAAATTCCTTAATGATTTCTTCGATGTGTTCGTCCGGCACCATGTTGGAAAGGCCGTCGGAGCAAAGAAGAACCATGTCTCCTTCGTGAAGCCCGATTTCGAAAATATCCGCTTCGACTTCCGAACCCATTCCGATCGCGCGGGTGATCGCGCTCTTCCGCGTCCGATATTCTAATGATCCGCGGACCATCTTTCCCTGCCGCACCATCTCCTCGACGTACGAATGGTCGAGCGTGATCTGCTCCATCCCAGAATCCTTCCGGAGCACATAGAGGCGGCTGTCGCCGACATTCGCCACATATAGCCGGTTTCCGGTGACTCCCGCGATGACTAACGTAGTGCCCATCACCCGGCAGTCAATCGTTTCCATCTTCTGCCGGACCTTTAAATTAGCAAGCGAAACAGCCTGGTTCAAAATGATACCAGGCATTTTTAACGTATTCTTTGAAACGGTGTTTGCGACACTTTGCGTAGCTAACGAAGAAGCGATTTCGCCGAACGCGCCTCCGCCCATACCGTCCGCTACGACCATCAATGCGTCGAACATCCCACAGGGCGCTTCGCGGAAGAACGAGTCTTCATTCTGCTCGCGTGAAAGCCCAGTGTCTGTTTTTCCGTAGAATTTCAAACTGTCGTTTCTCCTTTCGTCATTGAGTCGCTTTCTTTCAGATGGCGGCGCCGAAGCTGGCCGCAGGCCCCATCGATATCAGAGCCCATTTCCCGTCTAATTGTAGCATTTATCCCAAATTTTTCAAGTTCGTTTTGAAATGCCTGGACGGTCACCGCATCCGGACGCTCAAAAGAGCGCTCTTCGACTTTATTTACGGGGATCAGGTTAACATGCGCATTTTTCCCTTTCAGGAGTTTCCCGAGACGGTCTGCCGCATCTTTCGTGTCATTGACGCCGCGGACGACCGAGTATTCGTAGGAAACGCGCCGGCCGGTCATTTTAAAGTAATCGTCGCAGGCCGCGAGGACTTCGTCGAGCGAATAACGGTTCGCGATCGGCATTAGCGCTTTCCGGGTTTCATTGTCGGACGCATGGAGCGACAATGCGAGCGTGATCGGGAGGTCTTCCTTCGCGAGCGCGCGGATCCGGTCGGTCAGGCCGCAGGTGGAAAGCGTGATATTCCGGCGGCTCATATTTTTTCCGTTTTCATCGGAAATAAGGCGGATAAAACGGATGACATTTTCATAGTTGTCGAGCGGCTCTCCCGAGCCCATCAGAACCAGGTTTGAAACGGTTTCGCCCGTATCTTTTTCAATCCGGTAAACCTGCTCGAGGATTTCAGACGGCTCTAACGAACGGACTAAACCGTCGATCGTCGACGCGCAGAAACGACAGCCCATCCGGCAGCCGACCTGCGTGGAAACACAGACAGAATTTCCATGGTGATAGCGCATAAATACTGATTCGATCAGATTTCCGTCGCCTAATGCGAAGAGATATTTCCGCGTTCCGTCCAGCGCGCTCTCCTGCACACGTTCAATCCTTAAGACCGGAAATGTATACTCTTTTGATAGTTTTTCCTGAAGCGCCTTCGGAATATTGGTCATCTCGGAGAAGGAAGTGACATAGGTCTTATGAAGCCACGCGAAAATCTGTCCCGCGCGGAAGCGGGGCTGGTTAAGATTCTTCATTTCTTCTTCCAGTTCCGGAAGGAACATTGACTTTATGTCTTTCATTTTTTCCTTTTCAGTCTCGCCATGAAAAATCCCTGCTTCGTTTCATTCCCTGGAAGAAGCGTAAGCATCCCTTCTTTCACGGACTCCTTCTGCCATTCTTCCGGCAGATTCCCGGAAAAATCAACCGGCTCAAAATCCGGATGCTCCGCTAAAAATGCACGGACATTTCCTTCATTTTCGGCAGGATTGATCGTGCAGGTCGAGTAAATGAGCGTGCCGCCCTTTTTCACATAGCGGCTCACGTTCGAGAGGACGTTCTTCTGAAGAGTAACGAGGCTTTGAAGCCCCTCTTCCGTAAAGTTCAATGCGATATCCGGTTTCCCGGAGATCACGCCGATTCCGGAGCACGGGACATCGGCCACCACGAGATGAAACGATTCCTCCCACTCCGGGACAAATTCTAAAGCATCCTGCACTTTCACGGTCACATTTTTAAAACCGTAGCGCGAAATATTTTCTTTAATCCTGTCGGTCTTCTTCTCGGACAGGTCACACGAAACAAGTTGTCCGTTACCGCGCATCATGTCCAGCAGATGAATCGATTTTCCGCCGGGCGACGCACAGGTGTCAAGCGCCTGGAAGTCAGGGCTCACATACGCGAAAAGATCGCGCACAATATCGCCTGAAACAGCCGAGGACAAGTCCTGCACATAGAAAAGGCCGCGCTTAAAAGCATGCGTCCGGAGGAAATCGTGGCCGGAAAGGACTTCATAGGTGTCACTCGTGATACCGGTTTTCACGACGCGGATATCTTCGTCCGCCATCGCTTCTAAAAAGCGCTCTTCATCTGCTTTTGACACCATCCGACGGATACAGGTATCTTCATGCTCTGTGAACAATGCTCTCGCAATCTCTGCCCGTTTTTCCGGATACCAATCATTAAGTTTCTTCCATAAAAACGCCGAAACGCCGATCTTTTCACGTTCAGAAAGCGGTTCGAGGAGTTTACGCCCTTCTCCCGCCGCATGCCGGAGAACGCCGTTTACGAAGCCTGAAAGGCCCTGAAATCCGCGTTTTTTCGTAAGGTTCACATATTCGGAAACCGCCGCATAATCGCGCGTATCCATAAATAAGAGCTCATAAAGCCCCATCGAAAGGATTACGCGGACCACCGGCTTCATCTTTTCCGGTTTTACGGACGAATTCCGCTTTAAAACCGCATACAAAGTCTCCGTCCGCCGAAGGACTCCCTTCGTCAGATGGCGGATGAAGCGGCGGTCCGTGTCATTTGTTTCTCCTGCTTTTTGTAGTGCATTGTCAAGCGCTTCCTGGTAAAAAATCCCGTCCTTATAGACCGGAAGCAGCACATTCAATGCGGTCTCGCGCGCGTTCATCCTAACACGGTTCCTTTCTCAATCGGGTTTCCGCGAAGGTATGCGCCCGTGTCCATCCGCTTCTTTCCTTCCGGCTGAACTTCGAGAATCTCAAGCGCATCTTTTCCGCACTTTACGGTAAAGCTCTTCTTTGTAACAGCGATGACCGTGCCGGGAGCAGCGTTTTCGGGATCAGTTTTTTCGGAATTCTCTTTCCCATGCGTAGCTTCCGCCGCATCTTCAGCGTCCGATACGACTTCTGTATCCCAGATTTTCAGAATTTTTCCGTCGCGGCGCGTAAAAGCGGACGGCCACGAGTTCAATGCGCGGACGAGCCGCTCGAGCTCTGCCGCGTCCTTCGAAAAATCGAGATCTCCCATCTCTTTTTCAAGCATTGCCGCATACTCGGTCGGCGAATCGCCCTGTTTTACCGGCTTAAGACAGCCGTTTTCAGCGTCATCGAGCACCGCTAAAACCGCAGGGCCGCCCAGCGTGGAAAGCTTTTCAAATAAAGAATCAGAAGTCTCCTTCCGTTCGACCGGAACCGTGACAACCTTCAGGATATCGCCCGTATCAAGCCCCTCGTCCATCTGCATGATGGTGACGCCGGTCTCCGTCTCGCCCGTGAGGATCGTCCATTGGATCGGGGCCGCACCGCGGAATTTCGGTAAAAGGGAGGCGTGAACATTGAAGCAGCCGTATTTTGTCATTTCGAGGACTGCCGGGCGCAGAATCTTTCCGTACGCCGCGACGACGATCGCATCCGCGTTCAGCGCCCGCATCTCCTCGACCACTTCCGGCTTCTTTAACCCCTTCGGCTGGAAAACCGGCAGGTTATGTGCCAAAGCGTATGTTTTTACAGGTGACCAGACGAGTTTTTTCCCGCGTCCCTGCTCTTTATCAGTCTGGGTGTAGACTCCGACAACTTCATGCCGGCTGTTCACTAATGCGTCGAGCGTCGGCACTGCAAAATCGGGAGTTCCCATAAA
>DCGM01000103.1 GCA_002315255.1 Lachnospiraceae bacterium UBA1778
GAAGAAGAGAAGATGATCGGCCACACCGTCACGTATTCGACCGGAACGAACCACATTATGACGAACATTTCGTCTTCATTTAAGATTGACAAAGTTGATGTTTGGGATATCCTTAAAAGGAATGGATATGAGTTCAAGCTTCATCTGGTCAGCCTCGTCCCGAACTATGAAGTTTTTCGTAATGGCGTAAGCATCGGAACGATCATTGCTGCAGGATCCGGTGCAATGAACCCGAAATACGCGAACAGCGCACTCGGCAACATCCCGGCCCGCGGTATCTTCAGAGTCACCTGTGAACGCGATGAAGTTCCGGCATTCTTCTTGATTTGTTTTGCATTATCCCGGACGGACATGTCTATGAACGAAATTTTCTAATTAGAAAGCGATTTCATTTATGAGTTTTTTGAAAAAGGCATTTGCTTTTATAAAGAAGGACCCCATGCTTTGGGTCGCGATTCTCGCGGCAATCGTGTCGCTCTTTATCACGCCGCCGGGACCGGACACCCTGAAAGGGGTCGACTGGAAGACGCTCGCCACGCTGTTTATGCTGCTGTCCATCCTGGACGGTTTTAAGAGCGAGAATCTATTCCTGCCGATTCTGAAGCTGTCCGGAAAAATCAAAGGGCGCGTCGGCTTGACCTTCTTTATGGTTTTCGGTGTCTTTTTCTCGTCAATGTTTGTCACGAACGATGTCTCATTGATTATCTTTGTGCCGCTGACGATTATTCTTTTCCGCGCAGCCGGAATGGATGACTTTATCCTCCCGGTCCTAGGCTTCGAGAATATCGCAGCGATCCGTGGCTCCCTCCTGACGCCGTTCGGAAGTCCGCAGAATCTGTTCCTGTTCTCGCAGTCGGGAATGAACGCGCTGGACTTCATGCTGATGATGCTGCCGCTTTGGCTCGGAAGCATGGTGATTCTCTCGCTGTTTATCCTCTTCCTTCATCGGAAATCGCTGAAGGAGAAGCTGGTGCTGTCGGACAATCTGACGGAAGAATGGAAGCCGGAACGGAAGAGCAAACGAATCGTCTATTTCGCGCTGTTCGCCGTCGTGATTGCAATGATTGTGAGCCGTACAGAATTTTGGTATATCGTTTTAGGAGTCGTTATTGTAGCGCTTCTGATATTCGATCCTGCCGTCTTTAAGCGTGTCGATTATGCGCTTTTAGGCACGTTCTTCTGCTTCTTCCTGTTCTCGTCGTCGATCGCGGCGAACGAGAGCATCTCGGGATTTTTAGGACGCATTGTGCCGGGGAACGAGTATTGGCTGAGCATCGGCGTAAGCCAGGTGATTTCGAACGTGCCGGGTGCCATTCTCCTCTGGCCATTTACACCGGCTTCGAACCTGAAGCCGCTGATCTACGGACTGGATACCGCCGGCCTCGTCACCGTAATCGGGTCGCTCGCATCGGTCATCAATATGCGCATTTACACGAAGGAATACCCGGGACAGGGCGGCAAATTTATGCTGGCGTTCGAGAAGGTTTCTCTGGCATTTTTCGTCATTGTAGCGCCGCTCCAGCTGCTGCTCCTATGATGAGATCATTACGCGCTCAAATATGCGGCTTCTTCGTGGCTTCGCGAGGCTTCCGACAGGAGATGCAGGCTTAGGCCAAAGAAGACTGTTTCTACCCGCCGAGCCCCGAGGGGACCGAATAAAAAGGCTGAGGACTATAGTCCTCAGCCTTTTTATTCGGTCGTGTACGAAAACCCTTAGTCGAACAGATGGGCCTCTACATAAATCATCATCCGGTTATTCTGATAGATGTATCCGATCATCGCAATCAACGGTGCGAAACAGACGAGCCAGTAGAACTTCAAAAGGATCGGAACGATAATCGAAGCGAGCAGAATGATTCCGAGAAGGATGAAGAGCCCGATGTGATCCCGGCGCCACTTTCGTTTAAAGAACGCCCGCTTTTCTTCAAAAGTAAACGAGTTCTGTTTCGAAACGGCCACCAGGTTTTCGTCAGCTGTCTTCCGGAATTCGTCGTCCGACAGACGCTGCCCTGCGAGAAGCTCATTGATGCTGACGTAAAAGGCCCCTGCGAGAAGCTGAAGCATCTCGATATCCGGCATATAGACGCCGGTCTCCCAGCGGGAAACCGTTTTATTCGTGACGCCTAAGACTTCTCCGAGATCCTCCTGCGTCATCCCCGCATTACGGCGGAGTTCCGCGATAAACTTACCGATTTTTTCTACATCCATATTGATCACCTCCAGGAAAAGCATAGCTCAGATGGCGTGAGAATTCTTCCCCATAAACAGCGAATCCGGAAAACCGGCAATGATGCCCTTTTATTTCTGCGGCGCGGCTCCGGCGACTCAAATGTCTTTTTCGTGGATAAACAGGACGCCTGTGCAGGCCGGACCGCAATGCGAGCAGATGGTGCTGCCGGCATTGGCGAAAATGACTTCTTTAAAAGGCGCGATGCTTAACACGAGCTTCTTCGCATCCTCCAGATAGTCGATCAGAAGGTCGCTCGAACGGGTAATAAAAACACGCGTGAGATCGAGGCCGGTGCCGTCTCCGAGAATATCCTGAATATACTGGAAATAGATCTTTTCAAATTTGCCGCGGTATTTTTTCGGAACGGACATAACGCCGTCTTTTACCCGGACATAAGGCTTGATGTTTAAAAGGTTCGCGCCGAATGCGGCGGCGGCAGAGCAGCGTCCGCCTGCTTTCAGATAGGTCAGATCATCGATGATAAAGGATGCATCGACCCGGCCGACTAAACCGCTGCAGACCGACGCAATTTCCTCAGCGCTCTTTCCCTCTGCCGCGAGATCGCAGGCCTTTAAGACTAACAGGCCGACGCCGGAGGAAAGACTGCGCGAATCGACCACATAAATATCCTCGAAATCTTCCGCCGCGACTTTTGCATTCTGACACGAGGAGGACATCTCCGAACTGATCGTGAAATGGACGACGGCCATCCCTTGATCTGCAAACTTCTGGAAGAAGGAAGATGCGTCCGCGATATTTGGCGCGGAAGTCTTCGGCAGTTCTCCCGTTTTATCGAAATATTCATAAAGCTGACTCGGCTTTACATCGACACCGTCGCGGAAGGTTTCCGCTCCGAGCGTCGTCCAAAGCGGCAGAACCTCTACACCATACTGGGCCAGAACCTCCGGACTGAGATCAGCAGTGCTGTCACATGTAATCTGAACTTTTTTCATAATGATTTTACACCTCCAAATCATTGCCCATTATAACCGAAAGCGGGGACTCTTGGCAATCTTTTTCAGGAAAAGGGTCAATCGCCGCTAAAATCGGTTTGACACGTAAAAAAAAGTGATATATAATACAAATGGTTTAATTTAATTAGACTGTCATTTTATATATTATGGAGGGTTCATAATGAAATTGTTTGGTTCGAGTGCAGCGTCTACGAATGAACAGCTGAATCAGGCACCGGCAGGAAATTATGCTCAGCAGATCCGCGAACTGACCGCACAGATCGGAATCTTAAAAGAGCAGAAGTTCATGGACAGTGCAGCTGAAAAGTATATCAGCATCTTTGATTCCGCAAGATCAGCAGCTAACACCTATGTTCAGCAGATTGAAGAAAAGATGAACAAGCTTCTCTCCGAGTGCGAGGAGAAGGTTGCGAAGCTTGAAAAGGATGCTGAAGAGACAGCGAACACGAAGATCAATGAAGCAACCGAGAAGGCTGAATCATTGGTTTCCGAAGCGACCGCAAAGGCAGATGAGATTCTGACGAAAGCGAATGCAGATGCAGAAGGCATCATGAAGAACGCGAATGAGACCGCTGAAGCACGCGAAAAAGAATCTGAGCAGAAGATTGTGGACCTTGAAGAACAGTATAAGCAGCAGGAAGAAGCAGCGAAGGAACGTCTGCAGCAGCTTCAGACCCGCGGAAAGAAAGAACTCAGCGACCTCCGTACGCTTATCACGCAGGCAAGCAACGAATACACCCAGCTTTGCAACAAGCGTGCTGACGCTGAAAACTCTGCAGAAATCTTCTGAGTTTAGAAACCTCCGTTACATAATAGTATCCCCGGCGGAATATGCCGGGGATTTTTTAACCGACATATTCTGTCCGGGGATTTTTTATCCGGCATATTCTGTCAGGAGATTTTTTATCCGACATATTCTGTCAGGAGATTTTTTATCCGACATGTTTCGCCGGGAAGATGATTGTACCGACAGTTTTGATTAGGCTGAAGGGATTATGAAAGGGACCGATGATATGATACATGAACATGAATTTCCCGTTTTAGAGTTTGATGATGCGAAGGAAGCGATGATCAATCCGGAGAATTATCCAGGAGAACCGTTCTCGGGTGACTGTCTCGTGATTACGTTTTTCCGCGAAGTGGTTGACCAGCTTTTTTTAGACCATCAGCTTAAGGTAGAACGTATTATTCCCGGAGAAGTACCGCTCTGTGTTTACCGGTTTACCGATAATCCGGAAGTTCTCCTGATGGTCGGTGAAATCGGCTGCCCGGCATGTGCGGGAAACCTTGACCTTCTCCAAGGAATCGGCATACGGAAGGTAATGTTCTGCGGCGGTGGCGGCGTCTTAGATTCGTCGATTGAGCCCGGAAAAATCATGCTGGTTGACGGTGCCATCCGTGACGAAGGATTCTCTTATCATTATGTCGAGCCGTCCCGCATCATCTATACGGATAGCGCAGTTACGGATCAGATTGCTGCTTATCTTCAGGCGAACGGCGTGTCGTATTTTAGAGGGATTACCTGGACGACGGACGCATTGTTCCGGGAGACGAAAGCTATGGTCGAGAAGCGGCGGGCAGAAGGCGCTCAGATCGTAGAGATGGAGCAGGCCGGCTGCATCGCGGTGGCGCAGGCGCGCGGAATAAAATACGGAGCGTTTATCTACGGCGGAGACGACGTTTCAAAGGAAGAATGGGATAACCGGGATTGGCGGAGCCATAACGGAATCCGCTATGACCTCGTGATGCTCTGTAAGGAGATTGTGAAGAAACTTTAACGTGGTGATGTATGAACGGTAATGAGATAATCAGAGAGATGAAGGACACGCTTTTATGAGAAAAACGGTTTTTCGGAAAAGATGAAAACGCTCGAATGCCAAACGGACTGAGGAGAAAGAGATGTTTTTAACGCATTTTGAATTCCCGACAGCGGATGATGAGTATGACTATCGGATGCAGGAGCATCGGACGTGTTTCGATACGTATTATCCGTTTCATATCCTGTCGAAAAATCAGCTTTCCATGCTGGATTTTGAGCCGATCACGATCCTGTACGGAACGAACGGCAGCGGAAAGTCGACTGCGCTCAATGTAATTGGTGAAAAGCTCGGCTTGAAACGGGACACGCTCTATAACCGCACGAATTTCTATGAAGACTATCTCGGCCTCTGCAGCTACGAGAAAGAGCAGCAGATTCCTTCGGAAAGCCGGATCGTAACAAGTGACGACGTTTTCGACTATATGCTGAACATCCGCAAAATGAATGCGGGAATTGACGGAAAACGCGAGGACCTTTACGACGAATATCTGAATACGCGGGCGCATGGAAGCGAGTTCCGGATGAAATCGATGGCGGATTACGACGAGCTGAAGCGGGTGAATCTCGCCCGTTCGAAGACGATGTCGAAATATGTGCGCGCGAACCTCGTAGACAATGTGCGTGAATACTCAAACGGAGAAAGCGCGCTTCTTTATTTTCAGGAGCGGATTCAGGAGAACGGCCTCTATCTTTTAGACGAGCCGGAGAACAGCCTCTCCCCGTCGCGCCAGATGGAGCTTGTGCAGTATCTGGAGAATGCAGTCCGCTTTTTCGGCTGCCAGCTGATCATTGCCACGCACTCGCCGTTCCTTTTAGCGCTTCGCGGCGCGAAAATCTATGATTTAAACGAGAATCCGGTCGATGTGAAGAAATGGCAGGAGCTCGATGAAGTAAAAGAGTATTTAAAGTTCTTTGAGGCGCATCGGGAGGAGTTTAAGGACTAACTGAGGCGCGGAACATTGAATTTTATAACTACTGTTCTCGCATGGTAAGGGAACAGAAAGACATCAAAGGAAACAATCGCATGAATTACCTGAATATCCCGGAAAGCGAAAACTGGGAAAGCGTAACCCCGATTGAAAAGGGCTGGTCAAAGGACCGGAAATTTTTAGTAAAAACCATCGACGGGGAACTTCAGCTTCTTCGGCTTTCCGCCGGTGAACGCTACGAAGCGAAGAAGAAAGAGTATGAGATCATTTCGAAGTATTCGACATTAGGGATTCCGATGTCCATGCCGATCGCGTTCGGCCGCTGCAATGACGGACAGGACACCTATATGCTCCTTTCATGGGTGGAAGGGAAAGATCTGGAGGAGGTCCTGCCGGGCCTCTCAGAGGAAGATCAGTATCGTCTGGGGCGCCAGGCCGGTGAAATCCTTCGGAAAATCCACTCAATTCCGTTAGCCCTGGAGGATGTGCCGGAGTTTACAAAGCGTGAGAAAAAGCTGGTTCAGCTCGCGCAGTATGAATGTTCGAGCGTCCGGATTCCGGATGACGAGCCCGCGATCCGCTTTGTGCGCGATCATATCAATGATATCTGGACAGTCCCGCCCGTCTATCTGCATGGCGACTTCCATCCGGGAAATCTGATTTATCGGTCGGACGGATCCATCGGAGTAATCGATTTTAACCGGTGGGAGGTCGGCGACCCTTACGAGGACTTTTATAAGCTCGAAAGCTTTGTAGTAGAGCTCAGCATCCCGTACTGCATCGGCGAGATCGATGCCTATTTCCATGACGGGGTGCCCGAAGAGTTCTGGCTCGCGAATGCCGAATATGTGGCGCATGCGTCACTTTACTCGATCAAATGGGCAGAGCCGTTCGGCCAGAAGGATGTAGACGGAATGGTGGAGAGAGCATTGACCGCACGGGCCGATTTCGACAATTTCCAAAACATCATCCCGAAGTGGTATGCGGCAGCGAAAGAGATGCGCGGATAAGAGATAGGAATATATTCCGATTTATGTTTATATTTTTAGATTCGATTGAAAGGAATCGCGCCATTTGTTAGACTCAAAAAAGAGAAGGAATCTCTTTCAGGAGGGAACAGTAGGATGAAGGTGCTGGTTTTCGGGTCGGCCAATATCGACCGGACATATCATGTAGATCATTTTGTGGCAGCGGGCGAAACGATGTCTGCTGACTATATGGAGTCGTTCTGCGGCGGAAAAGGCTTCAACCAGGCGGTGGCGTTTGCGCGCGCCGGAAGTGAAGTATATTTCGCAGGAGCTGTCGGAAGCGACGGCGATGCACTCGTCCGGACGCTGAAGGAGAACGGAATCCATACGGATTATCTTCTGAAGCTCGATGCGCCGAGCGGCCACGCGATCATTCAGGTCGCGCCGAACGGGCAGAACTGTATCATCATTCTCGCAGGAACGAACGGAATGATTACGCCGGAAACGATTGATCATGTGCTCGAAAACTTTTCCGCGGGCGATCTCATTGTTCTCCAGAACGAGATTTCGAACGTCGGATATATCATTACGCAGGCGAAAGCGAAGGGGATGACCGTCGCGCTGAACCCGTCGCCGTTCAATGCGCTCGTGAAAGAGTATGACCTCACGAAGGTCGACTACCTCCTTCTCAATGAAGTGGAGGGCGCGAGCCTGACGGATTGCGGTGACCTTGAAAAAGTGGCGGACGCGGTCCGGGCGAAATACCCGAATGCGAATGTAGTGCTGACGCTCGGCAGCTTAGGATCCGAGTTCCTGGGGACAGACGGACAGCATCTCCGCGCAGGCATCTATCGAACGACGGCGGTTGACACGACCGCGGCCGGCGACACCTATACAGGCTTCTTTATGGCGGAAGCATTGGCGACGGGCGACATAAAGACCGCCCTTCGGAATGCTGCTATCGCGAGCGGAATCTCTGTCTCGCGGCCCGGCGCATCGACGTCGATTCCAAGCATCGAGGAAGTGAAGAAGGCGGATAAGGAAGCGGTTTCGGTGGTGTTTGCTGGATGAACTGTTCTGAACTGTATTTCAATATTGGAAAATGATTCTATGATTACGGGCGGCGAAAACCGCCCGTTTTTCTGTAAATGAAAGTGCAAAATTTGCACTTGGCTTTGACAAACTGGTGCAAATGATGCATTATGAATTTAACGGATTTCTTCGAGCAAAAGCGGTTTGCAGAATGGATTTAAGTTATCGCAAGGAACGATCTGTATGTATTGGGAATCTTAATCTATTTGACGCCCGATGCATAGAAGATATTTCAGCAGCATTGTGGGGCATAGAAAAAACTTGTTTGTCCAACTTGAACAAACAAGTTCAAAATGGCACTGATTAATTAATTTGAGTCAAAATCAAGTCAGGAGTGAGATTACGAATGATCAAAATCTTATTTATCTGCCACGGCAACATCTGCCGCTCCCCGATGGCGGAGTACATTATGCGGGACAAATTGGAAAAATCAGGGCTGGGCGCACTGGTCCAGGTTTCTTCCGCTGCGACGAGCCGCGAGGAGATCGGGAATCCGGTCTATCCGCCGGCGAAGAAGGTGCTGGAGCAGTTCGGCATTAAGTGCGACGGGCATCACGCGCGCCAGGTGAAGGTGTCGGATTACGACGAGTACGATTTTATCATTGGGATGGACTCTGCGAATATGCGGGGGCTGATGCGCGGCTTCGGCGGCGATCCGTTAAACAAGCTCCATCTGATGTCGACCTATGCGACGTCTTACTCGGGCGATGTCGAGGACCCGTGGTATACCGGCGAATATGAAAAAGTCCGCCGGCAGATCGCCGACGGATGCGAAGGATTATTGTGGGTGCTGAAGAAGATCGTTTAAAGAATCATCTCCAGCACGAAAACGACTGCGCAGCAGGAGACTGCGACCGGAAAGAGGCCGACGTTCAGAAGCGCGAGCACGATACCGACGACGAGTGAGACGAGCCCCGCGATGGGGTTCGCCGTCGCGTCCATGATCGCGGGAAACGTCATAACCGTCAGCGTCACATACGGAACATAGTATAAGAAGGACCGGATAAACCGGTTCTTTATTTTTTTGCGGATCAATGTGAGCGGCAGCACGCGGATGAGATAGGTGGTTCCTGCCATCACGAGGATATAAAGCATCTTATTCATGCGCGTCTCCTTCCTTAATCGGGAACAGTAACGCGGCCCCTGCGGAGATGACGACGGTGAGGATCAGGATCCGCACGCCCTCGGAAAGCTCTGAAACGACCGGAAGCCGTGACAATGCGAAGCTTAAAAGGAGCGACACGATGACCGTTCCTGCCACTACCTTGTCTTTCTTCGCGGGCGGGACGACAATCGCGATAAACATGCCATAAAGCGCGACAGAAAGCGCACTTACTATATTCGCCGGCAATGCATTGCCGGTCACGATGCCGAGTGCGGTGCCGCTGGACCAGCCGATGAGCGGCAGGACGAAGAGGCCGTAGGTATAGGCGGGGCAGACGTTGCCGGGGCGCGCGATCTGGGCGCCGAAGATCTCATCTGTCAGATCGAAGCCGATCAGAAGGCGGTGGTAGAAGGGCATCTTCGGGTCAAAACGCTGCGAAAGCGAGCAGGCCATCAGGAAATAGCGCGCGGAGGCGACGAGCGTCATAAGCGCCATGACGGCGAGGCCGGAGTCTTCGCGTATCACGAGAAAACCGGCATTTTCGCCCGCGGAAGCATTCGTGAGGAAACTGGCGAGAAAACCCTCAAACGGCGTTAAACCGGCCTTTTTCGCCATAATACCGAGCGAAAAGGCGACAGCGAAATAGCCGAGCGCGATCGGAAGGCCGTCACGGACGCCCTCGAGGAACGGATTATTGAGTTTTTTACGGGTAGTCGCCTTCGCTGTCATTTCTTCCTCAAATACTTTAGGGATATCGGGCACGATGTTCACACCATACAGAATTCGAGAATCTGTCGAAAGAGTTACGGATGCCCTGCGGGTGAAAAACACTCAACCCGCTTGGGTTAGTGTATCATCCGTCTGCCACGCCGTCAATCGGAAGCGAGATCAGATGGCAGGAAAAGCCGGAAAGGATGGAAGGAAAGATCAGATCAGCCGGAAAGGAAAAGCCGTAAAGGCTGGCGGGGGAAAGATAAAGATTGACACTTTGTCGAAAACATTGTATATTTTTTTCGACTGAACCAGTTAAAAGCTTACTTAGTATGGGGTTTTCTGATGAGAGACTGTTTGGTGAGAAAATTAGAAGAAATGATCGCCTGCCTTCCGTATGGGGCGGTATTTGCTGTGGCGGATTTTGAGAATCTCGCCAGCCCGAAGACGGTATCGAAGATGCTGAACCGGCTGTGCGAAGAAGGAACAGTCCGGCGCGTGCTCCGGTCGGTTTTCTGGAAACCGGACGCGGCAAACTCATCGCCGGAACCGGACGAGGTGGCGAAGGCATTGGCACGCGAAAACCGGTGGGACATGGCGCCGAGCGGGGAAACAGCATTGCACCTTTTCGGACTCCGCGAATCGGAACCGTCGGTTTGGACGTATGTCACGACAGGCTCCTGCCGCGAATATATTTTTGACGGAAAGAAACTCCATTTTGCACATACCTCCGGCCAGTTTATCCGGGAAATGTCGCAGAAGACGAAGCTTTTTATCCAATGCATCCGCGCCTACGGCGAGGAGCACCTTTCCGAAGAAGTGTTGAAGGGGCTCGTGCACAAGCTTACGGATATTGAATGGAAAAATGTGATTTCGGAAACGAAAGAAGCTGCAGCATGGGTGAAAAAGGTGCTGTATAAAATGATAGACTTTAAAGGGCTGTCTGGGAGAGTAGAAAGATGAGTATAACGGTATTAAACGGAAACCGGTTTGCGCTGCTGGTCCGGTCGGGCGCAGCCAGCCTTAGAAGGCACCGTCAGGACGTCAATGATCTGAACGTCTTCCCGGTTCCGGACGGGGACACCGGCGACAATATGTTCCTTACGATCAATTCCGGCTCCGCGAATGCAGAGAAGTGTAAGGATAAGCCGCTTTGTAAGACGGCGGACGAAGTAGCACACGGAATGCTTCTCGGCGCGCGCGGAAACTCGGGCGTCATCCTGTCGCGGATGTTTGCAGGGCTGGCGAAGGGCTTAGGCGATGCGGAGGAAGCGGACGTTTATATGCTGGCGGACGCGTTTGAATCGAGCATTGCAGAAGCGTACAGCGCCGTGTCGAAGCCGGTCGAGGGCACGATTCTCTCCGTTTATCGTGACGCGATCCATTTCGCGAATGAACAGCTGAACCCGAATACTACCTTCGAAGAATATTTCGACAATCTTCTGACAGGAAGCCACCGGTCGCTCCTTCGGACGCCGGAGCTCCTCGATGTTTTAAAACAGGCGGGAGTCGTAGACTCCGGCGGCGCAGGCTTTGAGCTGATCGTTCAGGGTATGCGCGACGGTCTTTCAGACGATTACCAGGAAGAGGATTCCGAAACATCAGACGGCGCAGGCAATGCGCCGAAGATGATTGACTTCTCGCTCTTCACCGAAGAAAGCGAGCTGGAATTCGGGTACTGCACGGAGTTCCTGCTCCGGTTACAGCGGGCGAAGGTGGACCCGGAAACGTTCGATGTCACGATTATCACGGACTTCTTAAACAGCATTGGTAATTCTGTCGTGTCGTTTAAGGACGGGAGCATCGTGAAGGCGCATGTCCATACGATGAATCCGGGAAAGGTTCTCAATTTCTGCCAGCAGTACGGCGAGTTTTTGACATTAAAAATTGAAAATATGATGCTTCAGCACGAAGAGATCGTCGCGAAGAAGGAAGAACCGAAGGACGACCTTCAGTCGGTGCTGAAGGCGAAGAAGCATCAGCGCTACGGCGTTGTGACAGTAGCGGCCGGCGAAGGGCTGACGAAGACGTTCCGGGAACTCGGCGCGGATGTCGTTATCGCAGGCGGGCAGTCGATGAACCCGTCGGCGGAGCAGTTTATCGAGGCGTTCCAGCAGATTTCAGCCGATACGATCATCGTGCTTCCGAACAACTCAAACATTATTCTGACCGCGCAGCAGGCAGCGGCGCTTTATGCAAAGACTCCGGTCCGGATCATCCGCACAAAGACGATCGGCGAAGGCTATGCGGCGCTCTCTATGATGGATACGAACATCGAAAATCCGGACGAACTCTGCGAAGCCCTGAATGAAGTCGTTTCCAGCGTCGTGACCGGTCTCGTTTCTACTGCGACACGCTCGACCGTGATGAGCGGAATCGAGATGAAGGTCGGCGATTATATCGGATTTGAAGATGACACGTTCTATGCGGCCGGGAAGGACCGGAAGGAAGTCGTTCTAAAACTGGCAGAGGGGTTAGACGCAGGGAACTTCGACATCATGCTGGTGATTGCCGGAAAAGACGCGCCTGAGGAAGAACAGCGGGAAGTTCTTTCCGCATTGAAACAGAAATATCGTTTGATGGATGTGATTCCGGTCATCGGAATGCAGCCGGTATATGACTACATTTTAGTGTTAGAATAAAAATCTTTTTGGAAGCGGGGGGACCGCTGGGAGGGAGAGTATTATGGTAACGTATTTTGTAGACTCTGACATGGACATGACGCCGGAACTTTGCGAAAAGTACGGCTACAAGATGATCAGCATGCCGTATTCGATCGGCGAAAAGACGATCTATCCGTATAAGGACTTCGACGTGTTCGATGCGCACGGATTCTATCAGGCGCTTCGTGACGGCGCAGAAATCCCGTCGACGGCAGCGATTTCGAAAGAGCAGTATATCAGCTATTTCGAGCCTGAGTTTGCCGCTGGCAATGATGTCTTCTACGCCCATTTCTCGGCTGCGATGACGAATACGTTTGACTTTATGAAGCAGGCGCTGGATGAGCTTCTTCCGAAGTATCCGGAGCGCAAATTCTACGAAGTCGACACAAAGGCGATCACGACGCTCTGCACGCTCTTTGCCATTGAACTGGCAGAAGAAAGAGATAAGGGAAAGACGCCGGAGGAACTTGTCGAATGGGGAAAGGATTTAGCGGACCATCTCGCGATGTATTTCGTCGTCGATGATCTGAAATTCTTCAGACGGAGCGGCCGTGTTACCGGTCTTTCTGCGACGATGGGAACACTTCTCGGCATCCGCCCGCTGATTTATATGAATGAAGAAGGAAAGATGGTTTCCTGCGGAACGGCGAAGGGCCGCGCGAAAGCATTGGCGCAGCTTCTCCAGTTTACGAAGGAGCTGGGCGACCATCTGAAGGATCATCTCGTCCTGATCGGAAATACGGATGCGCCGGAGCTCGTCGAAGAGGTCATCCGCATGCTGAAGGAAGAGTATGGCGAAGGCCTGAACTACATGGTACTGCCGGCGAACCCGACTGCGGGATCGCATTGCGGACCGGACGGCGTCAGCATTTCGTTCCATGCGATTCACCGGTAAGGGGGAAGCGATGATCCGTATAGCAGTAGACTGCTTCGGCGGCGACCGTTCCCCGGAGGCCAATGTTGACGGCGCGCTTCTCGCGCTCGCGTCCATGAGCGACCTCCAGGTGATTCTGACAGGCGACGAAGAAAAGATAAAAACCTGCCTCGAAGGCAAAAAATATGACAGTACGCGACTGGAGATCGTGCATGCCCCGGAGGTCATCGGAACGGATGAAAAGCCGACTGATGCCATCCGATTAAAGAAGGACAGCTCGATGATGAAGGCAGTTCGCCTGATGCTTCAGGACGACAGCGTTGCCGGCATCGTTTCGACCGGCTCGACCGGCGCCCTTGTGGCAGCGGCAATGCTCCGCGTCGGCCGTCTGAAAAACGTTATCCGTCCGGCATTCTGCCCGGTACTTCCGACGATGAACGGCGGCCTGGTCGGCATCTGTGATTCCGGCGCAAACGTCGATATTACGCCGGACCACCTTCTGCAGTACGCGATTATGGCGAGCCTTTACCTGGAGAATGTCTATAACGTTTCTTCTCCGCGTGTGGCGCTTTTAAATATCGGCGTCGAGGGGGAGAAGGGCGACGAGCTTCGGAAAACAGCGTATCAGCTTCTCAAAAACTGTGATAAGATCAACTTCGTCGGAAACATGGAATCCCGCGATCTTCTTTCCGGAAAATACGATCTCGTCGTCTGCGACGGCTTCGGCGGAAATGTCCTTATTAAGACGACGGAAGGAACGGCGTTAGAACTCTTAAAGAAGATCAAAAAGGATATCTTTTCACGGCTTTCCTACAAGATCGGCGCATTGTTCATGAAGCGGATGTTCATGGAAGAAAAAGCATTTATGGATTACCAGAACTACGGCGGATCCGTCCTTTTAGGCACGAGCCGCGTCGTCGTGAAGGGACACGGCAGCAGCAAAGCGACCGCCGTGATGAAGTGCATTGAACAGGCGTATAAGATGGAAAGCAGCCGGCTGAACGGGAAGATCGAAGAAAGCCTGCCGGAATACGACAAGCGGAACGCATAAATATTACTCATTAAGGAGAAAAATGATGTTTGAAAAGTTAAAAGTGCTTCTCGCGAAGCAGCTTCGGATTGATGCAGAAACGATTACCCTTGAATCCTCGATTAAGAAGGACCTTGGCGCAGATTCACTCGATATCTTACAGATTCTGATGACGATGGAAGACGAATACGGAATCACGATTCCGGATGAGGAACTGGCGAATTTTGAAACGGTTGCCGATGTAGTCAATTATGTCGACAAGCTCGGTCTGAAATAAAGAGGCCCAAAAGACGGGAAGGACGGAATAAGCAGATGAAGAACAGCCGGCAGCAGGAAGAAAGGATTGCCCGCGCGGTCTTGACTGCGATGGACGACCCGTTTTCAGATTTAGATTACCCGAGACCCCAGATGCGTCGGGACTCCTTTGTGAGCCTGGACGGCATCTGGGATTTTTCGTGCGATTTAGCGCCGGTCGAAGAGTACCTTCACGGGACAATGCTCGGCGTGCAGGAATACGGCGAATACGGCTTGATGAACGCTGAGATCTGCGTGCCGTTCTGCCCGGAATCTGAAAACTCAGGTCTCGCAATCCATCCGCGGGATGTTGATACGCTCTTTTATCATCGAACCTTTACGCTGACGGAGGATTTCTGCCGGCGCATTCACGATAATGCCCGCGTCCTCCTCCACTTCGGCGCGGTCGATTATTCGGCGGCTGTTTTTGTGGACGGCACTTATGTCGGAAGCCATGAGGGCGGTTATACGCATTTTACGTTAGACATAACGGACGCGTTGTCGGCATCCTGTTTTCACGACATTATCGTGCGCGTCGAGGATCATCTCGACAGCGGCATCCAGCCGTACGGAAAGCAGAAGCATAAACGTGGCGGCATGTGGTATACGCCGGTCAGCGGCATCTGGCAGAGCGTCTGGATGGAGTGTGTGCCGGAGCAGTATATCGAGGAGCTGATCGTCGAAACGAACGCTTTCCCGGATGAAAAGCATGCGGCCGCAGGAGCGGATATCCGCGTGAAGCTTTCGGACGGAACAGAAGAAAGCTTCCGGATCGATATCGATAATCCAGCGGTTTGGACGCCGGAAACACCGACGCTCTATCCGTTTGAGCTGACGGTCGGCGAAGACCGGATCGTTTCGTATTTCGCGCTCCGTGAGCTTTCGCAGGGGATCATTGACGGGACTCCGCGTCTCCTTTTAAACCGCGAACCTTATTTCTTCCATGGCGTTTTAGACCAGGGGTATTTCGAAAAGGGCATTTATACGCCGGATTCCTGGAAAGATTATCAAAAAGATATAGAAATTATCAAAAAATGTGGCTTTAACATGTTGCGGAAGCATATTAAAATAGAAAGTGACACATTCTATTATCTGTGCGACGTGATGGGCATGGCAGTCTTCCAGGATTTCGTTGAAAACGGGAAGTACAGTTTTCTTCGGGACACGGTACTTCCGAGCGCGAAGTTCGGAATCGCGATGGACGACCGGAAGCTTCACAAAAATCCGGAAAGCCGGGCGGCCTACTACCGGTCGATGGAGGAAACGTATCGGCAGCTTCGGTTCTTCCCCTGCATCTGCTATTGGACGCTTTTCAATGAGGGCTGGGGGCAGTTCGACGGCGCTTCGGTCTATAAACGCATGAAATCCCTGGACGGGACGAGGTTCATTGACACAGCGTCAGGGTGGTTTAAGCGGACGGAGAGCGATGTGATTTCAGATCATGTTTACTTCCGTAAAGTAAAGCCGCCGAAGCGGAACGAAAAGACCGCGGAAAAGCCATGGGTGCTTTCTGAATACGGCGGATATGTCTGGAAAGAGGAAGGGCATATCTGGAATCCGAATAATACGTACGGGTATCGGACCTTTGCCTCGAAGGAAGAATACGAAGACAAACTTTACGAATGCATCGAACGTGACGTACTCGAAAATATCGGAAACGGTCTCTGCGCGGATGTGCTGACGCAGGTGTCCGACGTCGAAGACGAGGTCAACGGACTTCTGACCTTCGACCGTGAAATCCTTAAAATCAATGCGGCCCGCTTTGCGGCGCTTGGTGAGAAAATAAAGATAATGAAGAGAGGAAACGAATCATGAGTAGTTTTGAAAACCTGCGGATCGTTGATAACTTCTATCAGACATCCCTGTTCTTCCCGATGCCGACAGTCATCATCTCCACGCTGTGCGATGACGGATCGACCTCCTGTGGCCCCTACAGCCTCGTCCAGCCGTACTATGTAGCAGGTAAGGATTTCTACGCAATGCTTTTATCCTGCCGTAACTCCTCGAACACGGCGCAGCATATTTTAAGCACGGGCAAGTGCGCATTAAACTTTATCCCGGATGATAAGAAGTATTTCAAGGAAGCGGTTAAGCTTTCCTGGCCGGGTGATACGCCGGCAGAGAAAATGCCGAAATTCAATCTTCCGTTAGAGAAGAGCTACAT
>DCGM01000050.1 GCA_002315255.1 Lachnospiraceae bacterium UBA1778
GACGAATCTGTTCGGGAGAGGCCGGGGTTGTCCCTTCGTTTACCATAATGCGGACCACCCGGTTCTCCTGAATGGTAAATTTCACGCACATAGTGACGTCAGGCATAATAGCATCACGGATTCCGTTTGTGATACGGGTATATTCGTTATCGACATCCGAAAGGCCGACTGCATTGCCCTCATTATCGATTCCGACATACACGATTCCGCCGTCCGTGTTCGCGAAGGCGATAACTTCTTTATAGATTTCTTCTGTAAACTGAGCCTTGAATTCGATATTTTCGGTTTCAAAATCCATGTTATTTCCTCCTGTTTACAGTTATCTAAATGATAGTATACCTATCTTTTTCACTTTGTCAAATGATAATCAGTGATAATTTGTGATAATTTGTGATAATTCGTGAATTTTTGTGAAAACCGGTGATTTCGCCGAAAAATCCCCGCCCAGGTCGGGCGGGGATTCGGTATAAACTGTTTTTTAAGTTTTCGCTATGATATCCGAAATCGTTCCGGGGCATCTCAGCCCTGGTAACCAATCCGGTCCGCGAGTGCCTCAGCCCTGGTAACCGATCCGGTCCGCGAGCGCCTTTTCAATGATAACGACAGCGTCGCGATGCATCCGCATAAAAGTCGCCGGGCAGTGCGGGTCGATCTTATCGGACAGGAGCAGGCGTTTCGCCGCTTCTTCCTTGTTTCCGCCGATGATCATGAGGAGCTTCCGCGCCTTCATGATATTTCCCATTCCCATCGTCAGCGCGCGGGTCGGGACTTCCTCTTTCGATGCGAAGAAGCGCTTGTTCGCTTCAATCGTCGAATCCTCGAGCGTCTCTTCATGCGCGCACTCATAAAGCGTGTCGCCGGGCTCATTGAAGCCTAAGTGGCCGTCCGGACCGACGCCCAGCACCTGAACCGCGATATCCGCTTTATCGAGGACTTCATTGAATTCCTTTAAGTTCGCGGCGACGTCGCCCGTGCCTTTCGCGACATAGGTGTTCTTTTTGTCGATATTGATATGGTCGAAAAGGTTCGAATCCATGAAATAACGGTAGCTCTGCTCATGGGTTCCCGGCAGACCGACATATTCATCCAGGTTCACGGAATGGACGCGTGAAAAATCGAGTCCTTCCTCCTTACAGCGGCGTGAAAGCTCCTGATACATCGCTACAGGGCTTGAGCCGGTCGCGAGGCCTAACGTGCACTCCGGATTTTCACGGACGATTTTTTCAATGACATCAGCGCCCTTCTTAGCGCCTTCCTGCATATCCTTAACAACTAAAACTTTCATGGATTCACCTCCCTTAATCTACGCGCTTCTCCACAATCTCCCCGTCGCGCTTCCAGATCGAGTTCGCAGGAACGGTCCCGCGGACGCAGGAAGTCGGGTAAATATTCGAGTTCCGGCCGATTACGGTGCCCGGATTCAGGACAGAATTGCAGCCGACCTCGACATGGTCGCCAAGCATGGCGCCGATCTTATGAAGGCCGGTTTCCATCGTTTCCGTGCCGTCCTTAATGAGAATATCCTTTTTGTCGCTCTTCACGTTCGACGTGATCGAGCCCGCGCCCATATGCGAATAATAGCCGAGGATCGAATCGCCGACATAATTAAAATGCGGCACCTGGACATGGTCAAACAGGATGACGTTCTTTAATTCCGTGGAGTTTCCGACGACGCAGTCCTCGCCGACGAGCGCGGAGCCGCGGACGAAGGCGCATTGACGGACTTCCGTCCGATGCCCGATGATGCACGGACCGGCAATGTATGCCGATGGGAAAACGGTCGCATCCTTCGCGATCCAGACGTCCTCCGCCGGATGGTCAAACTCCTCTTCCGGAAGCGTCGCACCGATTTTCCGGATCAATTCTTTAATCCCCTTCAGGGCCTGGAACGGGTATTCAAATTCCTGTAAATACGCCGCTGCGGCCGGATAGGTATGGGAAAAATCGTAAAGATCAGCTGTCTTAAACATCTTCTCCCTCCTTACCGGATTTTCCGAAGATGGCCGGATTTCCGCATCGCATCGATAATATAGTTTACCTGGCGCTCGCAGGAATCAAATGTTCCCGCTTCCGACATGACGCGGAGAACCGGTTCGGTTCCGCTCGCACGAAGCAGGACGCGGCCGGTATCGCCAAGGCTGTCCGTGCATTCCTGCACCGCTGCCTTTACCGCCGGGTCTGCCAGCGTAAGCTCCTTATCGTCCACTTCCACATTCTTCATGACCTGCGGATACATCTCGCATGGAGCCGCCAGCGTGGAAAGCGGCATATTCGTGTCGATCATGACGGACATCAGCTTGATTGCCGTAATCATGCCGTCTCCGGTATGACCGTATTTCCGGAAGATGATATGGCCGGACTGCTCGCCGCCGAGCACATGGCCGTTCTCTTTCATGTTTTCATAAACGAAACGGTCGCCTACACCCGTCTTTTCATACCGGATGTCAAGCGCGTCCAATGCCTTATAAAGGCCGAAGTTCGACATGATCGTCGTGACGACGGTATCGTTCGTGAGCTGGTTCTTCTGTTTCATCCACTTCGCGCAGATGTACATGATCTTATCGCCGTTCACTTCGTTTCCGTTCTCGTCTACCGCGAGGCAGCGGTCCGCATCGCCGTCAAACGCGAAGCCTACGTCGAGCCGGTTTTCCTTCACGTATGCCTTTAAGGATTCGAGATGCGTCGAGCCGCATTTCCGGTTCACGTTCGTGCCGTCCGGCTCCGCATTGATCACATAAGTCTTCGCGCCTAATGCGTCAAAGACCGCCCGTGCGATCATCCATGCCGAACCGTTCGAGCAGTCGAGACCGACGCGGTAATTTTCAAACGAGCGCGTCGCAAGCGTCGTCAGATAGCCGATATAGCGGTTCCGGCCGTTATAAAAGTCAATCGTCTTTCCGACCGCTTCGTCCGTCACATACGGAATGCTCAAAAGATCGCTGTCAATGTAGGCCTCGAGCTTCTCGATAAAGCTGTCCTCCATCTTTTCGCCGTCCTCGTTCATCAGCTTTAAGCCGTTGTCGAAGAAGGGATTATGCGACGCGGAAATCATCACGCCGCAGTCAAAATGCTCCGTCCGCGTGATATAGCTCACACAGGGAGTCGTCGTTACATGGAGGAGGTACGCGTCCGATCCGGACGAACAGATGCCTGCCGCCAATGCGTTTTCATACATATAAGAGGACCGGCGCGTGTCTTTTCCGATGACGATCTTCGCCGCTTCACCGTTATGTTTTTTCCGGAAATAATCCCCTAAAAATCTGCCTGTCTGAAACGCATGAAATGCTGTAAGTTCGCTGCCCGCGTGTCCGCGGAACCCGTCTGTACCAAAATACTTGCCCATTTAGAGAACTCCTTTCCTCTGCCTGTCCGCTCATGCGGAATCGCAGAAATCCTAATCAAAAACAGGAAAATTATACTCCAAAACCGGCTGTCGGTCAATTTTTTTTTGAGGATGACGAACATTTTTTTAAAGACGCCGCGTTTTTATCCCCTTGCCCCGTTCTCTAATATAGGGTATAATGAGATGGATTATATTTATCGGTAATGAGGGAAGAAAATGGCTTTTGACGGCATCCTTGTACATGCCTTGGCAAACGAACTGAATCAGGCGCTTTCGGACGGACATATCCAGAAAATCGCGCAGCCGGAGCCCGAGGAGCTCCTGCTCTCCGTGAAGACGCCGGCCGGCCTCTTCCGCGTGCTGATGGCCGCCAATGCGTCGCTCCCCCTCGTCTATCTTTCGGATGATAACAAGCCCTCTCCGCTTTCTGCGCCGAACTTCTGCATGCTTTTACGGAAGCATATCGGAAGCGCGCGGATCATTGCGGTCACGCAGCCAGGGCTTGAGCGCGTGCTCGATATAAAGCTTGAGCACCTCGACGAGCTGGGCGATTTATGCGAGAAGCATCTTATGGTCGAGCTCATGGGAAAATACAGCAATATCATCTTTACGGACGGCGAAAACCGGATTCTCGACGCGATCCGCCATGTGCCGCCGACCGTGAGTTCGGTCCGCACAGTCCTCCCGGGTTATAACTATTTTATCCCGGAAACACAAGGAAAAAAGGATTCCATGACCGAGACGCGGGAAAGCTTCCTTTCCACCATTAATGACAATGAAACGCTTTCAGAAGCGGTATGCAGGCACTATAACGGCTTCAGCACCCAGGCAGTCGCCGAGTTCCTCTTCGCAAACGGTTTCCGCGATGACCTCCGGGTGTCGGAGCTTACGGATAAAGGCGTATTTGCCGATGCGCTCTTCCGGTATTTTGACGAGATCAGGTCGAATTCCTTTGCGCCGTCAATCGCCTATGAGACCGGAGAAAACGACATTCTCCGGCCGGTCTCCTTCTCCGCAATGGCATTGCCAAGCTATGCGGCGCAGCCCGGAAAATATACGGTAAAAACGTTTGATTCGCCGTCTCTTTTGCTCCGCGAATACTATAAAGAAAAGAACCTTCAGAACAATATGAAGCAGCGCTCGTACGACCTTCGGAAGGCGGTCCAGAACCTGCTCGAGCGCGCGGTGAAGAAGGCTTCCTTACAGGAAAAACAGCTAAAGGACGCGGAAACGCGGGAGCAGAACCGGCTGTTCGGCGAGCTTCTGACAGCGTATGCCTATAAGCTTCCAGTCGGCGAAAAATCGGTCGAAGCGGAAAACTATTATACCAATGAAACGGTCGTCATTCCGACGGATCCCGACCTTTCGATCGCAGATAACGCAAAGAAATACTACGAAAAATATACGAAGCAGAAGCGCACCTTTCAGGCGGTCTCCGAGCAGCTCGTCTCGACGCGCGAGGACATTGACTATCTGCAGTCCGTCCTCTGCTCGATCGACCTTTCGACAGAGGAGCAGGATCTGTCCGAAATCCGCGCGGAGCTTTCTGAGGGCGGGTACTTAAAACGGAGCACTAAAAAAGGAGCCTCCCGCCAGAAAACAAAGCCGTATCATTATGTTTCAAGCGACGGCTTCGACATCTATATCGGCCGGAACAATACGCAGAATGATACGCTTACGTTCCGCTTCGCCGAAAATCAGGACTACTTCTTCCATGTGAAGAAGATGCCGGGCTCGCATGTCATTTTACAGACAGGCGGCCGGGAAGTCCCGGACCGGGCGTATGAGGAGGCAGCCGCGCTTGCGGTCTACTACTCTTCCGCGCGGGAAAGCGGCTCTGCGGAAGTCGATTATGTGCGGAAAAAAGAAGTGAAAAAACCGGCGAAAGCGAAGCCCGGCTTCGTCGTCTATTACACGAATTATTCGATGGTGGCCCGGGCGGATATCAGTGGGTTACGCCGGCTCGCATAAATCATGGAAAGCGCCTCGCATTAGGCGGGCATATGAGCGCTTACAGCGTGAGAAGGCCGCCTGCATTTGGCAGTCCGTCTACGCAAACAGCGCGAGAAGGCCGCCTGCAAAAAAAGGAGTTCGTATGAAACAGGATTCGAAAAAATGGATACTGACCGGAATCGTCGGCGTGCTCGCCGTCGTATTGACCGTGTTTTCAGGAATAGCTGTCCGGACAATGACCGGCGGAACGCTCCCGACGGAGCCGACGGTGCCCTCACAGAGCGCCTATGTAGTCCCGTCTGAAAGCGAGAAAAGCACGGAACAGCCGTCCGGCTTCTCCCCGTCAGAAACCGAAACAGAAGCACCGACGCGGCCGGCAGGACGCGAATACGGCACGGTCCGCCGCGTGACGGAGGATGAGATGACCGCTATCCGCTCCCGCTATTCAGACACCCGGCAGGAATGGTCCGCCAGCGGCGCATTGAACTCCTCGGGGCGCCCGGCCGTCTGTGAAACAGCAGCGACAGCGCTTGCGGAAAACTTCGAATTCGTCCACGTCTTCTGCTCGAATGAAAAAGAATGCGCCCTCACCTTTATCCTGGAGTCCGATGGCGATGATTATGCGGAGCAGGTGCTCGATGTGCTGAAGGAAAAGAATGTCCGCGCCGTCTTCTATATCTCCTCCTACTATCTGCAGAATCACCTGGAAACGGTCCGCCGGATCCTTCTCGAAGGCCACACGCTCGGCTCACTCGGTGCGACGAACCCGTCCGCCGGTCTCGCTGTTTTCGGCCTCGAGGATCAGGCAAACGACATTTATAACTTTTATACGGCCATCAATAACCAGTTCGACTACCAGCCGACCGTTTTCTTCTTTAATAACGACGTTTATACCGACCAGAGTCTCGCACTTGCGACACAGATGGGCAATGACGTCTACTTCTATACGATTTCCTATAAGGATAATTCGACGATTACAATGGACGAGGACGCTTACCTTTGGTCCATGAAATCGCTTCTCCACCGCGGCGCGATCTATTCGTTCCATGTAGTCAACAGCGCGACTCCCAGCATCCTGCCGAAGCTCATTGACTATATCCAGACGGCGGGTTATAAAATCATCCGGTTCGGAAAGTGATAAATCCGCCCGCTCCGAAGAAAGATCTTCGGAGCGTTTTTATTGCGAACAAGTGTTTGACTTTCGTGTGCGGTTATGCTATACTCTCACTGTAAAATCCGAATTTTGAGGAGGCCGTATGGCGAAAGAAGCGCTTACCGCGAAACAGCAGGAAATATTTGACTATCTTTGCAGCATGATTTTAAAGAACGGCTATCCGCCGTCGGTCCGTGAAATCTGCGATGCAGTCAGTTTAAACTCTCCTGCGACCGTCCATGCCCACCTTCTCTCGTTAGAGTCGAAGGGCTATATCCGTCGTGACCCGGCGCATGCGCGGACGATTGAAATTCTCGACGACAGCTTCCAGATGCTTCGGAAAGAAACCGTTTCGATTCCGATCGTCGGTCAGGTCGCAGCCGGCCAGCCGATTCTCGCTGAAGAGAATATCGAGGATTACTTCTCCGTCCCGGCCGATTATATGCCTTCCACCTCGAATGACGTCTTCGTCCTTCAGGTCCGCGGCGAGTCGATGATCAATGTCGGCATCTATGATAAGGATCTCCTGATCGTCGAGCAGACGAAGACCGCACGGAACGGCGAGATCGTCGTCGCATTGATCGATGATTCGGCCACCGTAAAGACCTATTATAAAGAGAACGGCCATTACCGGCTCCAGCCGGAAAATGACACGATGGACCCGATCATCGTGGACCATGTGGAAATTTTAGGAAAGGTACGGGCGCTCTTCCGTCCTTCCATCCTGTAATAATAAACCCGACTTCTTAGTAGAGGCTCCCGCGATTCGATTTGTTTTGTTCGAATCGCGGGAGCCTTTTTTATTGATCTGTTATTCGCGTCATCCTCAGACGGCAGGCTTCTTCCCGCTTAGGCCCAGGGCATCCGCCGCTTCTCCCCGCTAGCGCCTTTCCTGTGCATTTGCTTCTGCAGGCTTAGCCACGGGGCAGCTGTCTCTGTATGCTTAGACCCTGAGCGGCTGTCTCTGCCCGCCGAGTCCCGCGGCTGCGCCTGTGAAAAGGCGCTATACCCTATCTGTGAGACCGTCACACGTTCATGTATGCATCTTCTTCGCGATTTAGCG
>DCGM01000007.1:0-7125 GCA_002315255.1 Lachnospiraceae bacterium UBA1778
CCATACGGCGGAGGATTTCTACTTCGTCTACAGACTCACAACGGAGGCCGAGATATTCTTCCATAAACTGCTGGTCGATGATCGATCCGCCGATGCCCATGCACATCGAACCGATCTGCAGATAGCTCTTGCCTCTCATCGTTGCAGCAGCGACAGCAGCGCGGCCGAAACGAAGCAGTTTTTCCTTAACGTCATCCGGAATCTCCGTAACCTGGTCGCGATCCTGGACTTCATGTCCATAGATGCCGAACGCCGGAAGACCCTTCTGAGCGTGGGTTGCTAAAACAGATGCGAGATAGACAGCACCCGGACGCTCGGTGCCGTTGAAGCCCCAGACGCCCTTGATGGTCATCGGATCCATATCCATCGTTTCGGAGCCGTAGCACCAGCACGGCGTAACGGACAATGTAATCGCCACGCCTTCCTTTTTGAATTTTTCTGCGCAAGCAGCAGACTCGGGCACACGGCCGATCGAGCTGTCAGCCATAACGACCTTTACATGCTCGCCGTTCGAATAATAAAGATTTTCTTCGAAGAGCTTCTTCGCAGCTTCTGCCATCGCCATGACCTGATCCTCTAAGCTTTCTCTCAGCATCATAGGTCCACGACGGCCGTCAATGATTGGGCGGATGCCGATTACCGGATATTCACCCACATAACGATTCTTTGCCATAAGATTCATCCCCTTTGTTAATTTTCTTATATTTCTGTCAGTACTCTTTTATCTTTGTCAGTACTCTTATATCTTTGTCAGTACTCTGATAGCTCTGTAAGTGTTCTTATAGCTCTGTCAGTATTCTTAAAGCCTGTCAGTATTTTTTAATTTCAAATGAATGGAATACACATTTTCTGGCTTCGGAAACGGACGTCAGACTGCCGCTTGCGAGCATCTGCGAAAGGAGGTTTCCGACTGCAGTACCCTCTGAAGGGCCGGCGTAGACGCGGCAGCCGGAGGCTTCCGCGGTCAGGCGGTTCAGATAGTCCGCATTGCTTCCGCCGCCGACGATATGGATCGCGGAATACTTCTGTCCCGTAATCTTCTCGAGCTGGCGGACAGTCCAAGCGTATTTCTCCGCGAGACTCCGATAGATGACGCTCGCGATTTCGCCTTCCGTTTCAGGCGCCTTCTGACCGGTCTCCCGGCACAGGCTCTTCACCGCTTCGATCATGCTTTCCGGTGCGAAGAAACGCTCGTCGTCCACATCAATGAGCGACGTAATCGTGCTCTCCTCCGCGCGTTCGCAGAGCTCTTTAAAGCTAAACGCATCCGACAGTTCGTGGCGGACGGACTGGATCATCCAAAGACCCATAATATTTTTCAGGAAGCGGTAGGTATAACCGTAGCCGCCTTCATTGGTGAGATTCGCTTCCCGGCTCTCTTCTGTGCAGATCGCTTCCTTCAGCTCGACACCCATAAGTGACCAGGTGCCGGACGAAATGTAGAGGCCGCCCTCCTCCGTAAAAGGTACGGACAGGACTGCCGAAGCCGTATCATGCTCAGGAACTGAAACGACCTCGCAGGTAAAGCCGACTTCTGCGCTGATTTCCGGGCTTAAAGGTGCGAGAACGGTTCCCGGCGCCTTGATCGGCTGAAAGATGCCGGTCGGAATGCCAAGCTTCTCTAAAAGCTCCCAATCCCAATCCTTCGTTTTCGGATTCAGAAGCTGCGAAGTGGATGCAATCGAATACTCCGCGCTCTTTACGCCGGTGAGCCGGTAGCAGAAATAATCCGGCACCATTAAAAGGGACTCCGCCTTCGCTAAAAGCTCCGGCTTCTTTATCTTCAGCGCCATAAGCTGATAAATCGTATTATAAATCGCCTTCTGGATACCGGTTCTTTGGTAAAGCTCCTTCTCAGGGATGATCTTATATACTTCTTCATCCATTCCCTGCGTGCGGTCGTCGCGATACCCGACAGCCTCACCGAGGCGCTTTCCTTCTTTGTCGAGAAGCACAAAATCGACTCCCCAGGTGTCAATTCCCATATAGGCCGGCACTTTGCCAAGCTCCGCACACTTTTTCATGCCCGCCTTAATCGAGCTGAAAAGCGCGTCGATATCCCAGCATTTCTGGCCGTCTACATCATGCATTCCGTTTTCAAAGCGGTAAATCTCTTCTAAACAGAGTTTTCCGTCTTCCAGCCAGCCGAGGATATGTCTTCCGCTGGAAGCACCCAGATCGACCGCTAAGTAATAGGTTTTTTCCATTTTAAGCCCTCACAAAAACTCAGCCCAGAATCTCTTTCACGACCGGAGTAAGCGCTTCGCCAAGTGCGAAGTGGCTGGCATCATCGAAATGAACGCCGTCGTCACCGGTCTTTGTGATCGGCGCAGCGTCAAAGAAATACGCGCCTTCAAGTTCCGCCATTTCACGATACCATGGTGCAAACTCATGGCTTTCCTTAATGATTGCATCCGAAGCGCCCAATACTTCACGAGCAGTCTCGCCCACAGCCGTAGGAGAAACGACCAGGAACTTCGGCACCACGTTTCCGGTGGTGAATGCGGTATATTTCATCTTTTCAATGATCCGCATCACGCCGCCTGCCGCGAGACGCGCGGTGCAGCCGGGCTGACGGAACAGATCATTGGTACCGAGCATAATAATTACGAGATCCAGCGGAAAATTATTCGTGACAACGACATCGGCGAGCTCGTAGCCGTTTGACATTCTCACATTGTCGCTGGAGTACTGGGTGCTTCTGCCGTTAAAACCGTCCTCATAGAGGCAGTAATCGTCATAGCCCAGGTTCTTCTGGAGAATTCCCGTCCAGCGGTTAAACCGCTCTCTTCTCGGCATGCCGGTATGATAGCCGCAGCCGTTCGTATTTGAATCACCGAAACACAGAATATATTTCATATTATACCTTCCAATAAGTGTCGTTCAACTCTTTTTTTCGAGCCGGCTGCAGATCGTATAGGTCCTGTCAAAGACATAGGGCTTCGGGCCGTCGCCGCTCGCGAAGAACATATGGGTAGGAGCGCCGTTTTCATCGAAAATCAGCGAGCACCGTTCGAGATTATTCTGCACGGATTCGTGTCCGTCCGTCCAGTGGCAATGCCTCGTATAAGCGATGGGGGATTCCGCAATTTCGAAATGAATACAGTCATCGCTCTCCGCGTAGAAGCCGTTTCCCCATTCGCCTGTGATGCCTTTACTTCCGTTATGGCTGTCATCCTTCGCGATCAGACAGAATTTTTTCCGCTTCTCGTCATACCAAAGGAACGGATCCTCCACATGGAAGTCCGGGTCCGAAAAGCGAAGAATCGGTTCGTCGCAAAGTCTTCTGAACTCGCCGTCCGGTTTCTCTGCATAGGCGACGCCTAACTTCAGCGTTCCGCCGCGCCGGCTGCGGGATTTGTAAATCATATACGTTTTTCCATCGGGGAGAATCGCCACGGATGGATTCGTGGTAACGGTGCAATCCCAGTGCGAGCTGTCCCGGGGCTCGAGAAGCGGCGTATCGCGGCGGACAAACTCTCCGGTCAGAGAATCTGCTACCGCAAGCCCGATGCGTTTCTTATTCCAGACCTCTTCCGCTCTTTCCACGTCGATCTGAGACATATGTGTGGGGATATCCCCATCATAGGTGCATCCCATATAATATAAATAGAACTTCCCGTCATAATAGCGGATGCACGGATTATGTGTATTCATGCCGTCGAAATATTCGCGGCCACGCCGGGGAAGCACTACATTCTGGAAATGATAGGGTCCCTCAGGGGTGTCGGAAACGCTGTGGATGATTTCGCTGTTAAACAGCCAATTCCAGCCGAATCCGTATTCAGCCGGCCATCGCGAGGAGAACAGATGGTACTGCCCCTCGGCAAAAATGACCGAGCCGTCCCACAGGAAGTAATCTTCGGAAGCCAATGCCTTGGAACACTCCCCCTGCGAAAAACCAAATTGGTTAACCATAAAAACCTCTTTCTGCAGAGGCAGTCTTATTTCAGACTGCCGGCGCCGGTATAGGCTTTCTGCAGGAACTTATTAAAGATACAATATACTATAATTGTCGGAAGTGAGCTTATCAGAATGCCGGCGCCAATCATACCCCAGTCCTGATTCTTCGATATCGTGAAGAGCTGGGCTACCATCATGGTAACAGGCTGTGGCGTCTTTCCCATCGCGTAAACCTTAAAGGTCTCGTAGTTGTTCCAGATCATGATGAAAATAACCGTGAACTGAATTAATAAAGCGGGGGCAATCTGCGGCATCATAATCTCGAAGAAGAGACGGAACGGGCCACACCCATAAACGACAGCCGCTTCTTCGTATTCCGTAGGAACCGTCTTAAACCATACGCTGAAGCTGAGCGTCGTGGCACACTGTAAAATAGCAGTGGTGGGCAGAACTACAGCCCAGAAGGTGCCTAAAAGACCGATCTTTCTCAGAATCAGGAATGTGGTGGAGACCAGACACATTGAAGGCATTACGAGGCCCATCTTCAGATATTTGTCGAAGAACGGACCGGTCTTCTTTCTCATACGCGTGAGTCCATAGGCGGCCAGGCAGCCCAGCAGACAGGCAGTTCCGGAAATCGTTGCCGCATAGAGAAGAGAGTTTAAAATACCCTGGCCGAAATTGAACTTGGAGAGGACCTTTGCAAAGTTCTCCGTAGTAAAAGTTGTAGGAATGGCGAACGGGCTGTTAAGCGCGTCGTCCCAAGTCTTCCAGGGGAGCATCAGCATCCAGTAAAGCGGAAGCAATTCAATCAGAGCCCAGACAAAGATGATGACTCTTTCGTAGAAATAGGAGAAACCCTTTTTAACGGGCTTTCCACCGGTTTTACTCTTTTTCACAGCTGCATCCTCCTCTCATTAATACTCATAGGTTTCGAATTTGGTAAACTTTTGAACCAGCAGAGAAATTCCCACGCAGAAAATGAAATAAACCAAAGAATAAGCCGCCGCCTGACCATATTTCATAGAGGTGACGAACGAGACTATGTAGGAAATCGGCGTATTAAAGAATTTCACGCCCGAAAGGCCTGTAGCCACAATCTGAGTCAAAGCATATGTCATAAGCGCGCTGCTGATGGTGGAAATGATGGTAAGCGTATGGTGATTGTTCATCAGCGGGAAGATGATATAGAGGTCGATCTGGCTCTTAGAAGCGCCGTCTAAAGAGGCAGCTTCAATCAGATCCTTCGGGACATTCTTAATCGCAGCATATCGGCCGACGACGCCGGAGCCGAACGCCCACCAAGCAGAAATGATGGCGCAGGTCCACATTGCCCACTTCACAGTGGAGAGGAAGCTGACGCGTTCCAGACCAATCAGCGCCAGTGCATCATTGATCAGACCATTATAGCCGAAGAGGCAGACACCGTATTTACCAATGGTGGTAACGGACAGCACGAGGGGGAACATATATGCGAAACGGGCCAGGCGGTTCAGGAAGCCTTCCACATGACTAAGTCTGAACGCCATAATCCAAGAATAGACAAGAGCAATTAAATTAACAAGGAAAATCTTTCCCACATTTTTCATACATGTGAGGAATTCCTTATCCGTAAACACTTTTTTCAGGTTTTCAAACCCGACCCAGCTTTTTACCACGACACCGTTGGTGTCCTGGAAAGCCATGGGGACCATAACGATAACCGGTACGATAGTGAAAACTGTAAACAGAATCAGTGCCGGAGTGATAAATGCAGCATATACAGGGTTTTTATAAAAACGCTTCATATGGGTTATCCTTCTTAAAATAAACAGTCCGATCTGTCTTTATATTAACTGACAGAAGCGAAAATAACAACAAGAGGCTTAAAGAAAAACAAACAGGTGAATCAGCAGCCGGTCAAACAAGCGGTTTTCTGAAAAAAACGAGGGATGGCAAAACCGCCGCCATCCCCCGAAAAAACTTATGAAAGAGCTTTACTTACCGGTAAAATCCTCTTACTGGCAAGCGTTGAACTCTTACTGGTAAGCATTGAAGAACGTATTCGTGTTCTCCCAGTAATTCTGAAGATTCAGACGATAATCTTCCATGGTGTAGTCGACATCCTCAAGAGCGAAGTTAGCAACCGGAAGCATGACTGCATTGACAATGCCAGCGAAATCAAATGCATTCCACATTACAAAGCTGTGCCAATTCTCTACCTGATGGTAAAGAACGTCACGGTCAGCTGCGAGCTGGTTTACGAACTCGATGTCGCCATCGACCTTGATGTTCGTGACGATACCATTATCATGGTTACGCTGAGCTTCTGCCAGAAGGAGAACCTTCAGGACATCAGCAGCGATTTCCGGCTTCTCAGCATCTCTGGTAACCTGCCAGCCGGTAGCGAAAGAGCCGTAACCGGAAGCATGTCCGCCAACAGTCATGAAGCAGCCTGCGTTGAAGTTCGTGCAAGCGTCATTTAACAGACCGCCATCCCAGGAGAAGGTGTAAAGAAGCGGAGAATCACCAGCTGCGAACAGAGCGCAAGCAGCGGTCTCGTCAAGCTCTGCATTACCCTTTCCGAAGCAATCCAGGTCAATGAGTTCCTGGAACTTCGCGAAAGCGTCAATGATTCGCTGATCGTTAAAGTCGGTCTTGTTTGCGCAGAGGTCATCGATAACTTCCGGGCAAAGCATCAGAAGAGCTTCCTGAAGGAAGGTCTGCTGCTGAACACCGAGACACCAGGTTACCGGACGCTCATATCCAGCTTCCTTCAGCGTCTTGCAGACGTTCAGGAGTTCGTCGAAGTTCGTCGGAACAGAAAGGCCATGCTTTGCAAATTCGTCCTTGTTGTAGTACCAGGTGCCGGTGTAATAAGCATCAGCGCCGGAGCCAAGGGTGTAGATGTGGCCGTTCGGAGCGGTATAGAAGCCGATGTTGGAGTAATTCTCATCAAGCCATGCTTTGTCGATGATCTCGTCCAGGTTCAGGTAAAGGCCAGCGCCGAGAAGCTCGGTGTTGATAGCGCCGTAGTAGATGTCCGGCATATCATTGGTCTGGCTCAGAAGAGCGAGGTCATATGCGCCAGAGTTCTCGAGGTACTCAACATTGAGACCCGGGAATGCTTTCGCAATAGCTTCCTTCGCATAGTCGTTGATGACGCTGTTCCAGGTATCATCCGGATTGTAGACGATCGAGATGGTGACATCCTTATACGGATCCTCGGTCGAAGCTTCGGTC
>DCGM01000007.1:7178-45268 GCA_002315255.1 Lachnospiraceae bacterium UBA1778
ACCGGGTTGCATGCTACAAGGCTCAGGCAAAGAGCTAATGCCATAAGCAGAGCTAAGATCTTTTTCATTTTGGTTTCTCCTTTTTTGATTTTCTAATCGTTTCGCGATTGCGTAATAAAAATATGCCAACCGGCTTTCGGCAGCACATTTTGTGTAAAAACACCAAAATTCCAAACGCGAAACGATTAGTTTTTATGATATTATAATTCTAACACCTGTATTCAGGGATGTCAAGAACAAACTGTTCACAATTTCGACATTTTTTTAAATCGTCAGACAGAAAGAATCGCCTCTGTGACCTTTTTCGCCAAAACCGCCCAGCCTTCGTCCGTGAAATGAACGCGGTCCTCGCAATGAAGCTCCGGATGCTCCGCACCTACCGGATAGAGATCGTCCACCGCCAGCTCGTATTTTGCAGCGAGCTTCATGGCGCGTTCGTTCCGTAAAAGGCTGCTCCGATTATATTCGTCGTCCATCATGTGAGTGGTGGTCGCCATAATGAACTTCGCGTCCGGGAACATCGCCTTCAGCGTACGGATAAAACGGTCATAATACGCTTCGTACTGATCCGGATTCAAATGGCTGCCATGAGCGCCGTTATTAAAGTGAACGATCGAGTAGGTCAGATCGTCCTGCTCGGTGAGAAGTGAAAGTTCGCGGAGAAGGTACGGATTATCCAATGCCTTTGAGGTAGAAATACAGGTGACATGATACTTTCCGCCTAAGTTTTCCTCCACCAGATGCCGGTATCCCATGCTGATCGAGTCGCCGATCAGAAGCACACGCGGCGTTTCGCTGTCGTTCGCATGTTCGTACCAAAGATTCGTCCATTCAGTCGTTTCAAGTTTTGTAAGTGACATATTGCTATCCTTCCTTTTTATTCATTCTACGGGCTTAATCCCCATAACATCCATTATACTGGCTTAATCCCCATAACATCCATCATATGGGCAATGTGCCGGTCGTCCTGACAGAACTCATGCAGCCCTTCGAAGCTCTCATAGCGGATATGCTCTTCGAGATTCCGCTCTCCTGCCAGCCTCTTCAGGCGCTGATACTGCTCCTCACTATGCTTACAGCCGAAAAGCGGGTCGTCTTTCCCCATAAGAAGGGTGATATCTCTCGGCCAGCAGAGAGCTGCGATTTCCGCATCCTTAAAGGTGCGCGCGGCATTCTGCCAGTTCCAGTCGAATCCGTCCGTAAAGGAAAATACGCCGAAAAAGCTGGAAGAGACTGCCGCCTTAATGCGCGTATCGATGGCGGTAAGCAGCATCGTATACATTCCGCCATAGCTTAATCCTACCATGCCGAGCTTCTCTTCATCGACATAGTCCTGGCACGCGAAATAATCGAGACACGCCTGAAGCTCGTAAAGCTCTACTGCCGTGATCGAGCTGTCGATATTTTTCAGCCGGATGTCGGCAGTCCTCCGGAACGGCGACGTCACGTCGTTCTCATCGTCTCCCTTTTCGAGCCACAGAAGAAGCTGCGGCGCAAATGCATGCACATCATACTTCAAAACGCGGCGGGTCATCTCATAATAGTTGCTGGAGCCATCCTCGTAAAGAGAGCTGCAGATTTCCGGAGTGCCCACGCCGCCATGCTGAGACAGGATTAACGGGCGTTTTCCCTCTCCCTTCCGTTTGAAAAGAAGGCCGGTAAAAAGAAGCCTGTCCAGGATCTCGAACTGCATGCGGAAAATCTCACAGCCGTCCATTTCTCCTAAAAGTTCGGAGCTTTTAAGCTTCGCAGGCTTTCTTTCGCGCGTCAGCGGCTCGCCCAGCATTTTTTTGAAGGCTTCGCGATAAGGCTCCGGATCCGAAAAGATCTGCCCCGCATAGGCGAAGCGCTCCTCTTCTGCTTTTTCACGTGCTTCCCTGATATAGGAATCCAGACTCTCCCGATACGCAGTACGGTAAGGTGCGGCCTTCTCGGGAGCTTCGGTATAATGATTCATTTTATTCTCCTCTTACAGTAATCCTAAAACATCATCAAGCCGGTCCACCATATGAGTGCAGAGGCTCTCGACGCCAGCCTGGCGGATGTTTCCGTCATTTAAGCCGATCGGCGCCACTCCGGCGAGAAGGATGCTGACGACGCCGGCTGAGCTGTCCTCGATACCGATTACATGGTGTCTCTCTTCATACGGGATTCCTAAGCCTACGCGCATCGTCTCCGCATAAAGCCACGGATGCGGCTTCGGTTCGAGCTCGCCCATTGTGCCGACACGGCCCTTGCCGAGCGGATAGCCCGCGGTAATGATCGAATCATAGAAATCTGCCGGATCGCCCATCTTTAGCGTCTTAAACGCAGAGATGATTTCAGGCATTGCCTTCTTATAAAGTCCGGAGGTAACGAGTCCGATCTTAATGTTTCTCGCCTTCAGCTCATAGAGGAAGTCCTTCAGCCCCTCCGTCGGGGTGAAGGCGCCCTCGCGGCCGCGGCCGGCTAAGATCTCGTCCATCTCGTAATCTGTAATGTCGTAGTAATGGTTTCGTGCTTCCTCAACGGTCTTTCCCGGGCAATACTTATTGATGCAGTACTGCAGATGCTCGCTGACGCTGTGGCCGGAGACGAACGGCAGATCCGCGTCCTCTAATTCGAATTTCGGGTTTCCCATCAGCCGCGCGATAGAGGACTGGATAATCCATACCCAGAAGCTCTCGCTCTTAACACTCGTTCCGTCGAGGTCCATAAGAACCGCTTTTACCGGATGCTCAATGGCGATTTCCGGGTAGCGGTAGATCGCGGGATAGCCCATATGAGATTTAACTTCTATGAATTTCTCCCCATCGCTCTCTAAAATATCAATTTTCCCATCCTTGGGTGTCCAAATCTTCTTCATGATTCCTCTCCGCTTCAGTCAAGCTTTACGCTGACAATCTTATAGGGGCCGACTTCGCCATTGAACCGGCCGACCACTTCTTCATTCAAAGTAACTTCCGTGCCCGGAAGATCCACGTGCTTCGTTTCGCCTGTGGGGTTAAACATACGGACGATATAGCCCTCCGAGTCATTGGCCTTCTGGATAGCGGAAACGACTACGCCTTCCACCTTCAGGAAGCTCTTTTCCATCGGAAGCTCCGTGCCGTCGCCTTTCGAAATCTGGACCGCCTTGATCGGGGCAATGAACCGCTCCGCGTCCTTGTAGGTCTCCGTTCCGAGCGAAATCGCATAGTTAAAGGTCAGCTCGCCGAGGCTCTGTCCGCCGTTCTCGTGCGGGAAATCTCCTGCGGAACGGAACTCGGTGCAGATATAGTTACGCACGCAGCGCATGACAGAAACTACCAGCGTGCCTTCCGCATTATTAATGCCTTCATACTCGCAGAAGCAGTCGTTTAAGATGGTGAGACCGCTGCGGGTGACATAATAGTTCATCGGAAGCGTCTGCATATCCTGATAGAACTGGCCGGGCTTTAAATTGCCGCCGATACCGGAGGAGCCTTCCTTCGCGACCGGACGTACATCCGAATAGAAGTGGCCCGCGCTCTCCACGGTGTCACTGTTGATGCCGGTGTCAAACATCACGCGAAGCTTGTGGTTCTTAATCTGGTTATTAAGCTTCAGCTTCACATTGACCTGTCTGGAATCGCGGCCAAGCGTGTAGTAAAGCTCGATCGGGAAAAGTTTCAGATTATCGGAACGCTTCTCGAGATTTGAATCCTCAGGAAGCATCATGTTAATGCGGACGCCGATTGTCGCCTGCACATCGCCGTTCTCCTCTACCCAGATGTCAGCCTGCTGGCCGAGCGTTGTGAAGGTCTTATTATGATACGGCGGATAGTAGATCCAATAATCGCCGTAGTCGCCGGTCTCCTCGAAATAATTAAGCTTCGAGAAGACTCTTCCGCTCTCTTTGTCGAGAATATCGATCGAACCGTTCTCGTTCATGGTGACCTTTAAGAAGCGGTTCTCCATCGTGCGGCAGTCTCTCGCGATCTCGCGGCCGTCGGTGCGGCGGATATCCTGCCAGAACATTGCGCGGCGGTTAAAGCCCTGTGTTTTCACGACGCGGAGCACCTTATAGCCCATCGCCGGGATGTGGTCGACTGAAACGCAGGTTTCCATCCGGTCGACAAAGTACGGATACGGTCTCGCGTGAAGCGCAGAAACCGGTAAGGATACTTCCTTACGGCTGATGATCTGCTTTGAAAGGACGGTGCCGTCCGTATCAATGATATCGAAATCCCATACGCTCTCGCTCTGCGGAAGATCGATATACAGGTGAAGATTTTCACTTCTCTCAAACGGAAGCGTATTAAAGAGCACGATCGGCGTATCCGTATCGCTGAAGCCGGTCATGTCGATCCGACGGACGATCGTCTCGCAGGCGCGGTCTGCCAGCACTTCGCTGATCTCTACGGTCTGCGCGAGACGGAACATATTATCGTCAGCCGTCTTTTCCTGCGTTACGCCGTTGATACTGTCATGCGGATGTGCCTTTAAAAGATAATCTTCCGCGACTTCGTGGAATCCGTCCTCTTTCAGCTTCGCCATGAAGCAAAGGGGCTCCGCAAACTTAAAGAGCGCATTTTCTGCCTTCTTGTTCAGGAGCTTGATGCGCGGACGGGTGGAGAGCGCATTGGCACTGCAGCCATGCGTCGGGCCGTCACGAAGCTCACCTACGACCACTACGAGGTCCTCTTCCTTATAGACCTTCTCAGCCTTTTCCACAAAATCCGTAAGCGACACATGCTTAAAGTCGATATCCGGATAGACCTCATTCATGCGGCGGATCAATGCGCTGATCTGCGGCTGGGAGGTGGTAGAATCGCTTCCGTCGAAAAGCGGAATAAAATCGTGATTCGTTGAATAGCTCATTCCCTCGACTGCGGTATCGACAGAAGGCTTTAAGAATTCTTCGTGGATCGACTCGTCATAATTCATCTTATGGCAGTCATTCCAGAAGCCGTTTCCGTCCGCACGGTGATAGATGAAGCCCTGCTTGCCGGGCGCGTACTCATATTCATTCGTGTTATAGTTCAGACCGGTCATGATGCGGAGATACGCATTCATAAAGAAGTTTGCGCGTCCTGACGCGCCAAGCTTCGTCGCGAGCATCTTTGTTCCGTCGGGAGCGGCCCAAATGAACTCGCTGTTCTTCGTGCGTGCGAAATCGACATTCTTCGCTACGACTGCAAAATTCAGACCGAACTGCTTATAAATCTGCGGGAACTGCGCGGTCTGTCCCCAGCCGAAGCTCTCATAAGCCACCTTCGTGCATTTTCCGAGCTTTTCCGAAAGGCGCATACCCTTCTGAAGGTTTCTCACGAGACTCTCGCCGCACAGCGGGTAAAGATCCGGTAACGTGTACCACGGGCCCACTTCAATGCGCCCTTCCTTTATGTACTTCTCCACCTTTTCACGGTTCTCGGGACGCACCAGAAGGTAATCCTCTACGATGACGCTCTGTCCGTCTAAAAGGAACGCGGCATAATCCGGATCGGTGTCCAGCGTATGTAAAAGTTCATCCATCAGATCACACAGATACATGCGGTTCTCCCAAAGCGGATAGCGCCACTCCCGATCCCAATGAGTATGCAGCACCAGGTTAGCTTCTTTCTTTTTCATTACATTTCTCCTTCAATTATCGTTTGTGAAACGTTTTGCGTATAATGATAAAAAATATTTATCCCGAAAGATAAATACTTTTTATTTGCGTAACTCTCAGATTCTGGCGATAGAATCTTTTTTTGTAACTCTCAGATTCTGGCGATAGAATCCGTGATAATGAGCTGAGCCTCCATCATATGGACTTTGGGGCTGTTCTCTGTAGTATTGTTTTCGATTTTTCTGATCACCTGCTCCGCAGCATATCGTCCCATCTCTTTCATCGGCTGCACCACACAGGAAAAGGATGTGGGGAAGGCAAAATCAAATTCCTGCTTATCGAAAGCCGCCAGCGAAATGTCCGCCGGAATCCTCTTATTCATCTCTGCGAAAGCCCGCAGAAGTCCGATGGTCATATGGTAGTTACAGGATAAAAGCGCTGTGGGCAGTTCCTCCGAGGATAAGAACCGCTTCGCAGCCTGATAGCCGCCCTCAGTAGTGTAGCCGCCCATCTCAGCCCAAGCTTTGAGCCCATGTTCTGCCATCGCATCCTCATAACCGCGTGAACGCTCGTCAGCGGAATAGGTGCCTGCAGGTCCTCTGCAGAGGCCGATCTTTTTGTGTCCTGCTTCAATGAGTTTTTCGGTCATCCGAAATGCGCTCTCGTAGTTATTACAGACCACACAGTCCTCTTCCACTCCCGGAATCTTCTGGTCGACTAAAACGAGAGGAATCCCCTTCTCGTCAATCGTTTTACAGAATTCAACTTCATTGAAACCCGGAAAAAGAATAATTCCATCCACATTCCACCGAAGAAGAGCATCCAGGTGTTTCCGTTCAGTTTCCTGCTTTCTCTGGCAGTCCAGAATAAGCGGAAGATACCCTTTCTCCATCAGCGCATCCTGAATATGGGAGATGATATCGGTGATAAAGACTGAGGTGATATCGGACGCCAAGATGCCGATCATCTTACTCCGGTTCATCTTCAGGTTCCGGGCCACCTCATTGACCGAATAATTCAGTTCACGAATAGCTTTGTCTACTCGGACACGGTATTTCTCGCGGAGGTTTCCCCCGTTTATGTATTTTGAAACCGTTGCGACTGACACGCCGGACAGTTCAGCAACGTCTTTGATGGTAGCACTCATTCATATCCTCCAAATAATCGGTTTCACTTACTGCCATGCGGTGACAATCTCCATGACAGCGCTTCGAAGATCCTCATCCAGATTCTCATCCTCTGCCAAAGCATCCGCAATCTCTTTATGATCCGTCAGCTTTGAAATCCGGTTGAAAAGATTATTCTTCACATCATATATCATTTCCGCATCATAAAGAAGTTTAAAGACATCCGCCCAAACATTATTTTCAAGGCAGACGCCGCACCCCTTGCTTTCAAATGTCAGCTGACTCTTAACCGGAATGCCGGAAACAGAAGCCGTGAATACATGAGTCTCTTCATCGTATACGAACTCTGCCGCAACCTCTTTACCGTCTGCATAAACCTTCATTTTTTTACGCAGATCCTTCGCTCCGGTCATTTCAATGACATAGTCCCGCTTCTTCGGTATGAGCGAAAGTTCGCCCTTCGCCGGCTGAATCACGAAGCGCGTGTTTTTCCCTTCCGCTCCCGTAAGGTCCATTCCCGTCCGGACGCTCTTTCCTTTACGGTATGCGTCCGAATTATTGTCATCCTCGTATAATTCAAAATGACCATCGGCACCCAGATATACATTGATATGAAGCTTAGACGGATTCTTATTCAAGTCCGTATCGTCGATCTCATCGGTCAGCGGAATGATACCGCCTGCCTTCGCGAATACCGGCATCGTATCGATACTGCGATAAACATCAAATGCTCTTTCGCCGCGATATACGCGCTTATTAAAAACGTCGAACCAGATTCCTTCGGGAAGCCAGATGTTTTCCTTCGCAAGGAGAAGGCCCGGCAGGCGTTTGGACGTGATCGGTAAAACGAGCAGTTCGGAACCGTATCGGTATTCCGTCTTATGCGAATAGGCCAGTTCGTTTTCCGGTTCATCATAGTAAAGCGGCTGAACCAGTTCTTCGCCCTCAGCGTAATTCCGATGACACATCGTATAAAGATACGGGATCATCCGATGTCTTAACCGCATGAAGCGGGTCATGACTATTTCCGCTTCCGGTCCGTATTTCCACGGCTCTTTTCCGTGGAACTCATTATTCGAACTGTGAAGGCGCATTATAGGGGAAAACACACCAAGCTGAACCCATCGCGTCATAAGTTCGCGGTCTTTATAGCCAAACATATGACCGCCGATGTCATGGCTCCACCATCCGAATCCGATATTCGAGGCATTGGCCGTGAAATACGGCTGATAGCGTAAGGAGTCCCACGTGATGTAAGTGTCTCCTGAGAAACCGACCGGATACCGGTGACTGCCCGGTCCGGAATATCTGGAAAGCGTTATCCCGCGGTTTCCGTTTCGGCAGTTATCCAGATAATCGATATGGTTCAGCATCCACAGAGGATCCAGATTCTTGATTTTAGACTTGCTCCCCTGCTGCCAGTCCATCCACCAGAAATTGATTCCGTCCTTTTCCATCGGATGCAGCACATCTTCGAAGTAGTATTTAACAAACTTGCGATCGGTGATGTCGAAAGCCACCGGCTCTTCTTTTTCCTGATCCACTCCCATATGAGCAGCAATCGTCGGATATACCTCTTCAAAAGCGCGAATGCCGTCGGCGGGATGAAGGTTCAGGGTTACCCTTCTTCCGCGCTTATGCAGTTTCTTTAAGAATGCCTTCGGATTTGGGAAAAGCTCCCGGTTCCAGGTAAAACCGGTCCAACCGGCTCCGTATTTCCGATCAATCTTTACGAGATGCCAGTCCATATCAATAACTGCGACGGAAAGCGGAATCTTCTTCGCGGCAAACGTATCCATAAGCTCCAGATAAGTCTTTTCCGTATACTGGTAATACCGGCTCCACCAGTTTCCAAACGCGAAACGCGGAAGCATTGGCGGATTTCCGCATAAATAATAGAAGTCCTTGATGGCACGCTTGTAATCATGGCCATATCCGAAGAAATACAGGTCCTTGCCATCGGAAATCTTCTCGGCAATCCAACCGTCTTCGCCGATTTCAACACTGATGCTGTCATCCAGAACAGCGAACCCGTCCCTGGAAATGAGCCCCGGACCCAGCTTTAAGGTGCCCTTAGTCATCGTATACTGGTCGCCGTCAATCGTATCCAATGTTCTCGCAGTGCCCTTCAAATCCTCGATTTCATCGCCATAGTGCCAGGGGGTATTCTTGAAGGGTTCATCGAGCAATGTAATGGATAAGCCCTCATGGGAGAACTCTTTCTCGTCATATTCCACGAGAAGGCGCTTTGTACGGATCTCAATCCCATTTTCCGTATGCTTAACAGAAAAATCGACTGGCGCAAAATCCCGGTTCCATGCCATCTGAGTCGGTCGGTCTTCAAACGCGCCGTCTGCATTATACTCCAGGCGCACCAACATTTCAGTCAGCACAGAAATACGATAGGTCCCGCCGCAAACCATATTCTTTTGGTGGGCGGTCGGGTTCGTTTCGATTCTAAGATTCTCCAGCATCAGGTCTCCCCCTTGTGTTTTGGACAATGCCTGCTAAGGCGTATATTTCTTCAATATTGCCTTTTAAATCAGGCTTTTACAAGAATAAAGAGCTTTGTGCCTTACAGTTCTCCGCGGTCCATGCGGCGGATCATGTCCGCTACGCGCTCTGCAGCCACTTCGATTCCTTTTTCTGTAAGGTGGATTCTGTCATCATCGCGGATATATTCCTCAATATTCTCAGAAATAAGGGAATACATGTCATTGATCACCACGCCGCGCTTCTGAAGCTCGGGGACGATCGCCGCATTGTAGGCCTCAATAATCGAATTATCCTGATACGGATAAGGCGGCTTGATCGGTGTCGAAGTCGCGAAAATGATCTTCTTTGTGTAACGGGAGGAAAGCACCTCATAAATCCGGATCATATCACGAACATATTCGTCCACCGGCGTGAGGCGGCCGTTTCCGTAAAGGTCGGACACATCCCAAAGTCCGTTATTCCAATGAATGATTTCAGCGCCCTTAATGTCCGGATCCCAGTCGTAAAGCGCGCGAAGCGTGTACTTCGCATAGCGGCAGTTGTCGTTCGGCTGATAAACCTCATACTCATCCTTCAGAAGCTCCGGAACCTTCGTGCCGTAGCCGATCAGACGGATAGAATCTCCTAACAGTGCGATTTTCTTCATATTATCTCCTTTATACCGTTTTCGTTAAACGTATTATTTCATTCCCGGTTCTTTCTGTGCAGCGGATGGTCCCGTTCTCTGCGCTTATTGTGAACCGTATGGTTCTGTTCTCGGTGCTTATTGTGAACCGTATGGTTCTGTTTTCAGTGCTTATTCAGGAATCGGATAATCCGCTCATTCGCCTCAATGCTCTCCTCCCAATCGGTGAGAATCACGTTAAACACGTGTGGCAAGTCATGCGTTATCTTTTCACAGATATCGAATTCGACCTCCCGGCCGGTCTTCTCAAGCTCCTCTTTCAGAATCAGGTCGTATCGGAAAAGAAGATCGTCCTGCGGGGCAGCAATAATGTGAAGCGGTGGGAATTCGCTCTCTTTCGAGAGAAGAACCACATCCAGCATGTCGCGGAGTTCCTTCTCCGCGCCGTTCGGAAAGAGCAGATCCACGAAAAAGTTCATTCCTGCGTTCTCCGGATAATCGGGGTCGATACGGAACCAGAACGCCGGACAGGTCGGCGCCGCGGCCTTTATTGTTACCGGCGGCATCGTCACGTTGAAATATCTCCTCATCTTTTCGCTCCCCTGAAGCATTGCATAAAGGAGCGTCAGATGGCCGCCTGCGGAATCTCCCGTCAAAAAGACGCGGTTGATATCAAAATGATAGGTCTCGCGGTTCTCCCAGATCCAGCGGAAAATGTCTGCAATCTCCTGGAGCTCCATTCCGAAGGAGCCCTCCGGCAGAAGCGTATAGTCGCCGTTCACCACCCGGAAGCCCCGGGATGCAAAATACTTTGCATGGATGCGGGTGACAGCCTTCGTGTTCGCGATGTAGCCGCCTCCGTGAATCTCCAGGATTACCGGGAGAACTTCATCTCCCGCATCCTTCGGCGAATACACATCCAGCGTATGGCGGGAATTGCCGTCGCCGTAGTAGTTGATGTCATTTACAGCCTCAACCAGCTCGTTATAGCGCGTTCCGAAGCTTGCTTCTCTCTCAGCCTGCGCCTGATCCTGGGCTTCCCGGAATTTAATGACTCTCGGATCCATTTCATTCTCCCTTTTATACAGATAGAAACAGTGTTTTGCAGATAAATGCAGCGTTTTACAGATAGATACAGCGTTTTACAGATAGATGCAGAACTCAACTTCCTGCTTCTCATGTCCGTCGATAAAGCAGCCCGGCATGTCGTTTACGCCTCCGGTATCCGGTCCGCCGACACCGCGCACGGCTCCGTAGATCGACACCACGCTTCTCACGGAAGCCGGCAGCTCCTCCTGATGCTCCGCCGCCTCAATCTCCTCGTGGGTGTGAGGCAGAACAGAAAATGCGAAGGGCTTATCCGTTTTCGTCAGGGTGAGCGACTGTCTGCCGCAATTTAACGTAAGCACATGCGTGTTCATATGGCAGCCGTACTCCTGCGGCACGAGATGGACTCCCTTATGCGGAGTATCCGTCCATGTGCCGAAGATGCCTCCGCGGTAGAGGTCTGGATAGGTCTCGCCTGAGAGACCTGTCCATGTAAACTCGCTGACAGGCGTGGGCGTCATAAAGCGCATGCCGTAGGCCAGAAGCTGCGGGTTATTCTCATTGCCCTCGGTAGCAGCATGCACTACCATGCGGCCGTCCTCGAAAATCTCATAGATCACCTGGGTCTTCACCGTCGGAATTCCAGGATTTGAGAAGTTATACGTTGCCTTTATCGAGTGCTCCAGCACTTCATTTCCGCCAAACAGCCCGATCTGATACTTTTCTGCCGCGGCCCACATGCTCGAGTGGCTCGGCTGGGCGCTGAAGGTGTCATTATGGGTCGGTGGCCGCCAATATACCGGCGTAGGCGCCCGGAAAAACCACTCGCGTCCGCCTTTCACTAAAGAGACGGGGCCGCCGCTCAGTCCTTTCGAGAACTGAACTTCGAAGTCTTCTCCCTGAACGCTGAACGAGCCGAGGCCGTCCACCAGTTTAATCTTTCCGTTCGGATGCGGTGCAGGCGGCAGTACTGCTGCAGCTTCCGCTTCCGCGTTTCTTCGGTCGTGCTCCGCTCTCGCCGCTTCTCCTGAATACCAGTAACGGATTTCCTGCGTGCAGGGCTTCTCAAATCCCTCCGCCGTCGTGATGCCGTCGCCGCTGAACGCATAATCCGTCAGTCTGTCGTCGAAATCGCCGCCATAGCCGAGGACTCTCCGGCCGTTCGCGTCCATATGATAGACCGCCTGGTCCATGAAATCCCAGATAAAGCCGCCGCAGTAATTTTCATATTCGGTCAGTTTGAAGTATTCTGAAAGCCGTCCCATCGCATTGCCCATGCAATGCTCAAACTCGCAGCTTAAGAACGGCTTTCCGTCCGGCTTCTTTAAATACTCTTCAATATCCTTCGGAGAAGCATACATCCGGCTCTCCACATCGGTACAGTCGCTGTACTCCGGACAATACACGACGCTCTCATAATGGACGAGACGTGAGCTGTCCTCTCCGCGGAAGTAGTTCGCGATCGCGCGGATGTTTTCGCCTCCATAGGACTCATTGCCGCAGGACCAGAAGAGAATCGCGACATGGTTCTTATCGCGTTCAAACATAGAGCGCGCCCGGTCTACACAAACCTCGCGCCACTCGGGATGACTTCCCGGAACGAGCCAGTCCTCGCCTGCTCCCTGGAATTTTGCGAAGGAACCGTGGCTTTCGAGGTTCGTTTCATCAATCATATAAATGCCGTTCTGATCGCAGAGCTCGTACCAGTAGGTCTGGTTCGGATAATGGCTCGTGCGGACAGCATTGATATTATTCCGTTTAAATACCGCGAGGGCCTTTTCCATATCCTCCCGGTCAATTGCCCGGCCCTTCGCCGGATTCCACTCGTGACGGTTTACACCGCAGAACAGAATGCGCTCGCCATTCAGGAGAAGGGTGTTCCCTTTCCGCTCAAAGCGGCGGAAGCCCACCTGATAGGGGATTACCTCGCAGATTTCTCCGGAAGCGTCTTTCACGGTAAAAGTAATATCATATAGTGAAGGAGTCTCGTGAGACCACGGACGCACCTTCGAAAGAATCTCCTCGGGAGTAAACCAGACATCCGGCTCTTCAGGAATCTCAAATGTCTTTTGGAGGATCACGCCATCTTCCGCATGACACATCGTAAAGTCGACAGAAGCGCCCTTCTGTTCTATGGCGTTAAGCTCTCCGCCTTTATGCTCTCTGCTTTGAAGTTCTCCGCTAAAGCGGAAGCGAATGCTTACAGAACCGGTCCCGTCCTCTGAAAGCGCGGTCTTACACCAGAAGTCCTCCAGATGAACCCGCGGCTTCGCGTAAAGCACCACGCTTCGGAAGATGCCGCCGAACCGGAAGAAATCCTGATCCTCAATCCAGGCCGCGCTGCTCCGCTTATATACTTCTACGCACAGCCGGTTGCCGGTTTCTTTGATAAATGGGGTAAGATCAAAATCTGACGGTGTAAACGTATCCTCGCTGTAGCCCACGAACTCGCCGTTCAGCCAGAGATAGAAGGCCTCCTCCACTCCCTGGAAGCTGATGCAGACCCGCTGCCCCTTTAATCCTTCGTTCAAGTCAAACTCGCACACGTAACTGCCGACCGGATCATGGTTCCAGTCGATCTCGCCCGGTTTCAGTTCCGCATGACCATCCCACGGATAAGGCACATTGCAGTAATGCGGTCTGCCAAAGCCCTGCGTTTCCCAATGCCCGGGCACACGGATCGTACCGAAGCCAGAAAGATCAAAGTCCGGCTGATAAAAGTCTGCCGGCCGTTCAGCGGGGCGCTCACAGTAAGAAAAGCGCCACTCTCCGTCCAGTTTCTGGATGAGAGAGCTTTCTCCTTTCGAAGCCTCAACCATCGATCGGTAAGCGATATGATCCGAGTGGGCGGGAAGACGGTTTACCTGAAAAACTTCCGGATTCTCCAGCCAGTCAAGCGAGGGTTTCATGTAGCGATCAAACGACGGTTTCATGCGGTTAGCATCCTCCTGATAAATAATCTGTTTCTGCCCGTCAATGCTTCGTATAATATCACGAAACGATTAGCGATTACGTCTAAAAAAAAGAACTCGCGAACAAGTTACACTCTTATTATAGCATTCTCTTTTCGATTGTCTACCTGTTTTCTCGATTTCTTTTTTCTTTCTGCGCCCCGCTTCTTTATCGTTTTTTGTGCTTCCAGCCTTTACACTTTCAAAAGACATGATATAATAACGGCACATTGCTGTGACAGAATCGTACTTTTCCCGATTCTGCCGCCTTATGAAGGGAGCGCTTATGAAGAACGACCTACAGATATTATCGAATGCCCTCTGCCTTATCGGCGAAGGCCCTCTTTGGCTCGCGGAAACGAAGGAAGTCGCGATGGTGGATATTCAGGGAAGACGCATCCGAAAAATCCACCTTCCCTCCGGAAAAGTGACAGAACTCGTGGTTCCCCAGATGATTGCATTTCTGTTTGAAGGGGACGGATCGCTTTTCGGCGGCGGTGAAGACGGTATCTACAGGATTCTTTCAGACGGTACGCTTCTACCCGTCAATAATTCGTTCCCCTTAAAGGGAGCGCGCTACAACGACGGAAAAGTCGGGCCGGACGGCCGGCTCTATATGGGCACTTATTCTTCGGACTGCTCTGCCGCGTTTTACCGGTTGAACCACGATGGGAGCATTGTCGAGCTTTTCGACGGGGTCGGCAATTCAAACGGCCTGGCCTTCGATGAGAAAAAAGGAATCCTCTATTATAACGACACCCCCACGGGAAGAACTGATGCTTTCGACTTCGATCCTGTCAGCGGGACCGTTTCGAACCGCCGGCCTGTCTATACCTACACCGAAGGAAAGCCGGACGGCATGACGATTGACCGTGACGGTAATCTTTGGACCGCGCTTTGGGGAGGATGGTCGGTCGTCTGCGTTGACCCGGCCAGCGGAAAGCTTCTCGAGAAACTCGAAATGCCTGTGGCCCAGCCGAGCTGCTGCGCGTTCGCGGGTGACGATCTCTCTGAACTTATCATTACGAGCGCCGCTCACGGTCAGATGCTTCGCGAGCAGCCCCTGGCAGGTGCCACCTTCTCCATCCGGACCGGCGCCTATGGCGTTCCCTCACATAAGATGATATTAGATATAAATTGACAGTTTTCTGAGACCTCCTCTTTTAGAGGTCTCTTTTTTTGCGTCTTCCCTGCTGAAAACGTCTCCGGTCAGATGCTTCCCTTCTCAGCTGTTTATGTCTCGACGCGCTGGCGCTTCCGATACTCTGCCGGCGTAACCCCCTGGTTCTTTTTAAAGCAGGCGATAAAATAGCTCTCCTCTGCCCCTACAGCTGCCGCGACCTCTGCGATGGAGCGGTCCGTTTCCCGTAGAAGCTCTTTTGCGCGGTTCATACGGATCACCGTCAGATACTCCGCCGGCGATAGCCCGTATGCCTCCTTAAAGCGACGCTGCAGAAGAAAAGGCGAGACATTGACCTCTTTACCCATATCCGCAAGCGTCAGCTTACTGCCATAGTGAAGATTCAAATAATCTTTAATACGCGCTACATAGTCAGGCCTTTTCGATGTGACGGTATTCGCGTTCTTTCCTTCAATGCACTCGAGAAACAGGGCCGTGAGCAAGCAGGAAACACGGAGATCATCATGTTGAGACATCTCCTTCTGTTCAGCGGCTTCCTTCAGGGTGCCTTCCTGCATGGTGCCTTCCTGCATGGCGGCTTCCTTCTCGGCGGCTCCCTTCTCAGCGGTTCGAAGGATATCTCGGAGAATCTCCTCCGCACGCGCCACGCAGGACGGATATACCACATTTTCACCGCCGCTCTCCTGAAGAAACCCGCGGTAATAGGCATCCGACGTGGCGCCTCCAAACCGTACCCACAGCGCCTCCAAAGGCTTTTCCGACGGCTCAGGAATAAGCTGATAAGGCTCGCTGCAGTCAATCCAAGCTGCTCTTCCGGGAAGCAGCTTCCGCTCTTTTCCGTTCACGCTCAGCACTCCGCACCCCGACACTGTCAGAAGAATCAGCCAAAGAGACCTATGCTCCGCGTCCAGCTTCTCCAGGCCTTTCCTTACGCCTGATCCGACGGCAAACATCCCTGTGTCCTCTGCGAAAAGAAGTTTCTCGCGAGCAAACTCCCCTGGCTTCAGCCATTCTCTTACTTCGTATGTTCTTACTGTAAACTGATCTTCGCTTTTTTTCATAGTCTCCTCGGAAGTGCAAGATTTCTATATTTGTTCGCAAGTTAATGATATACCCGTTTCTAAAAAAAGTCTATATTATTATTCGGGCACGAAACGATTAGCGTTAAAAAAAGCGCCCAACCACGAAAGGGATTGAAAAGTCATTATGAAAAACATTTTTGAAGCTCCTTTTATTCTGCGAATGAGAAAAGTCACCCAGAACGCATACCGCATGGGCTGGGACGAGCGTAACGGCGGCAATATCAGCTGCATCTTAGACGAAGAAGAACTGAAGGATTATCTCGATTTAAACCATGTGATCCGCACGATTCCTACCGGCTTTGACGCCACTCCGCTGATCGGAAAAATCTTCCTGGTCACCGGCACCGGCAGCTACTTCCAGGATATCGGTTTCGATCCGGAGAGCACTCTCGGCATCGTCCGAATCGCGAAGGACGGCACCACCGCCGAGCTCCTCTGGGGCTACAAGGGCGGCGGCAAGTTCACGAGTGAGATGCCGGCCCACCTGATGACACATATGGCCCGCTTACAGAAGGATCCGAACCACCGCGTAGTCATGCATTGCCATCCTACGAATATCGTCGCGATGACCTTTGTCCATGAACTGACCGATAAGGCAATCTCACACTCGCTGTGGCAGATGATTACTGAGTGTATGGTCGTTTTCCCGGACGGCGTTGGCGTCCTTCCGTGGATGCTCTGCGGCACCAATGAAATCGGCATTGCCACCGCTGAAAAAATGAAAGAGTTCCGCATCGTTCTGTGGCCGCACCACGGTATTTACGGCGTCGGCACGGACATGGATGAAGCGTTCGGCCTCATCGAGACCGTAGAAAAAGCAGCTCAGCTTTATATGATGACCGCTCATCTTCCGCGCCTCAATACGATTACCGACGACCAGCTCCGCCTCGTCGCTGATGCTTTCCATGTGAAGGCCCGTGAAGACTTTTTAGATTAATCCTCTTAACACAAAAAATGAAAAAGCTCTGCGCCATCGGACGCAGAGCTTTATTTTTATGACCTCACGGACTACATTGCTTCACATTGTTTCACATTGCTTCACATTGCTTCCGTCAGTCATACTCGCCGTATTCACAGCCTATGTTTTGAGCAGTAATCACATCTATAACCTTTTCTTTCTTTCCATTCTTTTCAAATAACTTAATCACGCCGGTGCCGTTTCCCCCATTCCAAAGCCTGTTATGTCTTTTCGATCCGTCCGGTTCCTCATAATTCACCAGAAGCATATCTTTTTTAAAGCATTCGATATCACTGATCATTACGCTTCTACGTTTTTCCTGTCTGACATGCCAGATAATCTTATCTTCCGTTTCAGTAGCGATAAATTCTGTTTTTGGCATCGTCCAGAACTTTGAAAAGTTATATTCATACTCCCTGCCCTCGTAATAGAATCCGCCAAGCAGTTTTCTTTCCAGCGCCACAAAATACACCTTTGGCCTTCCGCCGCCAATGTCAAATACACTGTTTTCGAGTTTCTTTCCTGTAATCTGGCTGGTCAGATGGTTTGATGACAGCCAAACCCAGGGAGATGTAAATCCTCTTCCCCAATTCTTATCCGCATAACCATAGGAAGTTTCAGGTTTTACGAGATATCTTTGTCCGTTTAAAAAAATCTCTCCCTCATATAGCGATTTCATCCCCTCCGCATGCCAGTACATTTCAAAAGCCTTGATAGCTCTGAAAAAACGGCTGGCGCCATAGCCTACATTGTAGGCGATCTTCTTTTCAATGCGAAGGTTCCAGGACATCGTCCCATAACCGCACATATATTCCGGATGAGCCAGAGATTCCTCGCGGCTTATTTCAATGCTCCCCTTCAAGCTGATATCGGACGCGAAAAACACGCCGGACGAAACGCTGTACGGCGCTTTCGAATGAATCTCCACATCATCCCATGCGATGAATTTATGAAGCTGCGCCGCGTCTTCCCCCCACCATCCGGCTTTAATCATGAGGTAAGACGGTTTAATCCCCTTCACCTTATTCTCCGGCAGCTGCCCAAGAACTGGATCCTTTCCGCCGAGCGCCGGATTACATGTAAAGAATTCAATGAAGAACGGCTTCTCTTCACCTGTCGCTTCATTTATGCCGGTGAAAGAATGCCACCACCAGTCATAACCTTCTTTCGCAAAGGACCCATTAAGCATCCATTCATTTCTTCTGCTGTCTTGCTTTGAAAACATCGCTAATTACCCCTGCTCCACAAGCACGCTCCGCGTCGTGTTCATATTTGTTACAGAATTCCGGTCGTCCCGAATCCGCCGCGGTTTTCATCGCTTAAATGCTCCGTGACGGTGAACTCTATCTTCGGCTGATGCGCCATAATGCGGAACTGGCAGATGCGGTCATTGACATGGACGGTCACATCCCGCGTCGGAAGCGCCGGGAAAAACCACTGGTCATCATCGCCCGAATACGTTTCGTCGATGATCCCGAACGCGTTTGCCTGTAAAATGCCGAAATTCTTAAAAGTCGAGCTCCGCGCGACTACATACGCTTCGTATCCTTCCGGAAGTTTCATCGCGATTCCGAGCGGGATCAGCGTAAGCTCGCCCTTTTTTAAGTCCATTTCCTTCGCGCACCGAAGGTCGATCCAATCGGATTTTCCATCGATATAGCGAAGCGGTTCAATCTCATCTGACAAATATTTGATCTGAATTTCCATAAACTCTCCTGATATCTGCCGCCGCGGTCATCGGTCAGCTGTCTTCATTTCCATTCATCCGTCCGGGTATTTCCTGCATTGCCTACATTTCGGGCATTTCCTGCATTTGCCTACATTTCTGGCATTTCCTGCATGAACCGGTGATTGGCCCACGCCTTTACGAGGTGCTTTATCAGCACCGCAGAGGTCAATGCGCCTACGCCGTTCGGCACAGGTGCCACGCTTTCCGCGACCACCGAAACAGATTCGAAATCGCAGTCCCCGAAGTACCGTCCGTCTTTCTCATGAATTCCGCAATCGATCACTGTCGCGCCGGTCTTCACAAAAGACGCGTCTACCAGCTTCTCTTTTCCGCAGGAAACGACTAAAATATCAGCCTTACGGCAGATTTCACGGATATTATCCGTCTTCGAATGGCAAACTGTCACATCTGCGCCGGATAATGAAAAAAGTTCTGAAACCGGTTTTCCGACGCGCGGCGAACGGCCGATAACTGCAGCCTTCTTCCCCTCTATCGGAATCTTATAATAGGCCAAAAGGTCCATGACAGCTTCTGCCGTGCACGGAATACACTTTTCCGAGACCCCGTCGAGGTCCTTCTCTTCGTTCGTCTCTTCCGAAATAACAGCTGCGATCTCCTTCGACGGATACGGAGCCAACGGGAGAACGCCATCGATCTCCGGCTTCCGATTCAGTTCCCGGTAAAACACGCGGAATTCTTCAGCCGAAATTGCTTCAGGAACCGGATAAATCTCTATTCCGTCATCGCAGGAAAATACAAAATGATAGGCCTGCCGGATACCGGACAGGTACGCTTTTACACCGGAATCCAGCACGAAATCCGATCGATAGCCCGGGATGCAGCGAGAAACGATATTCGGCGGGAAATTCGGGCTCTTTACAGGAAAATCCTTTGTGAATACGACCACCGCTATCCTTGGGAGAAGCGCTTTCTGACGGTTTCCGGTGTCAGAATCTCTTTCCGCTTCTGGCCCACCGGCTCTCGGATCTTTCCAGGATTCATCATATTCTTTTAAGTTTTTCAGAAGGGCTAACGCCGCTTCTTTTCCGGTTAAAAGTCTCATTGAAATCGCTTCCCGTTTAAAGCTTCATCTCCGCCTTCAAGCGGCTTCCGTGGAATTTAAAGAATCCGTCCTGCGTGCACCAGAACCCGATAGCGAGCGTGGCGAGCAGATAGAACCAGGTAGTCGGATTGCTGAACCAGGTAGTGAAGAACGAAAGCGCCGCATATATCCAAAGCTGCGCATAAAGAAGCAGTCCAAAAGCCTTCTGATACTTGTTTTTTATCGAATAAGCGTACGAAGAAAAGGCGCCGAAAAGGAGTGCGAGCAATGCGACTCCGAAATAGGAGAAATCGCCGTACGCATCATAGATGACTGAAACGGTCGTCAGCGTCGGCTCCGTAAAGAAACGCTCAACACTTAAGAATTCCCCCATTGACGGAAGGAACTTAAGACCGGTCAGGCAGATGAACGGATAAAGCTGCCGCGTTCCGTAGGAATACTGCGAAAGCTTCATCGTCAGGAGATTAAAGTTCTCGAGATTATTGACGACATAAATATACGGGTACTGGATCGCGACAGAGGTCGTAGGATCGTAGAACGCGAACACTTCCTGCAGATACCCGTCCGGATAATGCCGGCCGATCGTCACAATCACAAAGAGCCCGGCTGCGAGCGCAAGTCCGATGCCCACAATTAGAAGCTTCTTTTTATTCGATAACCGGAGCAGAAAAATCAGGATCAGAAGCGTGATTCCTGCACCGAAAACGATCTGAAGCTTCGACAAAAGCGCGACCGGAATCAGGAAGCAGATCATATTGACAGCGATAAGAAAGAGCGCTTCCTTCTTCGACACTCCGCCTTCTTTCTTCGGACTGCCGGCTTCTGTTTTAACGACTCCTACTGCTTTTTTCTTCGCGAAGAAATAGTAGACGGTCAAGCCGTGCGCCAGGAAACCGGAAACGACGAAATAATGGATGCCCGTAATATGAAAATCCGTATACGCATGCGGCTTGTTCCGGACCAGAATCGGCATCTCGAAATTAAAGCGGATACACTCTGCGAGGAATCCTGCGAGCGAAAGAGCTGCGATGATCAGAATCGCAGAACGCACATTGCGAAGGTAAGACGCAGGAGTGGCCACGGCGTCCAGACTCATCACCCTTTTTCTTTTTTCTGAAAGGATCTGAACCAAGTCAAATCCTGCCATAAAGCCAAAATAATAGAGCCCGACGCAGAGCCAGGTAATCTTCGTCCAATCCTCCTGAAGACTGCTCAGCTGAAGCCGTGAAAGAGCCACAGCCCCGAACCATGAAACGGTAAGGACAATGCGGATATCAAGGATCTCATGTGATTCGGCAAAAACCGCTGCGGTTTCGGCCGCAATGAGCAGAAGGAACAGCACGAGAGAAACTACATTTTTCCCCTGAAATGCGGTATAAGCCGCCGGAACAAACAAAAGAAGCCCGATACAATACCGGACAATTGCAAATGCTGCTTTCGGACTGAATTTCTTTCTTTTCGCCATAGAATTTCCTATCATTGTTACGATGAAAAAGACCCGGAAAAAATCCGGGTCTTCATTCTTAACGGTTCGGTTTCTTTAAGAAATCCGGAATACGGATAGACTGGTCATCACGTTTCGAGCGCTGTGAGAATCCGGTGCCGAAGTCGGGGACATTCAGTTCGTCTTCTTCCTCATCTTCTGAGAAGCGCTGCTGCGGAGCGCGGCGGGCAGGCTGAACATCCTGCTCCTTCTTCACTTCTGCAAACGGATTTGCATTCGTGTTCGGATTCGGATTCTGCCGGTTAGCGCCCTGACCGATCATTTCCATAAAGGATGAACGGGTTTCGTTCTGCGGTGCCTGCTGGAACGGGTTCTGCTGCGGCTGCTGATACGGATTCTGCTGCGCCTGCTGATATGGATTCTGCTGCGGCTGCTGATACGGATTCTGCTGTGCCTGCTGATATGGATTCTGCTGCGGCTGCTGGAACGGATTCTGCTGCGGCTGCTGATACGGATTCTGCGGGGCCTGCTGATACGGATTCTGCTGCGGCTGCTGGAACGGATTCTGCTGCGGCTGCTGGAACGGATTCTGCTGCGGCCGCTGGAACGGGTTCTGCTGCGGCTGAGGATTCGTCGGCTGCTGCGGCTGTTCCGGCTGCGGAGCAGCTTCCTGCTTCAGCGGTTCCGTCTTCGGACGCGGACGTCCATAAGACAGGTTATCCTCTGAAACGCCGGTAGCGATAAAGGTGATCGTAACCGTATCGTCTGCAGTATCGTGGAATGCTGTACCGAAGATGATATTAGCATCCGGCTGAACGAGATTCTTCACCGCGTCAACCGCTTCGTATGCTTCCACTAAGGAGACAGAACCGGAAATATTGATAAGGACATGGCTGGCGCCATTGATCGTCGTTTCAAGAAGCGGGCTGGAAATCGCGATCCGCATGGCTTCCTGGCACTTGTCATCGCCGGAAGCGGTGCCGATACCGATGTGAGCGAGGCCCTTGTCGCGCATAATCGTCTGAATGTCAGCGAAGTCGACATTGATCGTCGCCGGCTCATTGATGAGATCGGTAATGCCGCGGACAGCCTGCTGCAGGACTTCGTCAGCCTTCTTTAATGCATCCGGCACTGTCGTTCTGCGGTCTACGATCTGAAGAAGCTTATCATTCGGGATGACAATGAGCGTATCGACAACATCACGGAGCTTCGCAATGCCTTCCGCTGCGTTTTTCGCACGGATCGCGCCTTCAAACTGGAAGGGGCGCGTTACGACGCCGACCGTCAGGATTCCCATTTCTTTCGCAATATTTGCAATGATCGGAGCTGCGCCGGTTCCGGTGCCGCCGCCCATGCCGCAGGTGATGAAAACCATATCGGACCCGCGGATCGCATTGGTGAGATCCTCTAAGCTCTCTTCTGCCGCTTTTTCGCCCTTCGTGGGGTCAGCGCCGCAGCCGAGACCTTTCGTCAGTTTCTCGCCGATCTGCATCAGCGTAGCAGCCTTGCAAAGCTGCAAAGCCTGTTTATCTGAATTGACACCGATGAATTCGACACCGGTCATATTATCTTCAACCATCCGGTTAACGGCATTGTTTCCTGCTCCGCCGACGCCGATTACGAGAATACGTGCGACCGATCCGGTACCGTCTACTTTAATTTCTACCAAGGTTTTAGCCTCCTAACTTCACAGTTCCCAAGTCTAAAAGAACAACTAAACATATATCATAAAATATACACGAAAACAGAATTAAAAGTCAAGACAAATGAATAAATAAATCGACTTTTACTGCTCGGTTTCAAAGTAAAAAGTCTGCCCTCCGCTTCCATCGCAGTTCTCGAGGTGCATCGTGCCCTTCAAATCACCGAAATACGGAATCTGGCAGGCGGCTTCGGCGAGTTTTTCCTGAAGATGCTCCGCCGTCCCAAGCGATAAAGTGACGCGGTCCATAATCAGCCGGTACTGACCGTCGCGGCAGGAAATCTCTTTACAGGAAAAGTCCTGTTCCTGCACGGTTTTCACGACAGAAAGCGCTTCTAAAAGCTGCTCAGGATGTTCCGTTTCCGGAAACTCATAGAGCGTATAAGCGGTAAAATCAAGCCCCGTTACGATGGGTGCCGTGTCCCAGACGCCCGGAATAGATGCGGTTTCTAAAATCGCGGATACGTAGCCGTTTTCATTGAAAACGAGGACGTGACCGCCGACCGCCATCCGGCAGCAGACCGGGACTTCCTGAATCGAGATTTCGACAGAATCTTTTCCGGTCACGCGGATATGCGTATCTGTAAAGAGCTCATTGTCGGGAATCTTTTTCAAAAGTTCAATGAGAATCCGGTAGAGCCGCCGGTCATCTGTTTCCGGAAAAACCTGCGAAATCACATATGAATCTGAGAGAACATCATTCCCTTTCACCGTCACTACATCAGCTTTAAAGAGATAAACACAGAGAAAGAGCCAGCCTGCCAGAATGAAAAGCGCGACGGCAATGAGCAGCCGGAACGGGATACGGTTCCGCTTTTTCTGCTCTTTCTTCGGTTTTGACGCATTAAAGTCATTCTGCACGTCGTTTCTCCGTCGGACTTATCGTTCTAGTACGGCATTTTCCGTTTTTCTTATCGTTTTCAGGCGGCAATTCTCCGTCTGTCTTACAGTTTTCGCACAAGTTCCTTAAAGATGTCGCCGCGCTGCTCGAAATTATCAAACATTCCCCAGCTCGCGCACGCCGGCGAAAGGAGTACCGAATCGCCCGGCTCGGCCGTCTTATACGCTTCTGCGACCGCTTCTTCCATGCTGTTGACAAAGACGATCGCGTTAAAGCCGTGCGCGCGGGCGCATTCTGCGATCTGGTCCTTCGTGACGCCCATCAGAATCAGCTCTTTCACTTTTCCGTCAAAGGCCTCAATCCATTCGTCAAACGAAAGATGCTTGTCATAGCCGCCGCCGATCAGGACGGTCGGCGTGGTCATAGCACGGATTCCCTGAATCGCCGCATCGGGGTTTGTCCCCTTCGAGTCGTCGTAATAACGGACGCCGTTCACGGTCGCCGTATACTCAATGCGGTGCGAAACCGCCTTAAAATTCCGTACGGTGTTAAGAATCACATCCTGCGGGACGCCGGCAGCTTCCGTAATCGCGAAAGCAGCGAGGATATTCTCATAATTGCAACGCCCGACGAGGCTCGTCTCGTCTGTCGTCATCAGCTTCTCCGTCTTTCCGCCAAATTTCTTATAAAGCGTATTATCGCGTAAGAAATAGCCTTCTTCCGGTTCATCAGCGTCGGAGAACCAAAGAACATGCGGACGGATTCCGGAGAGTCCGAACGCGCGTAGGCGCGGATCGCAATAGTTCAGGACGACATAATCGTCTTCTGTCTGGTTCATCGTAATCTTCATCTTTATGGACGCATAGCAGTCCATCGTGTGATGCCGGTCGAGATGGTCCGGCGTGATATTTAAAATAGCTGAAATATGCGGATGGAACGTCGTCGCGGTCTCGAGCTGGAATGAGGAAATCTCGAGCGTCGACCAGCTCTCTTCCGAAGTCTTTAAGACTTCCTTCGAGTACGGAATGCCGATATTTCCTGCGGTAAACGCGAGTTCATCTCCCTTCCATGCCCGCATGATCTCGCCGGTCAAGGTAGTCGTCGTCGTTTTTCCGTTCGTGCCGGTGATGCCGATCACCTGCCCTTTTTCATAGCGGTAGGACGCTTCGATTTCGGACAGCGGGTCGATTCCGTGCTCCTTTAATGCGACTGCAAACGGCATCTCCAATGAAATGCCGGGGCTGATGATGCACTCGGAAACCTGCGCGATCACAGCATCCGTCAGTTCACCTGTAACGATTTCCACCGGGGAAGAAAGCTGCGCTAAAACTTTCTCTTTTTCGATATTTTCATTGCTGTCATATAAAAGCACAGAAGCCCCCTGCGAAAGCAGGAGGTTTGTCGCCTGTACGCCTGAACGGCCGCAGCCGGCCACCAGAATCTTTTTATCCATTTTATACTCCTATCAGCCCGATCAGCGAAAGAATGCACGCGATAACCGTGACGATTGTAAACAGGTTCACGATCTGCGTCTCTGAATAGCCGCAAAGCTCGAAATGATGATGGATCGGCGCCATCTTAAAGAAGCGTTTTCCGTGAGTTGCCTTAAAGTAAAGGATCTGAATGACGCTGGAGCCGATTTCAATCACATAGATGATGCCGAAAATCATAATAAACCATTCCATCTTCAGCATTACCGCCGCGCCGGAAACAAACGCGCCAAGCGCCAGAGAGCCTGTATCGCCCATAAACATTTTCGCAGGGTGCGAATTGGAAAGAAGGAAGCCCATCAGACCGCCGACAACCGCGCCGCAGACCATCATAACAGAAGCCGCATTATCCGACGTTTTCATAAGAAGAAGCGCCGCAATCATAAGAAATGTGCCGACAACTGCCGTGACAGAGCCGCACAGCCCGTCGATTCCGTCCGTGAAGTTGACTGCATTGTCGGCCGCGAGGATGCAGAATGCGACAAACGGAATATAGATAAAGCCCATATCGATTTCCCCGACAAACGGGAAAAGGACTTTCGTGCCAAGCGTAAAATAACAGTAAACCGCAAAGCCCACCGAAGCCAGCACCTGGCAGAGCGCCTTCTGCCACATTTTAAAGCCTTCGGACTGCTTTTTAACAACCTTCAGATAATCATCGATAAAGCCGATCAATGCAAATGCCGCGATCAGAATCACCAGCGGAACACACGGCCAGAGCGCCGGAATCAGAAGCCCGCAAAGAAATGCGGCGAGGATCATTGCCGGCAAAAACGCGAGGCCGCCCATCGTCGGAGTCCCCTGCTTTTTATAGTGCTCCGGGTTTCCCTCCTGACGGATCTGCTGTCCGAATTTCAGCTTCCGTAAAAGCGGAATCGCCAGCGGACAAAAGACCGCTGACAAAGCGAACGATACAAAAACCGGTAACAGATAATACCATTCAAAAGTGATGTTTTCGAACATGAATGATCTCCAAACTGAAGCGGTATTCCCGCATATTAAAACAACTTATTATAACCTATCACAGCTCGCTTTTCAAGTCCGCCGCGCTGGTTTCATTCTTCCGGATTCACATCCGCCTCTTCGTTTTCATTCTTCCGGATTCACATCCGCCTCGCCGGTTTCATTCTCCTGAAGCCATTCCATCAGTCCGTTCGGATCTTCGAAGAAGCTCGCGCCCTTCGCGGCGTCCGAATCCTTCGAGGAATCGCGGAGCCGGCTCCAATCATACGAATAAGCGTCATCATCGCGCACCGAGTAGACGCCGAAATACGAATACAGAGCCTTAAAAATATTTTTGGAAAGCACCTGCGCCTGATAACTGCTCGACTGGTCTTCTACATTGGGCTCATCGATGACCGTATAGACTAAGAACTCCGGATCATCGAGCGGTGCCGCGCCGATAAAGGAAATGACATATTTTCCGGTGCCACGCGGAAGCTTCTCGGCGGCTCCGGTCTTTCCGCCCATGCTGTAGCCGATCGATGCCGCAGAAACCGCGGTTCCGTAGGTGACTACATAGTCGAGGCATTCCCGGATATATTCTGATGTCTCTTCAGAAACCGTGTTTCGGACGAGCGTCGGCGTAATCTCTTTCACAATGTTCCCGCTGCTGTCCTTAATGCATGTCACTACATGCGGCTGATAATAATATCCGCCGTTCACGAGCGACGCATAAGCTGCCGCCATCTGGACCATCGTCACGTTAAAGCTTTGTCCGAATGCGCACGTTGCGAGCTCGATTTCGCCTAAACTCTCCTCCGCATAGTAAAGGCGTGAGGTATCAGCTTCACCCGGCAGATCGATTCCGGTTTTCTGGCCGATATTAAAGATATCCTGATATTTGGCGAATTTCTGCGCACCGATCGCTTCGGCGATCTGCACGAAGCAGACGTTACAGGATCTTCCAAGCGCCTCGATCGGCTGTAAATCACCGCAGACGGAATCCATATGGCAATGAATCGTATAATCTTCCACATCGATCTCGCCCTGGCAGTTGAACGTGTCATCCTTCGAAATCACGCTCTCTTCCAGTCCGGCCGCAAGTGTCAATGTTTTCGCCGTAGAGCCGGGTTCAAAGCTGGAGCTGACCGCATAATTGGACTGAACCAGCTGACGGAGCACTGTCTTCTTTTCGTCAAGCGTCATCGACGCAAGCTTTTCTTTCTGTTTTTCCGTCCGATAAGTTTCCTGAAGCAGGAACGTATCTTCCGGATGCTCAAGCTCTTCTTCTGTAAAGAGCGCCGAAAGATCGGACGGGTTATTTAAATCAAACTCCGTATCGCTCTCCATGCAGAGGATTTCGCCGGTTTTAGGACGCATGACGAGAACATTGACACGGCCCGCACCGACTTCCTCCATAAAGTCCTGGATGCATTCCTGCACGATCCGCGAAACATTCTCGTCTAAAGAGGTTACGAGCGAATAGCCGTCTACTGCCGCGGAAACCTCGGTCTGAAGATTCCCCTCCGTATCGATATAGGTGACACGGCGGCCGTTTGTGCCGTGCAGAATGTCATTGTAATAATATTCGAGGCCCGTCACACCGACAGAGGAATCCTTCGAGGCATAGCCGACCACTTTACTGAAGGTCGAGCCGAGCGGATAAATACGGCGGTACTCTTCTTCGAACTGGACGCCTGCGATATGCGCCGTAATCCGGTCGCTCTCGCCGTTATCAGCAGCTGTTTTATTATATTTCGTCCGGTAGTCCACATACGCGGTCACGCTGCTCTGATAAAGAAGATACGCCTCCTCCGACACAATAGCCGACTGATACCGAAGATACGCGGAGGTCTCGTTTTCCTTTACAGTCTTTACGATATCCGACGCGTCCAATGAAAATGCCGCGGCCAGAAGCTCCGCGGTTTTTTCGATCGTTCCTTTATAGCGTTTTTCCATTTCTGTCATGACTGCAGGGTCCAGAACGAGCCGGTAGACGCGCTTTAAGGATGCGATCACATTGCCGTTCGCGTCATAGATCTCGCCCGGCTTCGACAAAAGGACCGAGGAAGCGCCGACCGACTGGGAAAGCGCGTTATAGTAATAGTTCTTATTCCGGATGACAGAGACCGTCGCAGCAATCAAACTGGCAGTCAACAAAATGGTGACTGCCAGCAGAAAGATTTTTATCGTTTTTTCGTTTTTCTTTAACTTAGTCATTCGGGATTTCCGCGTTCTTTTCCACGTACTCAGAAGATGCTTTTCCGTAAACCACTACCTGGTTCTTTTCCGGCAATGCCATGCCGAGACGTTCGGTCGCCTCTTCATAAATATACGCTAAATCCACGCTGTTTGCAATACGGTCTTCGGTCAGCGCATTGTCATGCACCAGCGTCTGATAGCCGGTAGCCAGGGAAGCCGCGGAGCGGCGCGACTCCCGAAGCAGAACCGCTTCATCAACGAACCATACGGACATGGCGCAGAGTACAATCACGCAAACTGCGATCGTAATGCTCTGCACGTGTGTGAATGCCCGGCCCTCATGCTGATGCGTTTTAACGCGTGCCTCAATGACCGATTCGCTTTCTTTGATGTACTCTTCCTTCGACCGGCGGATTTTCTCCGGCTGAAGCTCATAGGCGACCGAACCGGCATTGTAATAGCGTCCGTTTGCCCGGCCTGAATTCTGATAATTTCTGTAATTCTTTGAAGCTGCCATTTCGGTCTCCTTTCTTTATTATTTTCCCGTATGTTTCTCGAACACTCTGAGTTTCGCGCTCTTCGAACGGGGGTTCTCGTTCATTTCTTCTTCAGAAGGGATAATCGGTTTCCGTGTGATCACGGTGCCTTTACTCTTCTTTCCGCAAATGCAGACCGGAAATTCCGGCGGGCATGTGCAGGGGTTTTCGGCCGTTTTAAACGCATTCTTCACAATCCGGTCTTCTAACGAATGGAAGGTGATGATGGCGATCCGGCCGCCCTCCTCCAGGGAGTCGATCATTGCGGTAAGCGTGTCTTCCAAAACAGAAAGCTCACGGTTTACCTCAATGCGCAGCGCCTGGAAGGTCTGCTTGGAAGGGTGTCCGCCCTTCTGGCGGATCTTTGCGGGAATCGCCCCTTTGATGATTTCTGACAGTTGGAAGGTTGTCAGAACGGGCTCCTTTTCCCGTGCCGCCACGATATGTTTGGCAATGTTCTTCGCAAACGGGTCTTCCCCGTAGTCCCGGATGACATGGTAGAGATCACTTTCGGAATAAGTGTTCACGATGTCTGCGGCGGTTTTACCGGCCCGCTGGTCCATCCGCATGTCAAGCGGTGCGTCGATCCTGTAAGAGAAGCCCCGTTCGCCGTCATCAAACTGGTGGGAGGAAACGCCTAAATCCAGGATGATTCCTGTGACTTTTCCGATCCCCTGTTCTCTTAGGATCTCCGTAAAATTTTCAAAGTTGTTTCGGACTATCCTTTTGTTTACGTACTCCGAAAGCCGATTGGAGGCGGCTTCTATCGCTTCCGCGTCCTGATCGATCCCGATCAGCAGCCCGTCCGCTGTAAGACGCTTTAAGATTTCATTGGAGTGGCCCCCTCCGCCAAGGGTACCGTCGACGTAAACGCCCGATGTCCGGGTAACAACGCTTTGAACTGTTTCATCTAAAAGAACGGACTTATGAGAAAATTCCATGTCCGCTCCTTACAGGTTCAGACCCTGAAGGTCCAGGCTCAATTCATCCGGATTGATCGTCTCGCAGTTCGCTTCCCAAGCGGAAAGATCCCAGATTTCGAGGTGATCATTGACGCCGACCACTTTGACTTCTTTTTCGAGGCCGGCATATTTCCGGAATTCCTGCGGAATCAGGATTCTGCCCTGTCCGTCAAGTTCTGCATCAGAAGAATTGCTGTAGAAGAACCGGCGTAACTTGGTCGCGACCGGTGAGGAAAGCTTCGGCAGGGTTTCCAGCGTATTGACGAACTCGTTCCACTTTTCCTGCGGATACAGGTTGATGCAGTGCTCGAGGTTCAATGACATGACAAAACGCTCGCCCAGCTCGCTCCGGAAACGGGCAGGGATCATCAGACGGAACTTGCTGTCAAGCGAATGGGTTTCTTTTCCTTTCATCCTTGCCTCCTTTCCGGTCAGAAGTTCTCCCACTTCTTACCACATTTTCTTTACAAGCCCTATTATAAGCACATATTTCGCAAAACGCAAGTGGCAAAATGTGAGAATTTTGTTATATTTTTGTGAAGTGGTAGAAAGTGGGGAGTTTTATCGCCACAGTGGCAGAAAATGGCGGGATCAGCTCTCCTGTCCGGCCGGTTTCGGCATTATTGCTATAAATAAATAGGAAACAATCCCGGATTTCAGTTTCATTTCAGGAGGAAACTTCTTGTATTTCAGCGCTGCTTATGGTACTATATATGGGATTATGGAGCAGTTTGTACTTTTGTTCCGGATCAGAAAAGATAAAGAGAACGGATGACTTATGAAATTAGGTATTATCGGACTTCCGAATGTCGGGAAAAGCACATTGTTCAACTCTCTTACGAAAGCGGGCGCAGAATCGGCGAACTACCCGTTCTGCACGATTGACCCGAATGTCGGCGTCGTTCCTGTCCCGGATCCGCGGTTAAAGCTTCTGTCGGATTTCTATAATTCAAAGAAGATTACGCCGGCTGTCGTCGAATTTGTCGACATCGCCGGTCTCGTAAAGGGCGCGTCGAAGGGCGAAGGTCTGGGAAACCAGTTCCTCGCGAACATCCGTGAAGTCGATGCGATCGTCCATGTAGTCCGCTGCTTCGAGGATTCAAACGTCGTCCATGTGGACGGTTCGGTCGATCCGATCCGTGACATTGAAACGATCAACCTCGAACTGATCTTTTCGGATATCGAAGTGCTGGACAAGCGCATCGGAAAGACTTCGAAGATGGCGATGAACGATAAGGACGCCCGCAAGGAATATGAAGCGATGCAGGCGTTAAAGGCGCTGTTGGAATCGGAGCAGCCGGCGAAGGCTTATCAGCCGAAGGATGACGATGAGGCGGCATTTGTCCGTTCCTTAAATCTTCTGACCTCGAAGCCGGTCATCTTCGCCGCCAATGTTTCGGAAGACGATCTCGCAGATGACGGCGCTTCCAATGAATATGTAAAAGAAGTCCGCGATTATGCGGCGAAAAACGGTTCCGAAGTCTTCGTCATCTGTGCAAAGATTGAAGAAGAGATCGCGCAGCTCGATGATGAGGAAAAGATGATGTTCTTAGAGGACCTCGGTCTCTCCTCTTCCGGTCTCGATAAGCTCATTAAGGCGAGCTACTCGATCCTGGGACTTTTAAGCTATCTCACGGCGGGCGAAAAAGAGACGCGTGCCTGGACGATCACGAAGGGAATGAAGGCGCCGCAGGCGGCCGGAAAAATCCACTCCGATTTCGAGCGCGGCTTTATCAAAGCAGAAGTCGTCAATTATCAGGAGCTTTTGAACAGCGGCTCGTATACGGCGGCGAAGGAAAAGGGCCTGGTGCGCATTGAAGGTAAAGAATATGTTATGCAGGACGGCGACGTCGTGCTGTTCCGGTTTAACGTGTAATGTTTCTGTTCCGGTTTAACGTGTAATTTTTAGTACAGAGAGGAATTTAAAATGACTGATAACCAGAATCCGGTTTTTGATGAAGAGGAAGAAGTAACCGTCACGCTGGAACTTGATGACGGCGAACTCGAATGCCAGGTTGTTACGGTGTTTTCCGCCGGCGGACGCGATTATATCGCGCTTCTCCCGCTGGACGGTCCGGAAAAAGACACGGGCAGCGTCTATCTCTATCGCTATGTGCAGCAGGGCGACGACGAGCCGGAGCTTGAAAATATCGACGACGATGCAGAATATGAGCTCGCATCGGACGCATTCGACGAGTATCTCGATTCTGCAGAATTTGACGAGCTTGTTGAGGAAGATGAGGAGGAGAATTAAGAGGATGCGGATGAGAAGATTTACTGCTCTTCTTATAATTTTATTGCTGGCAGCGCTTATCGCGACGCCGGTCGTTTTGGCAGACAAGACCCAGGAAAACTCTTCCTTAAATGTACGGGAGAACACCCTGGTCAATGACCTCTGGTTCGGTGACTGCCTGCTCGCCGGCATGGACGTGGCAGAAGCTAAAGAGGCTGTCCTCGTTCCGCTTCGGAATATGATGACGGCCACATACCGCATTGAAGCTCCGTCTGATCCGACAGAATACTTTGAGGCTACGGCCGCTTCTCTCGGTCTTTACTATGATGAAACTGCGGTGAAAACCGCTTTAAATGCCGGAATGCAGAAGGGGACGCTCCTCTCCCGCTATAAGAAAGCGAAGGATTATCAGAAGAATCCGGTGACGCTCGATGCGAAGATCAGTTATGACCGGAGCCGGATTGAAACGCTGCTTGCGCCTTATGCGGAGGAATGGGAACAGCTTCCGAAGGACGTCGAGATTTCGACGCGCCGGTCAGATGACTATTCGGTTCAGATCATCTCTCACAGCCAGGACGGCACTGCCTATGACTTTACGAAGGGCATTGACCGGCTGATCGAGGATATCGAAAACGGGCGGATTCTTTCGGGAGAGCTTTACGAGATTGAAGTGGAAGAAACCGTCGCCAAGCCGGGACTTTCGGATGAGGATGTAAAGGATTTCACGATTATCGGCTCTTTCACGACAGCTTACGGAAAACCGGATGAGGACGATGAGATCCGCATGAACCGTCAGGAAAACCTTCTTATGAGCACCGGCTATTCGAACGGCAAGTATTTCGCGCCGGGCGAGGAAATTGAGATATTCCGTGATTTATACGGCGATATCACGAAGGAGCGCGGCTATAAAAAGGCCGGCGCCTATTCGGAGGGCAGCCACGTTTTAAATATCGGCGGCGGCATCTGTCAGGCGACGACTACCCTTTACAATGCCTGCCTCTTCGCGGAACTGGAAATCGTGGAGCGCCATCACCACTCAATGCTCGTCACCTATGTCGAAGCTTCCCGTGATGCGATGGTCAACTGGGACGAATACCAGAATAAAGCAGAATATGTCTTCCGCTTTAAGAACAATACGCCGGGTTATATCTGGATTGAAGCGTATCTGACCTATCCGAAGACCGGCGAAGATAATTACATTACCTTTAATATCCTCGGTATCGAGGAGCATTCTCCAGACCGCGTCGTCGAGTATGAGACGGTCATTAAGACCTGGACTGCTCCAAAGATCACCGTGAAAACGATGGATATGGTCAGCCTGGAAGAACTGAATGGAACTTCAGACGAGACAGATCCGGGCGAAGAAACAGAGCCCGCGGATAAAGAAACCGGTTCAGAGGATGATGAGGATGAGGAAGGACCCGACCTGTCACGCCTCTATCCGATCGGCTGGTCTTCATTTATGAAAGCTTCGCTTGAAAGTGACAATGGTCCGACGGCCGGCATCGTTTCCGAGCTCTATAAAGTAGTGACTGAAAACGGCGTCACTTCGAAACCGGAACGCCTCGAAATCTACAGCCGCTACGGCACAGACCGCTATTCGGCACAGAATGCGACCTACTACTGTTCGAAGGATATCACCCTCGTCGCAGAAGAAGGTGAATCCTATGCGTACGGCTATGTTAAAGTTAACAGCCAGTTCCTGAACGGCATTACATTGGAAGAGAATCCGTCCACCTGGACTCCGGAGGAGCGCGAAGCGTTCAATGAGGAGATGGCGGAACTGATGGAACCGCTCGGCTATACTTGGCCGGATGAAGGCAGCGGCATCACCGTCTTCGGATATGATTCGTTTGCCGAAAAGTACCGTTATATCACATTAGTTTACCCGGATGCTCCTGCAGAGCCTGATCCGGAGGAGGAAACGGCTGCAGAAACCGAATAAGTTTTCCGATATTGGATTTCGTTTCAAGTTTTTCTTAATGTTTTGTTTTCTTAATGTTTTGTTTTTTTAGGAGTTTGGCATGATGAGAAAAAAAATCCGCTTACTTTTGATTCTGACTGCCGCGGTCTTCATTCTTTCGATGGCCGCGTTTGCCGACGGGGACGATGCCCCGAAGGCGGAAGGAAACGATGTCAGCGCGAAAGGCAGTTCCGAGGAAACATTGGTGATTGAACCCGGAAGCCTGGTTTACGATTTCTATTTAAACGGCGAGACGATGATCGGTAAATCCAAAGAAGAGATTGCCGTTCTCCTCTACGGTCCGATTGAAAACATTCTGAATATCCGTTATCGGATCCAGTCGCCGTCCAATCCGACCCTTTACGCGGTCGCAACTTCAGAAGAGCTTGGGATTACTTCCGCCGGCGGCGGGCTGGATGAAGCCTATGAAAAGGCTACAATTCCGGAGGGTTCTCTCCTCGCCCGCTATAAATACGCGAAAGACCTTCAGACCCATCCGATCGAATTGGAAAGCAAAGTGGAATATGAAGAGGACCGGATCCGCGCCTGGTTCGAAGGCGTGCTGGCCGGCTGGTCAGACGAACCGGTCAATGCGTCGGTAAGTTCCCTTTCCGGTGATCTCGTCATTACGCCGGGACAGAACGGCCATACGTATTCACTTGGCGACGGCATCTATTTCCTGTTCGAAGACCTCCGTAACTTATCCGTTCCGGAAGAAAGCTATTATTTTATCGAGGCTGAAGAAGAAACGATCGAGCCGGAGCTTACAACCCAGCAGGCTGAAGCCTACAGCATTATCGGTTCTTATACGACCTTTTATACAAAACCGGAGACTGAGGTCGCATTCAATCGTGAGCAGAACCTACGGACGAGCATCGAAAACATGAACGGCCATACCTTTGCGGACGGCGAGGAAATCTCCGCGCTCACCATGTACGGCCCGGTTGATTACGAGCACGGCTTCCGCGATGCCGGAACGATTGAGAACGGCACTCACGTGGACCGGATCGGCGGCGGCATCTGCCAGACCACCACGACGCTTTATAACGCATGCCTCTATGCCGAGCTGGAAATCGTCTTCCGCGATCACCACTCGATGCCGGTCACTTATGTCACTCCTTCCCGGGATGCCATGGTCTATGCAGCCGGCAATCAGGATTTTAAAGCCCGGAACAACACCGGCAATCCGATCACGATTGAGTCCTTCATTGATACGGAAAGATGCTGCATCACCGTAAACCTTCTCGGAATCGAAAATCATGATTCTGGCCATTCGGTTGATTATGAATCTGAAATACTTACGATGTCACTTCCGACGATTGATTCGACGATTGACCCCGAAATGACGATCGGTTGGGGAGCAAACAAGATCGAAATGACCGCAAATGACGGTCCGACTCCGAATATGACTTCTCGTCTTTGGAAGCTTACCTATGAAAACGGCGAGCTTGTCAGCCGTGATCTTTTCAGCAAAGGAACGGACAAATATAAAGGTCAGGCATCCGCATTTGCACACGCCGCCGATACGGTCCTCGAGTTCACCTTAGACGGCGAACTGAGCGATGGTTATATCATTGTCAATGCTTACTTTTTAAACGGCGTCTCGTTCTCGGATAACCTCCAGAAATGGGAAGATGAAGACATCATCGCATTCAACGACGAGATGATTCAGCTGATTGAGGAATATAACCTGATAAACGGCACAGAGTATGTCTGGCCGGATGAAGGGCGCCATGTTACGGTCGACGGAAAAGATCTCGTGCCGCTTCCGACGCCGGAGGAGACACCCACTGATCCGGAATAACAGCCTAACGCTCCGGAATAGCAGCCTAACGAATAATCAAAGCACCGGGGATTATGGTTTCGAATAGAACCATGATCCCCGGTGCTTTATTTATTGTTCTCTTGTTTTGATTGGATATCGTTTTTTTACCGTGCGCAAGCCTTTTTTTATAAAGTAAACCGTTAGACTGACGGCAAACGAAACGGTAAAAACGACTATTATCCGGATTCCTAAAAACAGGATTTCCTGAAGAGCTGTGCTATCAAGCAACGTCGGACTATCGCTTCCGACGAATTCCGCCACGCGGTCCTGAAGACCTCTCCACTGAAGAATAGCATAAAGCCCATAATGGACGAGGTAGATCGAATAGTTGAGGGAACCCAGAAAACAGATGGCGCTGCTGAATCTGTTCTCTTTTAGAGGTATCGCCAGTAGGACAATGATCATACAGACAGTAGCGACAAATGCGAAGCTGTTTTTCCAGTTTAAGAAAGAGGCTTCGCTGCCGGCTCCGATCAGTTGATATTCCATCAAAAAGCGAAGAATCTGAACCAGAATAAAAACGATTCCGGCGACTAGCGGAATCCGAAAATCCCTTTTGATCTTTTCCCGATTCTCATAGATCGTATATCCGGCAACCGCATAAACGGCCGGAATCAGGATAGGAAAAATACAACCGATATGAATCGGAAGCACCTCTATCGCCTGGATATCTTCTATTACCATCATGAGAAACGTAAAGGTTATCAAATATAGCCGATATTTAAGCGTTTTCGCATTCTCCTCCGTCCTATGAATTCCGGGACAAAGAAGCTTTAGGATGGGGAACAGCAGAAGCACCTGCGCATACACAAAGAGATACCAAAGATGGTCCGCCATAAAATCCCCGGCACTCCAGTTGAGAATGCAGGTGAAAAGCTCGACGATGTCTTCTTTCGTAATCTGAAAGCACTCGAAAAAGGATGCCTGGTGCATTATCCAGGGATAGAACAATTTAGAGAGCGCCATCACGATAAAGGCTGGAATAAAAATCTTGACACCGGTTTTCTTTAAGAGTTTCCCAAAAGACTCGTTTTGAAACAGAAAGAAGCCCATCACGATAAAAAAGAAAGCTACTCCATCCGCAAAAACCAATCTCCATAACACTTTTGAAAAATCAGCGCTTCCGGAGGAAATCGTATTGACATGTAATCCTATTACGGATAAACAAGCCAATACACGGATCAAATCTACATTTGCATCCCGCTTTTTCATTCTGCTTCTCCCTGTTTCCAATCTCGTCCACCCATACTTATGATGTTCGTTTTTTTCTCTTCCGCCCAAAAACCTACCTCTCGTAATCCGGCGTAAAGAACAGGATATACGAGAAATTCGGGTTGTAGTACGGGTCGACGCAGAGCGAGCGGTCGCCACAGCCTAAATAGCCCCAGCGTTTTCCGAGCGTCTCGCTCTCCTGGGAGAACCGCATAAACTTTTCCGGTGTATTCTCGGCACCACGTGATTTGGACTCGTAATGATGGAGTTTCGCCTCCGCATCATAGACGATCAGATAGCCTTTCTCGCGGATTTTTAAGCAGAAGTCGACATCATTGAACGCAACGGCCAGCTTCTCTTCCATCCCGCCGACTTCGAAGTATATGCTTTTTCTTACGAGGAGACAGGCTGCAGTAACGCAGGATACGTCGTAGGTCATGATCGGACGGCACATGTATCCAGGATCATTGTCCGGAAGGCCTTTAAACATGTGGCTTGCCACGCCTCCGGCGCCGACGAGGACACCCGCGTGCTGGACGGTATCATCCGCATAGAGAAGCTTCGCGCCGACACAGCCGACATCATCGCGCTGGGCATAGGAAAGCATGGAGCGGATGAAATCAGGCGTAATCGCTTCGACATCGTTATTGAGAAGCAGCAGGTATTCGCCCTTCGCTTCCCGCGCGCCGAGATTATTGATGGCAGAGAAGTTAAAACCGCCCTCAAACCGAATAACGCGAACGGAGGGATACTGCTTCTTTAGTTCCTCGTAACACGAAAAAGTCGCTTCCTCGGTGCTGTTATTTTCAATAACGAGAACTTCGATATTCGGATAAGCGCCCTCTTTATAGAGCGATGCAATGCATTGCTTAAGGTCGTCCGGATGATCCTTATTCGGAATCAGCACGGACACAAGCGGCTCCTCTTTTAAGTCAATCTCGGTCTGATACCAGCCCGGTACCTGGCCC
>DCGM01000007.1:45276-45541 GCA_002315255.1 Lachnospiraceae bacterium UBA1778
GACGGACCGTTCCCGTGAATCCACGGCGCTTAAGATCGCGCTCAACTGCGCGAACGCCCGCCAGAAGCGCATAATCCTTGTTTTTAAGGTCAGAAGCCGTGGAGGTCTTAGAACACCGCCAATGATAGAGAACGCGCGGAATATGCACAAATTTACGCGCAAATTGAGTACATCGAAGTAACAGGTCATGATCCTGCGCGCCATCGCAGGAGGCATCCCATCCGCCGGCCTTTCGGATCACATCCGCGCGGATGCAGAGGAAATG
>DCGM01000065.1 GCA_002315255.1 Lachnospiraceae bacterium UBA1778
CGTCCCGAAGGGACCATAAAAAATAGGACTGAGGATTCCTCAGCCCTATTTTTTATGTTCGGGCAGAGCTGCCCTTATAGGCCGCCTGCAGCGAGTAGGAAACGAGCGACTAGCGAAGGAGATGCATATAGAACAGCGATCGGTCTCACTTCATACACTCGAAAGCCTTTTCACAGGCGCAGTCTCGGGACTCGCATTCGGGCAGAGCTGCCCTAATAGGCCGCCTGTAGCGAGTAGGAAACGAGCGTCTAGCGAAGAAGATGCAAATAGAACAGTGATCGGTCTCACCAGATAGTCGTCAAAGCCTTTTCACAGGCGCCGCCCCGAGCACATGCAGGGAGGGCAGAAACAGCTGCCGCGAGAGCTTACCACTCCAGTTTTTTCTCGAAGTATGCGCAGAGCTCGCTCATCGGGATGCGCTCCTGCTCCATCGTGTCGCGGTCACGGACAGTGACACAGCCGTCGGTTTCGGAATCGAAATCGTAGGTCACGCACCACGGCGTGCCGATTTCGTCCTGGCGGCGATAACGCTTGCCGATCGAGCCGCGGTCGTCAAATTCGCAGTACCACTTCTTCGACAGTTCGCCGAACAGCTTTTCTGCGCCTTCATTGAGCTTCTTCGACAGCGGAAGAACCGCCACCTTCACCGGTGCGAGCGCCGGATGGAAATGCATGACGACACGGACATCATCGCCTTCCAGCTGCTCCTCATCGTAAGCTGCGCAAAGGAATGCGAGAACGACACGGTCTGCGCCAAGCGACGGCTCGACGACATACGGGATAAACTTCTCGTTCGTCTCTTCGTCGAAATAAGTCAGATCCTGGCCGGATACGTTCTGATGCTGCGTAAGGTCATAATCGGTACGGTCTGCGATTCCCCAAAGCTCGCCCCAGCCGAACGGGAACAGGAACTCGAGGTCCGTCGTGCCCTTTGAGTAGAAGCAAAGCTCCTCCGGCGAATGATCACGGGCGCGGAGCTCATCATCCTTCATGCCGAGCTTCTTCAGCCAGTCAATGCAGAAGCCTCTCCAATACTGGAACCAATCGAGATCGGTGCCCGGTTTGCAAAAGAATTCCAGCTCCATCTGCTCGAATTCACGCGTACGGAACGTAAAGTTGCCCGGCGTGATTTCGTTACGGAACGACTTGCCGATCTGGCCGATGCCGAACGGCAGCTTCTTACGGGAAGTGCGCTGCACATTCTTAAAGTTTACAAAGATACCCTGTGCCGTTTCCGGGCGGAGATAGACGGTCGCCTTCGCGTCTTCGGTAACGCCCTGGAACGTCTTAAACATCAGGTTAAACTGACGGATTTCCGTGAAATTGTGCTTGCCGCAGGACGGGCACGGAATCTGCTCTTTTTCAATATAATCCTGCATTTCCTTCGTAGACCAGCCGTCTAAGCCGATCTCCGGGACAATGCCCTTCTCCGCCATATAGTCTTCGATGATCTTATCCGCGCGGAAACGCTCCTTGCACTCCTTGCAGTCCATCAGCGGATCCGAGAATCCGCCCAGATGGCCGGATGCGACCCACGTCTGCGGATTCATTAAAATCGCGCAGTCGACGCCGACATTGTACGGCGATTCCTGGATAAATTTCTGCCACCAGGCCTTTTTTACATTGTTCTTCAGTTCGACGCCGAGATTGCCATAATCCCAGGTGTTTGCGAGACCGCCGTAAATTTCAGATCCCGGAAAAATAAAGCCTCTTGATTTGCAAAGGGATACGATCTTATCCATTGTTTTTTCCATAACTGCCACCTCTGTATTTCTTGTATTTCTTGTATTACTTGTATTTCTTGTGTATCTTGTATTTCTATTATTCTACTTCAAAAATCGCAATCGTCCACTGACCGGCCTCAGCCGCTACATATCCGCCCTCCATGCTGTAAACGCCGTTCGTCGAATATGCGACGAGGTTTCCTTCTCCGTAAAGGTTCGCTGTGAAGTCAACCGCGATATAACGGTAATCCGCTGCATTCTTAGAGAAGTAAAGTTCGTCAATGCTGACTGCTTTTCCGTCCGGTTTCACGTACTGGGCACCGAGGAGCTCAGCATCGATTTCGCCGTCGAATTTGCCGACGAGAAGCTTCGTGCCGCCGCGATCGTAGCGGATCGTGTACGCATTGTAGGTCATGAAATCTTCTGCCGTCGCATAACGGAGCTGCTGATAAATCCAGCCGGTCTTCACTTCGCAGACCTTCTTTTCAATCGGGCAGGTGACTTCCGGCGTAAGCGCATTGCCGTTCCGGTCCGTCTTTACCGCAGGCGCCGTGAACGGATGGTTCGCATTATACTCCGCGAGTTCGTCATCCAGGAAGCCTTCGTACTCTTTCAGGTTGTATTTCGTAATATCGAAATTTTCCACGAGAGAGTCCTGAATATAAAGGTCATTCATAAGATACAGACCATTCGTCTGGTCGCCGAAATTCTTTCCCTGAGGGCCGGTGCAGCCCGCCATCGAAAGCCCGAAAACCAGCGCCAGCAGAAGAAGGATTCCCCGTGTGATTCTGTTAGTTTTTTTCATTGAGTCCTCCGTATCGGCATTGCCGATAATTAAAACTATTTTAGCCGAAACAGCGCTTTTTTTCAACCCGTTTTTTATACGAGCACGGTGTAAGTTTACTGTAGGAAACAGAAGTATAAAGAACCCCTGTGTTCATGATAAGTGTAGAAACGACAGAATTATCGTGTTCTTCTTTATACCATTCGGCATGAAACTGCGTCAAGGGTATCCCGGCATGCAAGACAGGCCCTCTTTACACCCGGATCTGCTCATGAAAGTATACTTTTGCCTTTGCCTGCGGGCTCAGCGTGGCCTGCATCCGTTCCACGTATTTCAGGGATTCGCTGATTCTTGCACGCTCTGACCGTATGACCTGGCGCTCAAAAGGATGGGAAGTTCCTCTGCCCCTGTCGCCTTCTTCGTTTCCTTCTTTTCCTGATATCGTACAAGGGAAAGGATGTCTCCCCCATTGAGGACATAGGCCCTCAGATGGCTCATCCGGTCCGCACCTTTCCCGCTCCACCCCATGGGATCGGAACTCATCCTCCGGCTCAGCACGTGCTCCACGTGGGCTTCCACGCTGCAGCTTTGACATACCGCCGGTTGGTAAGCCTTTCCTTTGCTCCGCTCCAGTTGGACAGGATGTACCGTTCCCCCTCGTCTATCCGCTTATGGTCACCGGCCGTTTCAGCATAGTGCCTGAGCTTGTCGCAGTACTCCCTGAGATCAGCCTTCCTGTCCTCGCGAATGATCTTCAGCAGGTCGGTCCTGGCATCTCCGGCGCTGTCCAGGAGGAAGTTCGTCATCTTCATCAG
>DCGM01000095.1 GCA_002315255.1 Lachnospiraceae bacterium UBA1778
TTTGCATCATTTGAGCCGCTCTTTCGGACACGGCGTCTGCTTTAATAAGTTTACCGGCCGCGGCGGAAAGAGCGGCTCAAATGATGCAAATGCGGAATATATCGCAGTTATCCGCCGTATTATGGATGATAATGACGTCCGCTTCCAGACCTGCGAGCTTGGCAAGGTTGATCAGGGCGGCGGCGGAACGATCGCTTACATCTCCGCAAAATACGGCATGGAAGTCATCGATGCAGGCGTCGCAGTCCTTTGCATGCATGCACCGTGGGAAATCTGCTCGAAGTCCGATATTTATGAAACGAAGAAAGCATATCGCGCTTTCTTAAGAGAAGCGTAAAACATTATTTATGATTGGCGAAACCTGCGGTGAGTGGGCTCCACCTGAGTAGGATTCACTGCTTATAAGGAATTAATCAGCCTGGGATGAACATGAACAACCCATCAACTCAAAACAACAATATAGAGCGAATTGGCGGTTTTATCTATCATTATCGGTATCCGCTGGCTCTTGTGTTACTGTTTTTGGCAGTTTTAAGCGGGACGAACGGCTCATCGATCGCCGGGTGGGCGGAAATCCTTAAGGAGCCCGAACTTCTGTCTGATACGCTGTTCGGTCATCCGAGGCTCGTTCGAGCCGATGAATTTGCCACCCAATCCGCGCTCCTTTTAAGCCAGTTTAAAGGCCTTCAGCCGCTATCTTATTTCAGCGCGCAGATCGGCGGACGGATCAGTGACATGTTCTTAGTTTATGGCCAGCCCGCATGGGACATTGCCGAGATTTTCCGTCCGTTCCATTGGGGCTTCCTGTTTCTCGGAATCGATTACGGAATGTCATTTTACTGGTGGGGACGGCTTATTTTCCTTTTCCTTTCGTCGTTTGAACTGGCAATGCTCTTCACCGACGGAAAGAAATATTTCGCCGTTCTCCTAAGCTTTTTTATCGCGTTCTCCCCGTTTGTCCAGTGGTGGTACGCAACGAACGGCTGCGCGGAAATGCTGATTTATGTCAATTACGGCATCGTGATGGTCTACCGGTTCTTAAAAGAGAAACGGTTCGGTATCCGGATTCTTTATGCGCTCGCATTTGTGATTCCGGCCGGCGGCTTTGCTTTGACCATGTATCCGGCCTGGATGATTCCGCTTTTTTGGATCGCTGTCGGATTCCTCATTGCGCTGATTATCCGCGACCGGAAAGAGATGAAGGTGCTTTGCCCGTCCTTCTTCCTCGGAATCGCTGCATTCCTTCTCTTGTTTGGCGGCGGAATGCTGTATGTCTTAACGAAATCGTCGGATACGGTTCAGCTCATGTTGAACTCCGCTTATCCCGGCGCGCGGAAGATGAACGGAGGAGAGCCGTTTTTTGCGCCATTCCTTTATACCTATGTATCAAACTTTTTCCTTCAGGTGAAGGAGACATATACGGTGATTAACTCGGTGGAAATCGCCGGATTCTATAGCTTTTATCCGTTAGGACTCTTTCTCGCGGTTTATGTGATGATCCGGCGGAAAAAAGCCGATCACCTTTTAATTGCCGGACTGATTCTCGATGTCGTGCTTTCGTTTTATGCGATCGTCGGCTTCCCGAGATTTCTTTCCGCTGTCACGCTCCTCATGTACTCGGCAGCTCCGCGGGTCTTCCGAATTATCGGTTATCTCCACCTTCTCGTTCTGTTCCGCGCTGTATCTTTGATGCCGGAGCTTACATGGAAGGAATTACCCAAAAAAGGAATCCTTCTCGCAGGAGCCGCGGTCATCTGCACGAGTATCGCTGCATTGGCAGGGTGGAGATTCTATCAGGGCGACTACTATCGCTGGATGTTTGTGATTTCCGCGGCAGTCCTGTTCGGTGCAATGCTTCTCCTGATGGGCACCTCGATCAAGCCGCTTCGAAAGTGGAGTGTCCTTCTTTTATCGCTGTTTGCGGTATTAACAGTCATTTTGGTCAATCCGATCCAGAAGGGGATGGATATTTTCGATAAAAGTCCGACGGTGAGCGCGGTCTTCTCCATCAAAGAGGAGGACCCGGAAGGGCTTTGGCTCGTCGACAACTTAAACTACCCAAGTTCGAATATACCGCTTTTGACCGGTGCTTCCGACTTTAACGCTACGCATGTCTACCCGGATTTAGAGACCTGGAAGCAGGTGGATCCGGAAGGGCAGTATGAAGAGATCTATAATCGTTATGCGCATATTCAAGTCAAGCTCACGGAGGAAGATACATCCTTCACACTGCTACAGCCCGATAATTTCCAAGTTAATCTGAATGTTCGAGAGCTGTCTAAATTTAATATATCGTATATTCTGACCGACCGGGCGCTGGAAGACCTTTTGCCGGATTGCCGATGCATGAAAGTGCTTGAAAACGGATTAAGGATCTATTCAGTTTCGTACGAGTGAAAGTTTCGCACAGGAATGAACATAGTCCGCAAAGGATTACGGACAGATAATGATTACGGACCATAAGATACTGACAGATTAGATTTATGGGCAGTAAAGAATACATGCAGAACAGAAATAGAACAGAAACAGAAGAGAAACAGAACAGTTTAGGATTACGAAACAGTAACAGAAACGAGAGGAGAACAATGGATAAAATCGCAGTGTTGATCCCTTGCTACAATGAAGAGAAGACGATCGAGAAGGTTGTCAAGGATTTTAAGGCCGCTTTACCGGAAGCCGTTATCTATGTATATAACAACAATTCTTCTGACCGGACGGCTGAGATAGCAGCAGAAGCCGGCGCCGTCGTCCGGAATGAATACCTCCAAGGAAAAGGAAATGTAATCCGCCGGATGTTCCGTGAGATCGACGCAGAATGCTATATCATGACGGACGGCGATGACACGTATCCTGCAGAGTTTGCGCCGGAGATGGCTTCATTGGTCCTTGATAAGCATGCCGATATGGTGGTCGGCGACCGTCTGTCCTCCACTTATTTCGAGGAGAACAAGCGCCCGTTCCATAATGCCGGAAACTCAATGGTGCGAAGCACGATCAACCATCTTTTTAAGAGCAATATCCGTGATATTATGACCGGTTATCGCGCCTTCAGCTTTTTATTTGTGAAGAGCTTCCCGGTTCTTTCCAAAGGATTTGAAATCGAAACCGAGATGACTATTTTTGCGGTTGACCAGAACATGCAGGTCGAGAATGTGATTGTAACGTATCGCGACCGTCCGGAAGGGTCTGTCTCGAAGCTGAACACGGTTAAGGACGGGATTAAGGTTCTTCTGACCATTGGCCGCCTTTTCCGGAACTATCAGCCTTTTAAATGTTTCGGATTGATTTCGCTTCTTCTGTCGCTTGTATCGGTCGGCTTCCTGATCCCGGTCCTGATTGATTTTGCAAAGACCGGCCTCGTCGCGAAGTTCCCGACGTTAATCGTCTGCTGCTTCGTGTTATTAGCCGCCTTGGTTTCCTTCTTTACCGGTCTGATCCTTTCGATTCTCCGTGCCCGCGCAAAGCAGGAATTTGAAATCGAGCTTCATCATATCGACGAACGGAAAAAACGTCTGGAGGAATAAGATGCAGATTTCCATCGAGTCCCTGGTCTATGAAAATGAAAGAATCGCAGTTCGCGGATTCGCGGTGCCGAAGGACGGCGCCGCGATTTCCGTGTCTCTTTCGGACGAAAAAGGGATTACATTGCCGGCTGATGTTTTGTATGAGTTCCGTCAGGATGTCCTGAATACGGAGGCTTCCGCCGTTTCCGACCGCGCTTACGGATTTTTCCTTCTCTATCGCGGCGAGACAGATCTGAAAACCTTTCTGGTTATTCGTTCCGAAGGGGAGAAGGAATGCCGGAAGACCGACCTTCTGAAGCTTTGGAAGGAGCAGGAAAAGAAAAAAGCAGCGCCCGACAAACAGCATAAAGAGATGCTTTCGGAGGCCGGAATCTATGATTTATTCCGGCAGGAGCATCAGGTTTCCGATGAGGCGCTTCTGATCCAGTCGCGCTCCGTCTTTAAGATTTCCCCGTCCTTCCTCGTCGTCTTATCTTCGGATAACCCGTCAGAATCGCTGTTCCGCGCGCATGTTTCAGCGTTAAAAAAGCAGACTTATTCGAACTTTTCCGTGCTCTATACCGGGGAGTACGGTTCTTTCCTGCAGGAGAAAACAGGAGAGGCGGACCGTTCATGCGGCGGTTCCGCTGAAAAATCATCTGACATCGCCGCGGTTAGAACGTTTGATAACGCGGCTGAAGCCATGGCTGATTATGTTCTCTTTTTATCGGACGAGGACATCCCTTCTCCGTCATTCTTCTATGAAATCGTAAAACTGATCAATGAAAAACGCGAGAATCCGGATCTCGTCTATACGGACCACGACAGAATCAATGACCCCGACGGGCATCATGTGCTTCCGGTCTTTAAGCCCGATTATTCGCCGGTTTATCTCCATTCTATGAATTATATCGGCCAAAGCTTCGTCGTGTCGATGCATTGTCTGATGCGGGCGTTCGGGAAGGAAGCCTGCGGCAAAAATCAAACCGCGGAATCATCTTTTAAGCCGATTCTGATGGACCCCGAATCGATCGATTTGCTTTTGAAGAAGGCTGCTTCTACAGAACCTTATGACCGCCTCCTCCGCCTATGTGATGCGGTCGAGTGTCCGGTTTTCCATCTGCCGAAAGTCCTGTTTTCGAAGCTTCAGAATCTTAACGGAAAAGCTGAGCCGGAAGTGAAACTGGAAGCGCGGAATGCGATTTCGGAGGCGATCCGGGAGTCGTTTGAGCGCCGCGGCCTTACGGCGCATGTTTCCCCGATGGAAGAGGAGCAATCGTACGAAATGCATCCTGTTTTGTCGGAAAAACCGCTTGTTTCTGTGCTGATTCCGAACAAGGACCATCGGGAGGACCTGAAACGCTGCATTAAGTCGCTTCAGAATGTTTCGACGTATCAGAACATAGAAATCATTATCATTGAAAATAACAGCGAAACCGAAGAGATTTTCGCTTTTTATAACGAACTTGTGGCGAACGATCCGCGGATCCGTATCGTCACCTATCAGGGCGCTTTTAACTATTCGGCGATCAATAACCTCGGCGCGCGCGAAGCGCATGGCGAATATCTGCTCCTTTTAAACAATGATACCGAAGTCCTTTCGCCGGATTTCTTAGAGTCGATGGTTGCTTATGCGAAGTACGCGGATGCAGGCGCAGTCGGCGCGAAGCTTCTCTATCAGGATTCTTCGATCCAGCATTGCGGCGTTCTTTGCGGTGTGGACGGAAAAGAGATCATCCATATGTACTGCGGCGTCTCGGAGGATGCGCACGGCTATATGAACCGGACGCTTCTTCCCTGCCATGCGTCGGCTGTTACAGGCGCATGTATGCTTACACCGCGTGCGCTTTATGAAAGCTTAGGCGGCCTCGACGAGAAACTCGCTGTCGCCTACAATGATATCGAATATTGTCTCCATGTGCAGGAGCAGGGCTATCCGGTCCTCTGCGATAATTTCGCGCGGCTTCATCATTTTGAATCGAAGAGCCGCGGATTGGAAGATACCCGCGAAAAAGAAGAGCGCCTTGAAAAGGAAAAGGAAGTTCTTTTCAACCGGTATCCGGAGCGCATGGCGCGTGACCCTTATTATAATGACAATCTTTCGCTGAAGCGCGGCTATTTTATGATTCCGGTGGCGGAAGCGAAGTGGCTGGAAAACGACCGCGACCGTCTCTTCCTTTATACCGACATTATCTCGAAGAGCGGGGAAGAGGCGACCGTTCTCGGCTGGGCGATCAGCACGAAGCATGACGTGTCCTTCCGCATCCTGAATTCCCGCGGACAGGAGGTGCCGTACACCTTTGAAACTATTCCGCGCCCGGATGCGAGTGTCGCCATTATGCATAGCTATGAGAAGACGGATTGCGGCTTTAAGCTTCATTTCAATGATACCGACGGAAGCACCTACCAGCTCGTCGTAAAAGACGGAGAACTTACAAAAACGCTTCGGTTTTCCTTAGATCCGAAGGCATTGAAACGGCGTCAGTACCAGACGGTAGAAACGCTCCGCACCTATGTGAAAGGGAAGGATTTCCTGAAATCTGCATGGAAGGAAGAAGGGAAAGAGGTCTTCCTAAAGCAGCTTTCCGGCGATCTTTTACAGGACCGCTTCCGCTATCCGGAATGGTTTAAGCGCCATCAGGCGGATGAAGCCGAGCTTCAAGCGCAGCGGAATACGGAATTTGCGTACCGCCCGAAGATTTCATTGATCGTTCCGGCATTCCGGACGCCCGAAAAATTCCTTCGGGAAATGGTTTCTTCCGTGACCGCGCAGACGTATGCGAACTGGGAACTTTGCGTGGCAGACGGAAGCTTCCCGGACCGCTCGGTTGCTGATGTGCTGGAGAAGCTTCATCAGGAAGACCCGCGGATCGTTTACCGCGTGCTTGAAAAGAATTACGGGATTTCCGGGAACACGAATAAGGCGCTCGAAATCGCGACCGGCGAGTGGATCGCGTTAATGGATCACGACGATATTTTAGAGCCGTCGGCGCTCTATGAGATGGTCCGCGTCATGAATGAAAATCCGGAAACCGATTCTGTTTATACGGATGAAGACAAGATTTCTATGGACTTATCGACGGTCTTCGAGCCTGCGTTTAAGCCGGATTATGATGTCGAACTTTTAAAATCCGGAAATTATATCTGCCATTTCTTCGCTTCGCGGCGTGAAATTATCGAGCAGGCAGGCGAGTTCGATCCGCTCTGTGACGGTGCGCAGGACCTCGACTTTATCCTCCGGACGACAGAGATTTCGCGTCACACAGCGCATATTCCGAAGATTTTATATCATTGGCGGAGCCATCCGAACTCGACGGCAGGCGATTCGACGAGTAAGATGTACTGCTATGAGGCAGGAAAGAATGCTGTCAATAAATACCTGAATCGGCACAAAATCGCGGCAGAAGCGGCTGTCAGCGTCTTCTACGGCCATTACCATGTTTTCTATGATCTTCCAGCGGAGCAGCCGCTGATTTCGGCTATCCTTTGGGGCAATGCGGATGCGGGGCTTTATGAGAAGAGCATTGAATCGATCCGCGCCTGTTCGGACTACAAAAATTATGAGTTTATCCGGGCGGAGCGGCCGGAAGAGGGAACTGCGCAGGCGAAGGGCGAGTACCTTTGGTTCCTGCAGGCGGGCTCTGAAATCCTGACTTTTAAAGAAAAATCGCAGAGCGGAAAATATCTTTCCGAAGAGATGCTTCGGAAGTCTGCGACACCGGCGAACCTGTTAGGTCCTCTGATGGACGGCTCGGCGGATGCGGTCGGCGCGAAGGTGCTCGACAGCCGCGGAACGGTCTATTTCGGCCCGGCAATGCTGAATCAGAAGCATGGCGTCGACGAACCGTTGAAGAATGCGGTGGAAGAGAAGCTCGACCATGCCGGCATTTCGCAGAGGCTCATTGACCGGCAATGTACGAATATTTTATCGCTTTCGAACTGTATGATGACGCGAACCGCGTACGAAAGCGCAGGGAATGTGCTTTCCCGGTACACGTCAGTTTATCGTGACTTCGCTTTATCGCTGGAGCTTCGGCGGGATGGAAAGACGCTGATTCTCGATCCGGGAATCGTTTCGCAGATTCCCGTGGTTCAGGATGAGCGGCCGGCATTCCAGGCTTATCCGGAAGAAGCTGCTCGATTTGCGGCTGAATTTGCGGATGTTTTGAACGGACATGATCCGTACGCGTCCCCCAATATGATGCTTCACATGAACCGCTATGTCCTCCGGGAGAGCGACTGACGGATTTCATAGGTGAGCTTCTGGTGAATGATTCTGAATAGCGGAAACAGTATTCAATTGACTTGATTTAAACGGACTGTATCGGGAATTTGTTGACAGAATCGGAGCTGGCGGAAACGCTAAAATATCTGATTACAAGGAAAAATATGAACTATTATTTGGACTCGGTTTTTTACCGGGATGGAAAAATGAATCTGATCGGTTGGGCGGTTCCTGCGACGAAGGGAAACCGGATTCTTTTCCGCGCATTTTCTTCGGCCGGGAAAGAGCTCCCGGTATCCGTCTGGCACAGTGCGCGGCCGGACATCGGATTCGGCTTTTTCCGTGAACCGGGAATTCCGGATTTAGGCTTTTATCTTCAGTTTGCGTGTGAAGAGCATGAAACTGTCACACTGGAACTGAATGAACTGATGACGAAAAATGATGCGCCGGAGACGGACAGAAAGCCAGATGCTGATGCTGCTGATGAAATCGTCGCATCCGAGCGGACACCGGTATCGCTTTCCCGGTTCGCGCTTCGCGAGAAACTGAAAGAGATGAAGGGGACGCTTCGGAAACCGTATCGGTTTGCGAAGAATGTCCGCGATAAGATTACGAAGAAGCCGGAGAAAAAGTATCGCGCTTATTTCCTCCGCCACCGTGTGAGCGAGGAAGAAGCTTTTGCCCAATGCGGGACCGTATTCCCGGATATGCCGGTGATTTCGGTGCTCGTTCCGGTCTATTTTACGCCGGCGCGGTTTCTTCGTGAAATGATTGAAAGCGTCCTTGGTCAGACCTATGCGAAGTGGGAACTGATCTTGACGAATGCCGGAATGGATTCTGCCGGTGCTGCGGTCTTATCGGAATATGCCGAAAAAGATGCGCGGATCCGAGTGATTGAACTTTCGGAAAACCAGGGGATTTCAGGGAATACGAACGCGGCGTTTACTGAAGCTACGGGCGAGTTCATTGCGCTTTTAGACCATGACGATCTTCTCGAGCGGGACGCACTTTTCGAATATGTGAAGGCGCTGAATGAGGACCCGACGGCGGATGTTTTTTATAGCGACGAAGATAAGGTGACGGAAGCATCGACCGATTATTTCTTCCCGAATTACAAGCCGGATTTTAACCCGGACATGCTTCGCGCGAATAACTATATCTGCCATTTCCTCTGCATCCGCGCGGATGCAGAGGAAATG
>DCGM01000019.1:0-638 GCA_002315255.1 Lachnospiraceae bacterium UBA1778
ACAAAAACACAGCTCTCTTCCGTGCGCGCCGTTCCTGCCTCCACTGAAAAATCAGTATAGCACAGCCCGAAGCCAAACGGAAACAGCGGCGTTTTTTCAGCAGCATCAAAATAGCGATACCCCACATAAATGCCTTCCCGGTAACGGGTATCGTCTTCCTCTCCAAACTCGGCAAACGGGCAGTAATCTTCCCAGGAAGCCCAGGTATCCGAAAGTTTTCCGGACGGATAGCTCTTCCCTAAAAGCACGTCAGCGAAGGCCTCGCCTACAGCGCTTCCAAGTTGTGAAAGAAGCAATATATTTTTCACCTCGCCCGCAACCGGGGAAAGGTCGACCACTCCTCCTACGTTCAGAACGAGAAGGAAGCGGGAATATTTCTGATTCAGACGGAGAATATCTCTCACCTCAATGTCCGTGAGATAAATATCCCCTTTTTCGGGTTTACGGTCCTTGCCTTCGCCGCTTACCCGGGAGAGCACATAAACTGCCGTGTCGCCCTCTCCTTCAAGCGGGAAGTCATAAACAGGCTTCGGCATGACCTCGTTCAGGACGCCTCGCGAAAAGGCTGCCATTCCTTCCGCTTCCAATTCCGCTTTGATACGGTCATTGAACGCCTTCACAGCGCCTTCGGTAAGCTC
>DCGM01000019.1:732-2046 GCA_002315255.1 Lachnospiraceae bacterium UBA1778
TCTCGTATAGACGTCGCCGCTTCCTGTGCCGCCCTTTATGGTGAGGCCTGCTCCTTCGCCGAACAGCGCCAGTTTCCCAGGAGCATCCAGCGGAAAGCTTCCGTCACTTTTTAACAGCACCATACACTCCGGCGCCATCTCTCGAACTTTTTTTAAATGGTCGATCTCATGCTTCTCCATAGGACCTCCGAACCCGGATAAAATGTGCTGCCCCGCCGCAGGCGCGGCGGGGACAACGTCTTATTTCACCACACCTTTTTGAAGGATGATATTTGCATAAATAGCGGTCTCACCGGACTGAAGGATACAATAGCACTTCTTCGCCTGCTCGTAAAACTCAAAACGCTCATATGCGCCGAAAGCCTTCTCACCGCGCTCGTCGTACTTCGCGACGGTCTTTTTATAGTCTTCCCAGACCGGAATCACCAGATCCTTATCGCATTCCATTTTCTCCATTAACATAACAGGAGTCTCGACATAAGCGTCAAGCGGAATCACCTGAAGGATTGCGTCCAGCAGGTCGTTCACAGAATGGCCGTCTGCGCGCAAAAAAACGCAGTTTTGCGGCTTTGCCATAGAGGAGCCGGGGAAATTACCGTCTCCGATGCAGATGCGGTCTCCATGCCCCATTTCGCAAAGCACCTTTAAAAGCTCGGGGGAAAGGATCGAGGGTATATTTTTAAGCATTTCTAATCTCCTTCTTTATGAAACGGACAGGATTTTCAGTTCCTGCCCGTTTCTCTTTTTATCTTAGCGGATGTTCCTATACATCATCGAATATTCGTATACTTTATCAAATATTCTTATGCATTAGCGGATGTTCTTGTACATCGGGCCATAAGCTGCGCATGCGCGGTAATCCTGGCCTTCTTTATCCATGCCGAATGCATTCCATGCCGCCGGGCGGAAGATTTCCGAGTCGGGGACATTGTGCATGCAGACCGGGATACGGAGGATGGAGCAGAGCGTGATAAGGTCTGCACCTACGTGGCCATAGGAAATCGCGCCATGGTTAGCGCCCCAGTTCTGCATTACCGAGTAAGCGTCTTCGAAGGTGCTTCCCTTCACGCCGTCGCACCGCGGAGTGAACCATGTGCAGGGCCATGTCGGATTCGTGCGCTCCATCAGGGTGTCGGTTACTTCGTCCGGAAGCTTCACGGTCCAGCCTTCAGCGATCTGAAGCACCGGGCCAAGTCCCTTCACGAGGTTGAGACGGATCATCGTTGCCGGCATTTCAGCGCGGGTAACAAAGTGGCTCGAAAATCCGCCGCCGCGGAAGTTATCGAAGCCGGCCTCGCACCAGACGGTAGCGTC
>DCGM01000019.1:2102-3028 GCA_002315255.1 Lachnospiraceae bacterium UBA1778
TCGTCAGTGCACTCGCCGCAAGCGTCGAGGCAGGCAGCGCCGGAGTTTAAGAGGTGGATAATACCGCCGTTTTCTTTCGCTTTTCCTTCAAACTCATAGCCGGTCACGCGCTTCGTCGCTTCAGGCGACCAATAGGTACGGACATCAGCGAAAATCTGAGCGCGGTTCGTAAGAAGCTCCATGAAAAGCATTCCGAGACCGTTCAGTACGTCATTCTCTGTCGCGAATACCATCGGCTCCTTCTTTCCTTCAAAGTCGAAGGAAGAATTCAGAACTGCTTCCGGATAGTCGCAGTTCGGCCAATGATCCGTCCACTGACGCTGTCCCTGGAAGCCGGCTGCGATCGCATTGTGACCAACGCGCTCCTCGACGAAATTATCGGGCAGATCCGGATTTCCCTGGATAAGGTCTTTAATGATGCAGTACATCTTAATGGTGAATTCCCACTGCTTTTCCTTCTCCGCGTCCGTAAACCTGATGGGGCGCTTCTCGCCTAAGAATTCAACTGATTCCGGGTTGTCATCGCGGCCTTCTTTGCAATGCTCCTTCGTCCAAGCGAGAGCCTTCGCGACCTTTTCCTTATCGTAGATTCCCTCTTCCATACGGCGGAGGATTTCTACTTCATCTACAGACTCGCAGCGGAGGCCGAGATATTCTTCCATAAACTGCTGGTCGATGATCGATCCGCCGATACCCATGCACATCGAACCGATCTGCAGATAGCTCTTGCCTCTCATCGTTGCAGCAGCGACAGCAGCGCGGCCGAAACGAAGCAGCTTTTCCTTTACGTCATCCGGAATCTCCGTAACCTGATCGCGGTCCTGGACTTCATGTCCATAGATGCCGAAGGCCGGAAGTCCCTTCTGAGCGTGAGTTGCTAAAACAGATGCCAGATAAACAGCGCCCGGACGCTCGGTGCCGTTGAA
>DCGM01000061.1:0-16439 GCA_002315255.1 Lachnospiraceae bacterium UBA1778
AAGAGGCAGATGCTTTCTTCATCATGCCAGTCCGGCTGGGACAGGATCGCAACTTTATAGCCGTGCGCTTCCAAAACCCGGCTGATGATCGCCGGGCCGAAGGACGAATGGTCGACGTACGCGTCCCCGATCACATAGACGAAATCCGGGCGCTCCCAACCTCTTCTTTTTACATCTTCCGGGCAGACCGGCAAAAAGTCACGCATTACTTCTCCTTATAGCCTCATTCTTTCCTTCTTAGATTCGCTGACATGAGCCCCGCTCATTCGTTCTCGCTTCCCTTTACCGGTCCGCTTATTCGTTCTCGTTTTCCTTCTCCTGGTACATGACCGCAAGTCCGCCGTGCGATGTCTCTTTGTACCGTTCGTCCATATCAAGTCCGGTGCGGTACATCGTTTCTACGATATCATCAAACGAAATCTTTCGCGTTTCCGTTAAGAATCGCGACAGGCTGACGCAGTTCATCGCACGGAGTGCTGCGACGGAGTTCCGCTCAATGCACGGAATCTGAACAAGTCCGTGGACCGGATCGCACGTCAATCCTAAATTATGTTCCATCGCGACTTCCGCCGCGTATTCGATCTGGTCAATGTCCAAGTGGTACAGGTAAGCGAGTCCCGCAGCCGCCATGGAGCAGGCGCTTCCGATTTCGGCTTGACAGCCGCATTCTGCACCGGAGATCGACGCATTGGTACGGATGATGTTTCCGAAAAGCCCCGCCACTGCAAGCGCATCGATAATCTCATGCGCCGGGAATCCGCGATCGTGCGACATATAATAGAAGACGGCCGGAATAACGCCGCAGCTTCCGCAGGTCGGCGCCGTAACGACTACATGCTCGGATGCGTTTTCTTCGCTGACTGCAAACGCGTACGCCGCCACCAGACGGTTCATGGCGATGTCGGAGTCCTCATTGTAGCAGCGCTTCTCATAAAGCCCCTTCGCCTTCCGGCTGATATTGAGCCCGCCCGGCAGGATTCCTTCCGTGGCAATGCCCCGCTCGACAGCGAGTTCCATCATGTACCAGACGCCTTCCAGATACTGCCGAAGACCGTCGCCTTCCTTCCGATAGATATACTCGCTAAGCGAAATATTTTCGGCTTTACATTTATCGCGAATCGCTGAAAAAGTCCGCTCCTCGTAAACTTCGCGCTCGTCTTCATTCTCTTCGCCTTCGATACGGATGGAGCCGCCGCCGATACTGAAAATCCGCTTGTTTTCGATCTCCTTCCCGTCCTGGAAGACGCGGAAACACATCGTGTTCGGATGCGGCAGATCGCCCGTAACTTTATCAAAGAAGACCTCCGCATTCGGAAGTGCTTCCAAAATCGCCTTTTTCGTACTATGCCCTTCACCGGTGTGCGCCAGTGAACCATAGAGCGTTACCTCGAAACGGTCCGCTTCCGGAAAACGCTTCCCCATGATGAAAGCTGCATTGTACGGGCCGACCGTATGTGAACTGGACGGGCCGTTTCCGATTTTATAAACGCTTTTAATTGTTTTCATGCTTCCTCCGTGCGATAATTGATTCTCTCGTAGATGCTTCTTCTGCAGCTGCTTCTTCTGTAGATGATTTCTCGAAACTCTTTTCCGTAGATGATTCCTCCATAATCTTTTCCGTAGATTATTACCAGGAGTCCTCTCAATGAACACTTATCCGGAACTCCCCCCTCGCAGGCGTTTCGTTTCCATAGGTGTCGAGCCCCTGAATCGTAACTTTGATCGTTTTTTCTGAACACGCTGTACTGATATCGAACAGATTGTACGCTTCAAAAACTGATTTTCCGATGGACTTCCCGTCAATTCTCTCCATCAGCAGTTTCCGGTCTTCAGTCCAGGTCTTCGTTCCGTCATCAAATGTATAGCGGAGCGTCTCAATGCGATTCCGGATCGCATAGACATTTTCCGGCTTCAACACAAAGTCTTTCGGATCCAGCTGGAATGGGCGGACGACGCACATGACGCCGATCCGGTCGCCCGGGTTTACAATGACCGAACCGCCGAATCCGGCTTCAGAAAGCGAACCCGCTTGGGCTTTGTCCGATGCCCGGCGCTCGTCTGTCGAAAAGCCCGGCCGCATCGATACGACCGCTTCTTCATTTAAGTTAAAGACATTCTCTTTCGCCAGTTCATTTACGGTGTCAATCCGGCAGACCCGTAAGCACTCGTCCTTTCCGAAGGGAACCACTTTCCCTTCCCGCTCGTCCGGTTTTCCTTTTCGGATGACCGCTTCGCCGATATCGTAAGCGTATGCCTGGAACCGCTCCGGATTTCCGACTTCGTTCCGCGATTGGAGGAACGAAAGTTCCGTTTCATACGAGGTGCTGTCCTCTTCCATCAGATAGACGAAAAGGTGTGTTTTCGTGTCGAGATACGATGCGAGATCGTTTGCCCGATACATCGGAAGGAGCCCCATATGGTAATACCAGGTTCCGAGATACGGGTCGAGATACCCGGGGAGGCAGTCGTTGATGACAGCAATTCCCTGCTCCGCGGCCCATTTTTTCATCCGCGCCTTATGCTCCGTCGGATTAAACCGGCAGATCAGCTGGTTCTCCTGCCGCGCGATATGAATGATCTTTTCATCCTCCGCCAGGATATGCTTCTCATCCCTTGCAAGGATATCTTTCTTATTCGCCGATGGTACTGTTTGCTCGTTCGCACCATCAGTCGCGCTCAATGTCACGCGCACCCGGTAGTCGCCCATCGGGAGCGCCTCGTACGGTTCACCGTTTTCGTCCCGAAAGCCAATTCCGTCATCCACCGGAAGCCCGTGCGCCGGATCGGTGGCCGAGACGATTACAGCTTTAAACGAGGTGTCCGAATACCATGCCTTGATCGTCGCATTGGTAAGAGATGCCGACGGGTTTGCCGGATCTTCCACTAAAAGCTCCGGAAAGCCAAACGCCAGCAGCTTCTCCTTCCCGGGATCCAGTTCCTCTTTATAACCAGTGAGGTCGGGATGCGCTAAGAAAAGGCGGCGGCAGTTTTTCTCTGTCGTCCGCGCATAGCGCAGGCGGTTCCCCGAAAGGTCTGATAAGACCACTTCGAGGCATGCTTTTCCTGGGAGCGGCGAATCCGATTCGATTTCGCCGTTCACCATCATATTTCTCCGATAATCGACGAATCCGCTCTCACCGGGATTCGTGATGCGTAATCTGACCATCCGTTCCTTTTCTTTCTTATCGAAAGACCCGCAGACAGCCTGCGGGTCTTCTGTTTATCGGTCTCATCCAGATCAGTGGACTTTAACTCCTAACATCGTAATATCGTCAAACTGCTCCGCTTCGCCGACAAACTCGTCGACTTCCGTCAGAATATCGCTGATCTGATCGCTGATGGCCTCATCGCTGAACCGGTCAATGCAGTCTAACAGGCGGTTTTCACCGAAGAACTGCTTGTCGAGATTAGCAGCCTCCGTAACACCATCTGTATACAGGAAGAGCTCGTCGCCCTTCTCCAGCCGGGTCTCATTCTCCTGATAAACCGTTCCTTCGATTCCGGCGAGAACGAAGCCGGAGCGGCCCTTCATATAAACCGCCTGCTCGCCCTTCCGCTTAATGATCGGCGGATTGTGGCCGGCGCTGACATAACGCACGATACCGGTGGAAACTTCAAAGATTCCGCACCAGACGGTGACGAAAAGGCCTGCCGAGTTATGCTCGCAAAGCTGGTCGTTCGCATTCTTCATCGCCTTCGCCGGCGAAATACCTAACTGCAGCTGGTTTTTGATGATTGTCTTCGAAATCATCATGAACAATGCGGCGCCGACTCCCTTTCCGGACACATCGGCGATCAGGAAGGCTACATGGTCCGAATCGACACAGAAATAGTCATAGAAATCGCCCCCGACTTCCTTCGCAGGAATATTCTTCGCGTAAAGCTCGACATTCTCGTGCTCCGGATATGCGGGCATGGTACGCGGAAGGACGTTCGTCTGAATCTCCTGTGCGAGGTTTAATTCGGTCTTAATGCGCGCGGTCTTCTGGGTGATCTCGTTCTGCATATCGATGAGCTGACGGCCCTTTTTTGCAATCAGGATGCAAATAAGGGTGACCATGGAGAAAATGATAAATCTCGGAACATAATCGTTCTGGAAATAACTTCTGACATAGGTGAGGCGGTCAAAATCAAGCGCCATAATCGAGGCGCGAAGCCCCTGGTCAATCGTAATCGTCGTTCCCTCCGGAAGCGGAAGGACGTTAATATTGACGATTCCCATGTACGAACAGACGGTCGTCGAAAATCCGAAAAAGACCACCGAAACGATGGATGTGAAAATACTGACCTTCACATTGAAATAGCGGATGGCCAAAAGCGCCGGGATAATTGTGACCAATACAACATTATGGCCAAGCGTCGCGCTCATAGCGGCTGCTTCCAATACGATTCCCGCAAGGAGCGCATATTTCAGCCATGGTCTGTCGCCGCGGAAGATAAAGTTCATCGCGCGGATGACAATCGAAATGCCGATTGCGATCAGCACGGTTTCACGCATCAGGGGCTTGTCTGCTGTAAAAACGCCCATTTCGTTCAACGCCAGCACGAGCAGCATGCCGAGCGACATCCATAGGGCCACAGAGCCCATCAGCATGTTCGCAGTCAGCTCGTTCGCGGCATTCAGATCACCGGTACCGATCAGCAGTTGAATTCTTTTTTTCAGTTTCTGTGCAAATTGTCTGATTGTTTCCATAGTCTCTCCTGATGAAATACTCTTTGCATAAAAGCAGTCTGTTCTATTAATGGTTATACTATAATTTTCTGAAAAACGCGAGTTATTTCAGTTCTGTTCAATATTCCCGGATGAGCCGCTCAAATGCCGGCAATGACCTCTCGATCATCTCTTTTTTCACGCAATACGCGAGCCGCAGATATCCTTTGCAGCCGAAGGAGTCAGATGGCACGAGGAGAAGGTTCTCCCCTTTTGCGCGCTCTGAAAAAGCGCGTGCATTTCCGCCCGGCGCTTTTACAAAAAGATAGAAGGCGCCATCCGGATGGATGCAGCTGTAGCCCATTCTCACGAGAGAATTATAGAGAAGATCGCGGTTCTCGCGATACTGGTTTAAATCCGAGGTAAGATCCGCGCATTCTGCCGCGACGCGCTGGAGCATGGCCGGCGCACAGACATAACCGAGCGCTCGGGCTGCACCGCAGACTGCCGCAAAAATGTCCGCCGAGTCTTCGATATCCTCCGGCACATAAAGATAGCCGATCCGTTCGCCAGGAATCGACAGTGATTTACTGAACGAATAGCAGACAATCGAATACTCATATTCATTCGGGAAGAACGGTACGCGCGTTTCCGCATCATACACAAGCTCCCGATACGGTTCGTCAGAAATCAGGTAGATCGGATGCCCGTATTCCTTCATTTTATTCCGCAAAAAGGCGACCAGTTTTTCGACGGTATCCGGACGAAGGACGGAGCCGGACGGGTTATTCGGGGTATTGATGATAATCCCCCTCGTATGCGGCGTGAACGCCTTTTCCAGCGCTTCAAACTGAATCTGGAACTCCTTTTCGTCGGCTTCTGCAATGACGAATTTCGCGCCTGCTGCCTCCGTAAAGACCTTATACTCCGGGAAGAACGGCGCAACCGCTACAAACTCGTCAGACGGGTCGGCCGTGAGCGTGCTTAAAATGATGCAAAGGCCCGCTGCCGCACCGGTCGTGATATAAAAGTTTTGGAAGGTGGAGTTCCGTCCAAAACGGCGGTTTACATTCTCAGACATCGCCTCGCGGACGCTCTTTTCGCCGGGGCCGGAGGTATAGCCGTGAAGCTTCGCAGGCTCCATCGTCTGTTCAAGCTGAATCACGAGCTCGTCTACCTTCTTCGGCGGGTCAATGCTCGGGTTTCCCAAACTGAAATCAAACACATTCTCGCGTCCGACCTCGGCTGCCCGCTGATTTCCGTATTCAAACAGCTTCCGGATTTCCGACGGCTGTTTTCCCAGCGCCAATGCTTTCTCATTCAGGTCCGCCATTCTATTCCCTCCTGCTTTTTTCAATCGCCTCAATCAAGCCGTTGATATAGGCCGCGCCCAAGGCACGGTCAAAGAGTCCATAACCCGGGATTCCTTTTTCGCCCCAGATCATCCTTCCGTGATCCGGCCGGACCGGACCGTCAAAACCGATGTCGAAAAGAGCTTTGACGATCTCATACATATCAAAGCTTCCATCGCTTGACAGATGGCTTGCTTCCTCAAAATCATCCGGAGAATTGAACCGAAGATTCCGGATGTGTGCGAAATGGATTCTTCCTTTTAAACTGCGGATCATATGCGGAAGATTGTTTTTCGGATTCGTCCCATAAGAGCCGCTACAGAATGTGATTCCGTTATGCGGGTTGTCCACAGCCTTCATCAGGCGAAGAATATTTTCCTCATTGATAATGATTCGGGGAAGCCCGAAAATCGGCCATGCAGGGTCATCCGGGTGGATCGCCATATTGATATCATATTTGTCGCAGACCGGCATGATCCGTTCGAGGAAATACTTCAGATTTGCAAACAGCTTTTCGCAGTCCATACCTCTGTAGCGGTCGAAAAGCTCCTTCACCCCCGCGAGCCTTTCCGGCTCCCAGCCGGGCAGAAGCGCTCCGTTTGCGTCGCCTTCCATCGCATCAAACATCGTTTCCGGGTTCAGCGCGTCAATCGCCGCTTTCGAATAGGCCATGGCAGTCGAACCGTCCTCGCGCTTCCGCGCCAAATCCGTCCGAATCCAGTCAAACACCGGCATAAAGTTATAGCAGACGAGATGAATATCCTCCTCGCCGACAGCCTCCAATGACCGGATATAGTTTTCGATGTAATAATCCCGCTCCGGTCCGCCGATCTTGATCTCGTCATGCACGTTGATCGATTCGATGCCGGAAAGTTTTAAGCCCGCGGCTTCCACTTCATCCTTCAAGTTCTTTACTTCTTCGCGGGTCCAGATTTCTCCGGGTTTTTTATCATATAAAGCTGTGATAACTCCCCGCACACCGGGAACCTGCCGGATCTCTTCCAACGTAATGGTGTCATGCTCGCTGCCAAACCATCTTAATGTCATTTCCATAGCATCACCTTCCTCTATCCTTTAATGCGCTTTTCGCGCAGTTTTTCGTTCTACTCGCCCTCGATCACTGCGAGCGCAATGATTCCGACGATGACGATTCCGATAAAAATATACTGTTTCCAGGTCAGTTTTTCTTTTAAGAAGATATGCGCGAGCAGCAATGAGACGATGCAGACGGAAGAAATCACCGGCGCTGCGAGCGCTCCGTTCGCGCTCATCGCATAGACGTAAGTAAACTGTCCTGCCGTTTCGCAGACGGCGGCGGCCACCTTATCCGACTGCTTTGGGAACTCGAATCTGACTTTCCGCGCCTTCAGGAACAGGAACAGGAGGACAGCGCAGAGGAAGAAGGTCAGCTCGTAAGAGGTGTTTGCGACTTCCTCAATCGTTTCCTCCGTCACATTGACGAGCGGAGTCGTTTCGATATCCAGATAAATGACATCGACAAAGCTTCCTGCTGCGTCGAGAATCGCGTACGCAAACGGCATAGCGAACGAGATAATGGCCATCTTTTTTCCAAGCCGCGCCTTCCGTTCGGGGTTGTCACGCTGCTCTAAAAAGCTGATTCCGAGAAGGCCGATCACGATAATTCCGATCGTAATCCAACCAGGGACCGACATCTCGTATCCGAGAAAGATTACGCATAGGATGGAGCAAAGCGCACCCGACGTGTTTTCGATCGGGTCTGAAATCGATTCCTCGATAAAGCGCATTCCGAAGTAGGAAAGCGCCATTGAAACGATATATAGGAGCGAAACCGGGAGATAGCGGAGAAGGTTGATTGGATCAAATCCGATCCTTTTCGTAAGCAGCGTAAAGACCGCATGAAGCCCCATAATCACGCCGACGCAGATGCACGTCTTCAGATGGCTGTACTTCTCGTCTTCCTTCGCGCCCTTTTTATAAAACAGCTCGGCAAGTCCCCAAAGGGCCGTCGTCGCCAATGCAAACACAAACCACATAACCTGCCTCTTTTCCTTCTGTAGAGGTCAAAGCATCCTCTCGCCCAATTTAATCAACTGTAATATTTTACCGCATTTTGCTTCAGATTTCAAATAACTTTTCTGTTTCTTCCGCATCGTCCTTTCTGCTTCTTCCACATCGCCTTATCTGTTTCTTTCGTGTCGCCCTATCAGCAGGTTTTCTCTTCCGTGCACCTTAGCGAAATCATTATGTCTTGTTTTCATTTTGGGCCGAATCACTTGCGTAGATGCAGAAAGAGAGTATAATGAATGCGACTTAAAAGACAATCTCGCGGATTGTCTCGGAGGATGACATGAAGAAGGACTCAACGCTGAATATGACCGTTGGAAGCCCGGCGAAGCTTCTGACACTTTTTGCGCTTCCCATGCTGCTTGGAAATATCTTCCAGCAGGCCTATAACCTCACAGACTCGATCGTCGTCGGAAAGTTTCTCGGGGCCAATTCCCTCGCGGCGATCGGCGCGACCGGCTCGGTTACATTCCTTTTCTTTTCCATCAGCAATGGCATCGGAAGCGGCTGTGGCATTGTCACCTCCCAGCTCTTCGGCGCCGGAAATAAAGATAAGGTCCGCCAGTCTATCGCAAACAGCGCTTATATCATGTTTCTCGCGTCCTTGATCATGGCGACGGCGGCTTACCTTCTCGCGCCCTACGTCCTCCTATGGATGCAAACCCCGGCAGAGGTTTATCCGGAGTCGCTGACCTATATCCGTATGTCCTGCATCGGCGTTCCATTGATCGTCGTTTATAACTACTCCGCATCTATGCTCCGCGCGCTCGGAGATTCGCGGACGCCCTTATATTTTCTCATTTTCTCCTGCATCTTAAATATTTTTATCGATATCCTTTTCGTCCGTTTCTTAGGGATGGGCGTTTTCGGTGCGGCGCTCGCAACGGTCATCTCGCAGATGATTGCCGGGTCGGGCTGCTTAATCTTCGCGCTCTGCCGGAATCCGTATTTCAAGCTGACGAAGGAGGATTGGAAACTGAACCCGCGTATTTTAAAGCGTTCTATTCAGATCGGTCTCCCGCTCGCCATGCAGTGGTCGATGATTTCAATTTCGACGATGGGCCTTCAGTCCTTCGTCAACACCTTCGGTCCGACGACAATGGCCGCTTATACGTCAGTCGCCCGTGTCGAGTCGCTTCTCCATCAGCCGTTTTCTTCGATGAGCAATGCCCTCTCCACTTATTCCGGGCAGAACTACGGTGCGAATAAGACAGACCGTATCCGGAAGGGCGTTCTCCAGGGCGGGCTGATGGCCGGCATATTCGCCCTCGTTTTACTTCTCGCATTTATCTTTTTTAACCGGAATATCATTTCGATTTTCATCGACGATCCTGATGTAATCGCCATCGGCGGAAAAGCGCTCATCCTTAGCGGCATCTTCTGCCCGTTCCTCGTTCTGATTTATGTAACACGCGGCACGCTGAACGGCATCGGCGACGCAACCTTCTCGTTTATTAACGGCACGGTAGAGATCATCTTCCGAATCGCGCTCCCGCGTCTTCTGTTCTTAATCCCGGGACTCGGCATGTGGAGCATCTGGCTTGGAAACGGCTTGACTTGGGGAATCAGTTCGCTGTTCTGTGTGCTCCGCTATAAAGGGTGGATGCGGAAACGGTCTGCCTCGAATGTTAGCTTACTTGAGCAAAAAACGCCGCCGCTTTTAGAAAGTCACGAGGATCAGCAGGAAAGCAAAACCTGATAAGTGCTGTGAAAGCGGATCAGCACAAACAAACTGAGGGCCATGGATTACTCCATGGCCCTCATAATATTTCTTATTTGACAAAACCGTCTGTCAGTCCGCTCTTTGCGATTCTAAAACAATCGCCGTCTTCGGAAGAATCGCCCTGCTTACCAGATTACGACACGTTTCGACGGAGCGAGATACATCTTATCTTTCTTCGTGACATTGAACGTGTTATACCATTCATCGAAGCTTCTCGGCGGCATATTGGCTCTGACCACATTCGGCGCATGAACGTCGATGGCTAACTTAAGCTTCAGATATTCCTCTTTCGCCTTCTCGCACCAGACTCTCGCCCAGTTCATGAAATACTCCTCGTAGTTCGGGGCTTTCATGCCGGCCATAATCTGAAGGGTGACCGCCATACCGCCGTTATCTGCGATATTTTCGCTGACTACGAGCGTCGGGTTCAGCTTGCCCTCCGGAAGTTCGATTCCGTCGAATTCCCGGATCATCGCCTTCGTCTTCTTCTTAAAGTTCGCCTGGTCCTTCTTCGTCCACCAGTTGTTCAGGTTGCCGTTTTCGTCGCAGTTTGCGCCGTTGTTGTCAAATGCGTGAGAAATCTCATGTCCGATGACTGCGCCGATTCCGCCGAGGTTCTGGCTTCTCGTCTGCTTGATCGAGTAGAACGGCGCCTGAAGGATCGCTGCCGGGAAGGTAATGTCATTCGAGAACGGGTCATAGCAGGCATTGACCATATGGCCGGGCATCGCCCACTTCGTATGATCGACCGGCTTGCCGAATTTCGCGAAGGAATCTTCCTTCCGGATGCGGCGTAACTTGGATACAATCGCCAGAAGAGAATCGTTCTCATCAAAGACGAGCCGGTCGTAGATCGCTTCGGTCTTGTCCGGATAACCCATCTTAACATTCATCTTGCTCAGCTTCAGAATCGCTTTTTCCTTCGTTTCCGGCTGCAGGACATCGTTGTCAGCAATTCTCTTCTTATACGTTTCAATGATCTCCCGGACCATTTCCACTACATCCTTCTTCGCCGCTTCGCCGAAATATTTCTCACCGTAGAAGAGGCCGATCGGCTCGGCATACAGGCTGCCCGCTACACGATACGCGTACTTTTCAGCTGAAGACATCTCTGCGACACCCGTCAATGCACGAGTGTAGGAAGATCCGATATTGCGAAGTTCTTCGCTTAAGAATCCGGTGCAGCCGATAAGAAGCGTAACATAAGCCCAATGCTTGTAAAGCGGGAAGTTCTCTTCATTGAAGAGCGTGCTGAAGCCGTTTAAGAATCGCGGATCTGCGACCGAAACCGTCGCCGGCGCAGCGCCGATGAGATCTTTTAAGAGCTTCGAGAACTTGATCGGCTTCATCAGGGAAGCCGTCTTCCGCATCGAGAAGACGTTATACATCTTCGTGTACTCGCTCCACTCTTCGCGGCTCTTAACGAGGCTGGCAATAATCTCATCAAATGCCACTGCATCTTCGAGATACTTCGCCTGATCTTCTGCAGAAAGCTTCGTCTTTGCGAGAAGTGCAGTCGCCATATTCTTCCACATGCCGAGGATCATTTCCTTCTGCTGTGCCATCTCCGGTTTATAATATGTCGTATCCGGAAGAATGGTGCTCGGTCCCTGGATGTAGACCAGTTTCTTAAAGGTATCCTTCATATCCGGCTCCACAGAGAACTGGAACGGAAGCGGCATGTCGTCAAGCGCAAAATCCTTTAAGTGGCGGTTCAGGTCTGCCACCGTATTCAGCTTTTCAATCTTCTTTAAAACCGGATATGCCGGGCGGATACCGGCGCGGTTCCGCTTCTTCACATCTGTAACCGCCTTGTAGAGCGCGCAGGCATATTTCAGATGAACATTCGGATATTCCTCTTTTTCAATCATCTTCGTGATATCCTCGCGAAGAAGCTTCTCAACATCAATGTCAAGGTCAATAAATCCACCGACGGACGGGCGGTCTGCCGGGATCTCTGCCTGATCGATCCATTCCTGGTTCACATAGCTGTACAGGTCGTCTTGAATTCTAACTTTGCTCATACAGGTCTCCTTTTATCATTATGATGTAAAACTATCGTACTGCCGCACTCTCAAAAAAGAGGCTGAAATCTTATGATGACCGGCCGTAAGGACTGCTGCTCCGATCATCCTCCAGATAAAGATTTGTTCTAATTCTACCAAGAACAGCCCCAAAAGACAACCGAAAAAAAAGAAAAATACGATGGAAAAACCGACAAATAATGCGCTAAAACGGCTTTTATGGCCACTTTTAGCGCATTTATCCAGACTAATCCCTATTTCCCCATCATTCACCGGTTTTCCCAGTTTTTTCCGGATTTCTAGCTCATCCCCGATGTTCGATGCGGATCTGCTCTGCCAATCCTTCACGCAGCGTCGTCTTTGGAAGCGGAAGGCCTGCCGCAGCCATTTTGCTCTTGTTATAGACGCGCTCACAGAAATACTGGTAAGCGTCATCATAGTTCGCGATGTACTCCTGCTCGTCCGTCTCTTCAATCGTGACCTTCACGCCTAAAAGTCCGCCGAGGATCTCATAATATTCCCGGTTTTCGATCGCGTCCGGACCAGAAATACAGAAGATCTCATTGTAGGTCTTCGGATTTCCGATCGCTGCGAGCATCACTTTTGAAATGTCACCGGCATAAAGGGGCTCGAGATGGTGACGCCCGTCGCCGGCCATGCGGATCGGTTTTCCGGCTTTCATGTGCCCGATAAGATCCGGCTGGCGTTTGTTATACGGGAAGCAGCCCATATTGGAGCCGGCGCCAAACATGTGCGGCGGCCGGAAGATCGTATAATGCAGGTTTTCCGGGCAATTCTTAATAAAAGCGAGCTCCATCTGCCGCTTCTGCCCGCCGTAGCCGTCGTCCATCATATAACAGACCGCGTTTTCGTCGCGGACTGGTCTCTGGTCATCGGGATGATAGAGCGAATCCGTGGAAATCACGACCACCTGTTCCGTAAATTCCGGAAGCACCGCCATATCGATCTGCGCCTGTGCCGCATTGAAGCAGATGCAGTCAATGACTCCGTCGAACCGCTCGCCCGTCGCGCGAAGCGCCTTAAGAAGGCCCTCTTTATCATTCCGATCGGCGATAATCGCCGTGGCGCTTCCTACCGGTTCCCGGTTTCCGCGCGTCACGTACCAGACTTCATCGCCTTCCGCCAATGCATCCCTTACGACATACCGGCTCACAAATCCGCTGCCGCCGAGCACTAAAACTTTCATTTCAGAAATCCTCCTAAAAGAGAAGCATTTTTTCCGAGAGTGTTGTCATCCCTCTAAATGATTCATCCCTCTTTATAAAAGTAAATGTCCGATTTTCCTTCCTGCTTCGTTCCGCGATAGACACGGCTGTTAAACCCGCCGATCTCGAACCCGCAGCTTAAGTAGAAGCGGCAAGCATTGAGATTATTATCCTGTCCGATCGTATATAACCCGCGATAATTCCGTTCTTTCGCAAGCGCCATCGACGCCTCGATCAGTCCGTGCCCGACTCCCATCCGCCGATATGCGGCGTTCACCTTCAGGTCGTCGAGATACATATACTTAAACCAGTCGTCTGCGAGAATCGCGAGCCCGATGCATTTTTCACCATCATACGCGCCGATAAACGCGTGATCTTTGATCATCTCGTGATAGCGATAGTTTTCATCCGGAAACCGCATCTCTTCGATTTCCTCAGCCGGGAACAGCACCTCGCGATAATCCCACTTTCCGTCTGACAGGCTCGGAATCATCCGTCCATAGACCGGAAACGGCTCGTTCACGATGTTGATATCCGCGCTATGCGCTTCATCAATGATCCGATAGATGATATTACTCATCGTGCCCTCCTGATTCAATTCCTGGTCTTCGTCACATTCATCGAAAACAGCCCGTCTTTATTACAGTAATACAGGATTTTCCGGACTCCGTTGATTTTAAACCGCGCCTCCGGATTTCCTTCCGGATAAAGCTTCACCATCTGAATCCGATCGCTTGAAAGCGCTGCGACAAAGGAGATATAGTGTTTTTTCGTCATTTCGTGCGGAATTGTGACGAAATATTCATCTTCCACGCGCTCAATCAGAGCCCGGTGGCAGTCATCTGGTTCTTCCGGGTCGAGCGGCGTAAGCTGTACGCCGTGGCAATGAATCACCGCCGCGCCCATGCTGTGAAGGACATTTCCGCAGACCGGGCAGACGTAAAAATCCGACCGCATCATGTTTGCGGAAAGATTCATGTTTTCCACCGCATTGCCGGTCATAAGCTCGGTTATCGACACGCTGAACGCCTCTGCTATCGGCTCAAGCAGTGTAATATCGGGATACCCTTTCCCGGTCTCCCATTTCGAGACCGTCTTATCGGAAACGGACAGCTTTTCGGCGAGCTCCGCCTGCGTCAGATGCTTTTTTTCGCGAAGTTCTTTAATGACAGATCCTGTTACATATTGGTTCATATGATCACCTCCGCGCCTATCATATCAAAAAGCGGACGTTTCTGTATCTACGCGAAGGAGAGTCGTAATCCGACCCTCCTCGCTGCCTTATCCCGGAATCTTCCCCGCCTTATCTCGAGATCTTCTCCACCTTCCTCTGCCATAGCTGCATCAGAATGATGACAAAAATCATGCCGCAGGCTTCTCCGGCAACTAACGAAGCGACAAGCCCGTTCATTCCAAAAAGCGCATTTAGCAGGAACATAAACGGAATATAGAAAACACATTCGCGGAAAACCGCATGGATCAATGTGCCGCTGCCGTTTCCCATCGCCTGCAGGCAGTAGGAGTTCTTATAGTTCAAAAACTGGAGCGGCGATGCGAGACAACGGATCCGTAAAAATCCTGTCGCAATCGTAAGTGTGGCCGCTGCCGCAGCCGCTTCCGCCGTTCCTTCTGCAGATTCCGCGCCGGTCTTTAAGAAAATGCCGGTAATCCCAGGCGCAAACAGTTCAAACAGAACGACACTTAAGGAACTGATGACCAGTCCCCAGAGAGTCGCTGTCCGTATGACATCTTTCATCCTCTGCCGGTTTCCTGACGCAAAATTATAGGCCACTATCGGCAGCATTCCCTGGCAGAGACCGATATTGACTGCATTCGGGAACCGTTCTGCTTTCATCACGATTCCGAGCGCAGCCACCGCCTCATCGCCGTACTGCGCCATCGTTCCGTTTAAGAACATGTTTGCGACGTCAAAAAGGCCGGTCAGAATCGCCGACGGAACACCTACCGCATATAGTGCGCGTTTTTCTTCCTTCTCGATGGTTCCGGCAAGTTTCAAGCTGATGCTGAGCGCCGATTTTTTGCTGACTTTCAAAAACGCGCAGAGGAGGTAGATGAAGGAAGCTACATTGGAGAGGAAGGTCGCAAGCGCCGCGCCGAGCACCTCCATGCCGGACGGCAGGATCAAAAACATGAAAATCGGGTCAAGAATTATATTCAAGACACCGCCCATGCTTAATCCGAAACTGGCCTGCTTCGAATACCCCGCGTTCCGTAAAAGGTGTGAAAGCACCGCCGAAAGGACCATCGGGATTCCGCCTGCCACGACTACGGTATACACGTACTGGCACGCATATCCGACTGTATGCTCGGATGCGCCGAGAACCCGCAAAACCGGTGTTGCGAAAACGCCTATGAGGAGCGAATACAGGGCCGCAATGACGAGCGCCCCGTAGAAGCTGTATGCGCTGACGCGCCTCGCGTTTTCAACCTTCCCAAGCCCTGAAAGACGCGCCATCAGGCTTCCGCCGCCGATTCCGAAAAGGTTCGAAAAAGCAATGGTCATAAAGAAAATCGTGAATGCGACCGATACTCCGGCAATCATGTCTGTGTTACCGGTCTGTCCGATATAAAGCGCGTCGACGATATTGTACACGAGATTGATGAGCTGCGAAATAACCGTCGGCACCGCCATCGTCAAAATCGCCTTCGGAACAGGCATTGTCTCAAATAATTCTTTTTTCTCGTTCGTTACCATTCCGTCTGTTTCCTGTCTGTCATTCTTACTTTAATGATCGGATATAATGACAGCCACACCCGCCGTGGCCGGTGTGCCCATATGTTTCTGTCGTATGAATGAAGCCGTTCCGCTCATAAAATGCGCGGGCGCGCTCCATATTGTCCCGCGTTTCGAGATAGATGATCTGATAATGCTCTTTCGCAAACGAAAGCGCCGTATCGAGAAGCTGCTGTGCGGTTCCCGTGCCACGGTATGTACTCACGCAGTACATTTTCTGAAGCTCACAGATGCTGTTCTCGGGCTCCAGTTCGCCGACGCCGACGCCGGCCACGACGAGACCGTCGTCATTCTCCGCAACCCAGTACGCATTGTCCGGAAGGACATAGACTTCCGACAATGTGTCGAGACACGGGTCGCCCCACGCGGTATCCATGCGCCCCGCACATCCATATTCGGTCAGGCATTCCCGCACGATCGCCGCCATCCGGGCGTTATCTTTCGCTTCAATCCTGCGAATCTTCATGTTCACCTCTTAAGCGTTCGAAGATATGTCTTCTGCTCATCCGTGATCCGATAGCTTTCAATCGCCTTCTGGATCGTCTTATTATGCGTCCAAATATCGAGTTTCTGTTCCTCGATATAAGGAATCGTCGCCTCCCATTGCTTCGCAAGCGCCGTCGCAAAGAACCAGGCGGTCATCATGTTTACATAATATTCCT
>DCGM01000061.1:16615-18675 GCA_002315255.1 Lachnospiraceae bacterium UBA1778
TCGCAGACTGCCCAATTGTCCACATACGGAAGAAATACTTCGAGTTCCTGAAGGATCGCATCGTAATCCTTCATGTTCGAAATCAGCATTCCATGAAGCATATTCTCGTCATAATAGGTGTGCGGAAGCGCATGAAGAAAATCCCGGCTCTCCGGTTCTTTCGCATATGTTTTGGCGAAGTCCCGAAGAAGCGGAACGCGCACGCCGATAAAAGCCCCGACATCCACTCCCGGCGTCAGCCGGCTCTGGAATGCCGCGTATTCCTCGTCTCGCAGTTTAAACAGTCTTTCCTGTAACGATGTCATGCTCGCGCCCCTCCCTGCAGATCCGATAGACTGACTGAAGTTCGCCGTCTTCATTGACATAATCTTCGACAAAAGTCATGCCGGAGGCCTCCGCCGTCCGCGCAGACGGAACGTTCTCCTTCAGCATATAAGAATAGACTTCCCGGATCGGCGTGTTCGCAAAGGTCCACTCGCGCACCGCTACTGCCGCTTCTTTGCCATAGCCCTTCCTTTGCATATCCTTTCGGATATGGTAGCCGACTTCCGGACGGATAACGCTATGGATCATCTGCATCGTCAGTCCGCAATCGCCGATCATTTCACCAGTCTCTTTTAAGCATACCGCCCAAAGGCCGAAGCCGAGGGTACGATACCGCTCGATATTGCGCGAGATCCAGCCGCGCACGCGCGCTTCGTCAAAGGTATACGGATAATACCTCATAATATCCGAATCGCCTAAAACCTTATAAAGCGCGTCAAAATCATCCTCTGTCATTTCACGTAAATATAATCGTTCTGTCTCGATAATCATAATGCCTCTTCTCTGTTTTCCTGTTTTTTCTGTTTTGGGCTGTTTTGGGCTGTTTGTGCCTGTTTGTGCCTGTTTGTGCCTATTTGTGCCTGTTTGTGCCTGTTTTCTCGGAAACGCCTGGCAGTTACAGCTGAATCCAGTACCGCTGCGTGATCGAGCCGTCCTCTTCCACTTCATTTTCTAAAACGCCGCCGTTTCGGGTGATTGACTTCTGCGAGCCCGGGTTATCCTTGTCACAGCACATCAGCACGCGGTCGATACCGAGCTTCCGGCATTCTTCCAGCGCCAGCGCGACCATGGCCGTCGCATAGCCCTTCCGTCGCTCGCTCGGCCGGATTCCGTCGCCAATGTGTCCGCCGGTCGCCAAAAGACCATCGTTTAAATAGTGGCGGATGTTGACTGCGCCCACAAAGATATTCCGGTCCTTATCGAGGCAGAAGAGCGTCGTATCCGGGACGCGTCCGTTCGGCAGTTCTTCTTTGATTTCGAGATTCTCTAAATAATAATCGAAATCGTGGAAATCATTTCTGAAAATCATCCACGGCGAAGAGTTCCCGTGATTCTTTCTGATATCTTCGGTCCACTCTTCCAGCATATCTGTAAGCTGCTGTTTGTAATCTTTCGTAAGTCTGACGAGTTCAATGTTCATATGCTTCTCCTTATAATACTAAAAACTGATAACTTAATGGTTCCTGTGGGACCACTAATCCTTATCAACAGCTCGGGGCGTTAATTATTCTTGACAGCCCGAGTGTTAATTCCTCTTGACAGCCCGGAGTGTTCATCCCTAGTGACAGCCCAGAGTGATAATCTCTATTGATAACCCGTTGGGTCGGGCAAGAATAGCTATTTCTGAAGACGGCAGCTGTAACGCGTCACATCGCCATCCTCGTAGTGCTCGATATGGCTCTCCGTACAGAATCCAGCGCGCTGGTAAAATCGGACCGCGTCATCATCTGTTTCCGCCCACACCTCATCAAGGCCTATAGCTGACATCGCTTCATTCACCAGGAGCCGGCCGATTCCGCGCCGCTGCACCGATTTTTCGACAGCGATTCCGATAATCTCTCCGCACTTCCCGCTTTTCCTTAGGACAAGGATTCCAACCTTCCGTCCCTCTTTCTCCGCGGCAAAAATCATGATGTCTACGTCTTCCTGATAGCGTTTGAGTTTTAACCCATACTTTTCCTTCGTCGGCTGGTAGAGGCATTGCCCGTAAATCTCAAAAGCCTCATCGGAAAAAA
>DCGM01000100.1:0-4536 GCA_002315255.1 Lachnospiraceae bacterium UBA1778
GTCAGTTATCCGAATGACTCGATCTTTTCGCGGCAGCTCTGCGATATGCATCTTCTCTTAAAGCCGCGGCTTCATATTATGGACGGCATTATGGCGATGGAGGGGAACGGCCCGGCTTCCGGCACGCCGACCCCGATGAACGTGCTGATTCTGTCGGCGGATCCTGTGGCGATTGACACGGTCTTCGCCTGGCTCGTCAATGTGGACCCCGAGGCGGTACCGACTTGCGCGCAGGGCCGCGCTATGGGCGTCGGCACAGACCGCGAGAGCGAAATCGAGCTTATCGTCCTGAACGCTGGCGCGGGCAGCCGCAACGATGCGGAAGAGACGGGCAGTGACGTGGGAAGCGGCAATGATGTGGCAGCGGCAGGCGATGACACGGGCAGCGACTATAACTTAGCGTCATATAAAGCAGTCCGCATGACCCGCGCGGAGCTTTTCGCAGCCTATGGAAACGGGAACTTTGACGTGGACCGGACGCCGGTTAAGAAAGGGCTTTTCGCGAAGTACAGCCGCGCGATGACCGCGCTTGCAAGCCGCCCGAAGATCGACCCGGAGAAGTGCGTGAAATGCGGCGTCTGTGTCGAGCATTGCCCGGTGCCTGAAAAGGCGGTGCGGTTTGATAACGGAAAGGACCAGGTGCCGGTGCACGATTATCAGAAGTGTATCCGCTGCTACTGCTGTCAGGAAATGTGTCCGCAGAGCGCGATTACCGTGGTCCGCGGAAAGTAAAGGAGCGCTATGATCCGTTCATCGCTTTGCTATATCGAAAAAGACGGAAAGTATCTTATGCTTTTCCGAAACAAAAAAGTCAATGATCCGTGCGAAGGGAAGTGGGTCGGCATCGGCGGAAAGTTTGAACCGGGCGAGTCGGCGGACGAGTGCGTAAAGCGCGAGGTCTTTGAGGAAACCGGGCTTACATTGACCGGATACCATTTCCACGGAGTAGTTCATTTCCAGTCGGACTGCCTCGAAGATGAGGACATGTATCTCTATACTGCGACCGGATTTGAAGGACGCGATCCCGCTGCAGGCGACAGCATTTTCGACTGCAATGAAGGCGACCTCCGCTGGATTCCGAAGGAGGAAGTCCTTTCCCTGAATCTGTGGGAGGGAGATCCGATCTTCTTACGGAAGCTCATTGCCGGCGAAAAAAAGCTCGAAATCGTCTGCACCTACGAGGGAGATAAGCTCGTGTCGTGGGAAGACTTGCAAAAATAAAGTTGATAGCGCTGAGAGAAGCGCGGGAGGAGAAAAGATGGAAGTAGTATTACAGCACATTACCAAACGCTTTCCGAGCCGGGACAAGAATAACCCGGCAGACGTGATTGCAGTCAATGACTTCGACTTAACGATTCCGGACGGAAAACTTGTCTGCCTCTTAGGCCCCTCCGGATGCGGAAAATCGACTCTTTTAAATATGATCAGCGGTCTCGCGAAGCCGAGTGACGGTCATATCTTCTTCGGCGATGTCGATGTGACGGCGCTTCCGCCGGAAAACCGCGGCATCGGTCTCGTATTCCAGAACTATGCGCTTTATCCGCATCTTACGGTCCGCCAGAATATCCGTTTCCCATTAGAAAATCTGAAGGGCGACCGGAAGCTGTCGAAGGAAGCGATGGAAGAGAAGGTCCAGGAAGCGGCGAAGCTCGTCCAGATCACCCAGTATCTCGAGCGGAAGCCGAGCGAACTTTCGGGCGGCCAGCAGCAGCGTGTCGCGATCGCGCGTGCGCTCGTAAAGGGACCGGGAGTCCTTCTTTTAGACGAACCGCTGTCGAACCTCGACGCGCGTCTCCGTCTTCAGACCCGTGAAGAAATCCGCCGGATCCAGCAGGAAACCGGCGTTACAACGATCTTCGTCACGCATGACCAGGAAGAAGCGATGAGCATTTCGGACGAGATCATCGTCATGGAAACCGGCTTTAAGCGCCAGGTCGGCCATCCGCAGGAGGTCTACGACCATCCGTGCAGCCTCTTTGTCGCGAAGTTCCTCGGCACGCCGCAGATCAATGTTTTCGACGGCCGTATCGCCGGCGGAAAGCTCTATATCGGCGATGAAGCTGTCCTCGATTTCCCGGGCTTCCCGGATCAGGAGGTGAATGTAGGCATCCGTCCGGAGGGCTTTATCCCGGCTGAAAACGGCGCATTCTCGTTCGAGCGGAGCTCTGTCGAAGTCATGGGACGTGATGTGAGCATTGTCGGAAAACATCCGGCATTCCAGGGCGCGTCGATCCGCGCGATCGTCTCATCTCTTAACAAGATCGACACTACGGCGACGGTAGACCGGTTCTCGTTAGTGCCGGAAAAGGTACATGTTTTTGATAAGAATACCGGAGCGGTTTTGACACTTGCCGCGAAAGAAAAGGAGTAAGCGATGGCACAGAATGAAACTCCGTTCGGCAAAATCAAGCCTTGGCTCTATCTTTTGCCGTCCATCCTCTTTCTGGGATTTTTCCTCGTATATCCGCTGATAGACGTTTTCATCTATTCGTTCGAGGAAGGCTATAATTTCGCCTCCCAGACCGGCTTCGGCATCGGTTTTTATAACTATTCGTACGTTCTGCACGATCCGTATTTTTTGCAGGCGCTAAAGAATACGCTGATTCTGGTAGCGATCACGGTCCCGCTTTCGACCGGGCTTTCGCTTCTCATTTCGCTCGGCTTAAGTTCGATTCCGGCATTAAAGAAGGCGTTTCAGACGATCTACTTCCTGCCGTATGTCACGAACACGCTGGCAGTCGGTCTCGTCTTCATGATCCTCTTTAAGAAGACCGCTTATTCAGAAGGCCTCATCAATCTTCTCATCACCGCGTTCGGCGGCGAAGGTGTCGACTTTATCGAAGGCCCGTATTGGGCGAAGATGATGGTCCTCTGCATTTATACGGTCTGGATCGTTATGCCGTTTAAGATTCTGATTCTGACGAGCTCCTTAGCGTCCGTGAATCAGGATTATTACAATGCGGCGAAGGTGGACGGAACGAGCTCCGGCCGTATCTTCTGGCGCATTACCCTGCCAATGATCTCTCCGATGATCTTTTACTTGATCATCACCGGCTTTATCGGGGCGTTCAAATCGTACAGCGACGCGGTCGCATTGTTCGGAACGAACCTGAACGCGGCCGAAATGAACACAATCGTCGGATATGTCTATGACATGCTCTACGGAAACAGCGGCGGCTATCCGTCATACGCGTCCGCAGCGGCTGTCATCCTGTTTGTCATTGTGCTGACCATCACCTGCATCAATCTTCTCGTTTCGAAGAAGAACGTGCAGTATTAAGGAGGGCGGTATGCAGACACAAAGAGATTATGCTTTAATTGAACGGAACGCGAAAATCCGCCGCACCTGTAAGAATATCTTTACGTATTTCTGCCTCGGATTCTGGGCGTTAATCGTCCTGTTCCCGTTCTACTGGATGATTCTGACCTCCGTAAAGAGCTACAGCTCCTATAACTCGGAGTATATTCCGACGTTCTTCACGCTGTCGCCGACGCTGGAAAATTATACGCAGGCGTTCACGGCGGTGCCGCTTGCAAAGTATTTCCTGAATACGGCCATCTTTACGGTCATTACGACAGTTCTTATGCTTGTCGTCATCACGCTCGCGGCGTTCGCGTTTTCCCGCCTCGACTTTAAGGGAAGAAACCTTCTGTTCGTCGGATTCCTGTCGTTAATGATGATTCCGACGGAGCTTGTAGTCATCACGAACTATGTCACGATTACGAACTGGGATCTTCGGAATACGTTTACCGGTCTGATCCTGCCGTCCGTGACGTCCGTATTCTATATCTATCTTTTAAAAGAGAATTTCGAATCTATCCCGGATAATCTATATTATGCGGCGAAGGTGGACGGAACGACGGACCTCCGATATCTTTTAAAAGTGATGGTGCCGATCGCGCGTCCGACGCTGATCACGATCACGATTCTGAAAGTAATCGAGTGCTGGAACTCCTTCGTGTGGCCCCGCCTCGTGACAGACGAATCCGCTTACTATCTCGTATCGAACGGTATTCAGGAAATCCGTGAGAACGGCTTCGGCCGTGAGAATATTCCGGCAATGATGGCGGCAGTTGTGGTCATTTCATTGCCGCTCATCGTGCTCTTCTTAGTCTTCCGCGATAAGATTATGGAAGGCGTTTCGAGAGGAGGTACGAAGGGATGAAGACTTTTACGAAACGGTTATCAGCCGGCATTCTGACAGCGCTCCTGCTCGCAAGCCTTTTAACGGCTGCGGGCTGCCACGGGAAAATCGTCGAATCCGGAGAGGAAAAGCCGGAGATTCATGCATATGAGCTTCCGGACACGTATGAGGGAGAGAAGATTGAGATCTCGTTCTGGGCGAAGAATGATACGAACGTCCATCAGACCCGGATCTATGAGAAAGCGATTGAAGACTTCCAGGCGCTCTATCCGAATATTACGGTCAAATTAAAGCTTTATACCGATTACAGCCGGATTTATGCCGATGTTATCACGAACATCGCGACGAAGACGACACCGAATGTCTGCATCACCTATCCCGACCACATTGC
>DCGM01000100.1:4611-4761 GCA_002315255.1 Lachnospiraceae bacterium UBA1778
CTCGGCGGCTCGGAAGTCCGGTTCGATTCTCCGGCGAAGGATGAACTCGTCACAGAGTTCCTCTCGGAATGCTATCTCGACGGGCACTGCGTCGCGCTTCCTTACATGCGCTCGACGGAAGCCTGCTATATCAATAAGGATTTTGTCGAA
>DCGM01000100.1:4810-6762 GCA_002315255.1 Lachnospiraceae bacterium UBA1778
ATCTTTGAAGTCTCCGAGAAGGCGATGGAAAAGAATGAGGACGGCACCTATAAGCTGAACGGCCAGAATGTAATGATCCCGTTCATTTATAAGTCGACCGACAATATGATGATCCAGTATCTTTACCAGATGGGCGCGGATTATTCGACAGCCGACGGAAAGATCGGTCTTTTCAATGATACGACGGAGGAGTTCCTTTATACTGTCGCAGAACACGCAAAGACAGGGTNNCAAACCGGCTCGTTCTCGACCTTTAAGATTTCGAGCTATCCGTCGAACTTCTTAAATGCCGGTCAGAGCGTTTTCGCAATCGACTCGACCGCCGGCGCGACCTGGATGGGAACGGACGCTCCGCTTCTCGACATCTCGCCCGATAAGGTTGTCCCGTTTGAGACGGTCGTCCGCGCGGTTCCGCAGACGGACCCCGAGAACCCGAAGATGATTTCACAGGGTCCCTCGGTATGCCTTTTCTATAAGGACGATCCCCAGGAGGTCCTGGCTTCCTGGCTCTTTATGCAGTATCTTCTGACGAATGACGTTCAGATCGCATATGCGGAGACGGAAGGCTATGTGCCGGTCACTGAGAAAGCTCAGCAGACGGAAGAATATCAGGATTATCTTTCCCGCGCCGGAGAAGACAATGATGAGCACTACTATGTAAAGCTTGACGCGACGAAGCTCCTCCTCGAGAATACGTCGAACACGTTTGTCACACCGGTCTTCAACGGCTCTGCCGATCTTCGGAATGCCGCAGGCCAGCTCATTGAGAATGTGACGAAGTCCGTCCGTCGGAAGGAGACGGTCGACGGCGCATATATGCGGAAAATGTACCGCGAAGTGAAGTCGCTTTACCGGCTCGACCAGATCGACGGCAGCCAGACCGACCGGCAGGATTTAGGTCCGCTCCCCGAGATGGCAGTATGGGTGCTGGTCTGTGTGGCAGCGGTGTGGGTGATTCTCGGAATCATTGTCCTGGCAGGAAAAATCAATGCCCGAAAAAAGGCCTTGAAGAAACCTTGATTTTATCAGTGAAGTCTGTATAATATTATTTGGCCCGATATGGGACCTAAATTTAAGGGAGAGAAAAAATGAAGAAAGTTGTTGCTTTAGTTGCAGCATTTGCAATGGTTCTTTCGATGGTTGCATGTACGCCGAAGGAAACGGCTCATGACAAATATGTTAACGCTGAGCTGAACTCCGCAGTTACGGTCGAGTGCTATGTCCAGGATCATCAGTCCTGGTGGGATAATAAGATCACCGTTTACGCTGCTGACAAAGACGGCGCATATTTCCTTTACAATATGGCTTGCTCAGAAGATGATGCAGCGAAGTTAGTTCCGGGCACGAAGATCAAAGTTACCGGTACGAAGTCTGAATGGTCCGGCGAAGTTGAAATCGTCGACGCTACGTTCGAGTTTGTGAAAGGCGATTCCTATATCGCGAAGGCATTTGACGCAACCTCCCTTCTGGGAACCGATGATCTCGTAAAGCATCAGAACGAATTCGTCGCATTCAAGGGCATTACCGTTGCAGCATCGAAGAATGCGGACGGCAATGAAGTCGCGTTCCTGTACAACTGGGACGGCTCCGGCACCCCGGGCAGCGACCTCTATTTCAATGTCTCCATCGGCGGCAAGACCTTCCAGTTCATGGTTGAGTCTTATCTTCGTGGCGCAGACACCGACGTTTACAAGGCAATTGAAGGTCTGAAGGTCGGCGATGTGATCGATTGCGAAGGCTTCCTGTACTGGTATGAGGGCGCTAACCCGCACATCATCTCCGTCACCGTTAAATAATTCCGCTTCCGGCAGCTGATGGGCAGCTATGTTTCTGATACGGACGGCTGCTGGCCCATACCCGTTTATTCTACGGCCTAGTCGCTCGTTTCCTACGAGTTTACAGGCAGCTGATGGGCAGCTATGCTTCCGATACGGACGGCTGCTGGCCCATAC
>DCGM01000100.1:6822-6995 GCA_002315255.1 Lachnospiraceae bacterium UBA1778
GTTTCCTACGAGTTTACAGGCAGCTAATAGGCAGCTATGCCACGATGTGACAAACAAAATAAAAGCGTATGGTTCACTCGGCAAAAAACATGCCGGTGCCCATACGCTTTATTTGTTTGTCCGTGGCATAAAAAGCTGCCTTTGCTTAGCCTGTAAACCCGTGACGGAAGCCT
>DCGM01000084.1:0-3226 GCA_002315255.1 Lachnospiraceae bacterium UBA1778
CATTCGTATCAGCGAAGGAGGTTTTTTCAGTCTCCCCGATGAGCTGATACGGAATGCCCTCTTCCATCCTGTAAATTTTATAGGAGGTAGCGTCGGAAACCGTAGACCAAGAGAGGTTGACTCTTCCGTAAAGATCCGTTGTCGCGGTGACATTGGCTACTGAAGGAATCGAAGAGGCTGCCTGGACAGGCAACCGGAGCGAAAAGAGCAGTACCAGTATTAAGAAGACAGAAAGCGCTTTCTTCAAAACAACCTCAACAGAATAAATCGTCAAACCTTCCGAAAGGTTCGCAGAGATGGGATGGAGCGGAATCAAAAAAGCCGCACATAACCAACCCTATTAAAGAATAATTATATATGAGGGAAAGAGTTGTTACAAGGATAAAAGTTTGAAAACCTTATGAAATCAGGTATAAACTGGCATCTCTCGGGATTTTTTCGTCAAGAACCGAGAACTCCCGATTGTATTTATAATCTTTACTGTGATATACTGATTTATAATAGATTTCAGTATAATGACTCTCAGCCGCCATTTCAGCACAATGACTCTCATTCCAGTGAAATGCGACAGAGAAATCGATTAGCCGAATGGGGAGGATTATGAACATGAGTGTTCCGATGGCGATTGTGGATTTTATTCCGGTAGTGTTATTCATCTTTGCAATGCGTATTCTTCTGAACCAGTTTTATGACAAGATGACAAAGGGCATCTACGGACTGGCAGTAGCCGGCGCGATTGACGTGGCATTGGCAGGGGCCTGCAAGGCTTTGTGGAAGCTTTTATATGCGGCAGGCATCTGCAACTTCGAGAAGCTAAGCAGCATGTTTTTCCCGCTTGAGGCGGCAGGACTCCTGATTCTCGGCATTGCAGCCGTGTCAACGGCGATTCATTTGAAGAAAGAAAAGAAAGGGACGGTGCTTGCGGCAGCGGCTCCGGCTGTTTTTACCGGAACAGCTATTTTTGTCGTGATGATGGTCCTCGGAATCGGCGCTGTAAACTTCAGTCTGGCAGCGGCCGCAAAGAAGATGAAGCGCCCTGGCATTGTCGTAATCTTTATTTTCGCATTTATCGGCATGATGGCGATGGGCTATCTCGCATCGAAGGATTTTGAGCTTGCCTGGATGAATTGGCTGGCAGAAGCGGTCAATACCGCAGCATGGGGACTGTTCCTGTTTGGCGCATGGAGACTGAAAAAAGCGGGACTGAAGGACTTTGAACTGTAACGATGGAAAAGAAAGACCTTCTCTGCGTCGGAATGGCGCTTGTAGATTCTATCATCAAAGGATTTGATCCGACCCCGGTTTCCGCATCCGGATTTCGGGCGGAGAGCGGCTCGCTAAACGCGGGCGGCGAAGCCGTCAATGAAGCTGTCGCCGCGGCAAAGCTTGGGCTGAACACAGGCATTCTCTGTTCGCTTGGCAATGATGGCGCGGGTGATCTCGTGAATGCAGTCCTCGAAAAGAACCGGGTAGACACCTCGTTTGTGGTGCGCTCTGATGCGCGTCCGACCCCGGTCACAACGATGTTCGTCAATGAGGACGGGACACGGAAATCCATCACGAACCGTTCGCACCGGTTTGATTTTCCGCTGGAAGAGTATCGCGAGATTCTGCAGTCAGCGAAAGCAGTTTCATTTGCATCGCTTTTCCGGGCGCCGTTTGACGACCCTGCCCGGATTGAAAAAGTTGTTCGGATCATTCATGATGCTGGCGGACTGATTTTTGCCGACACGAAGCTTCCGAACTTCAGGAAGAACACATTGGACGACCTGAAGGAATCACTTCCCGATGTCGACTATATCTTCCCAAATGAAGACGAGGCACGCTATTATTCCGGGAAAGAAGATCCGCGGGAAATGGCGGAAGTTTTCCTTTCCTATGGCGTGAAAAATGTCATCGTAAAACTTGGCGGGAAAGGGTGCTTCTTTAAGAATGCGACAGAGGAGATTCTCCTTCCGGCGTGTGAAATCGTTCCTATAGATGCGACCGGCGCAGGCGATAATTTTATCGCCGGGTTCATTGCCGCGAAGCTTCAGGGATGCGGCGGAAAGCCGTATGAAAAAGCGCCTGCGACAGATGAAGAGGCGCTGCGGTTTGCGAACGGGTGCGGAGCCGCTTGTACGACTGCGGTCGGCGCGCATGCCGGCTTAAAGAACCGCGAACAGGTTTTGAACCTTGCGGCGGGGCTAAATCCGAAGAGAAACACATAAAGAACATAAAAAAGCAGTAAACTGAAAAGAACCAGTAAAACATGGAAAAGGTCAAGAAAAGACCAGCATAATATCTGGAAAGAACATTGGAAAAGGAGAAAAAATGAGAGCAGTAAAGGCAATTGGCTCGGTCCTTCTGACGGGCATTCTGATCGTCGCACTTCTCGTTTTGGGCATCGCAAAACCGGTATCAGAGCTTCTGTCTTCCGAGAAGATGTCTAAAACGATTTCAAAGGGAATTGATAGTGTGGTCGCTCTCGTCTTTGAAGAGGACGTTGATGAGAATTCTGAGATTGGCCAGATTAAGAAGGAAGTCAAGGAAATGATCGTGGAAGCCGGATATTCGGAGAAGATTCTCGAACTGGCAAAGAATGATGGCGTAAAAGAAGCGGTGGGCGAGTTCCTGTCATCCGCGATTCTGGCAGCGGCAGATCCGTCCGTAGAAGTCGTTTATCCGGAGAAAGAAAAACTGGTGGATGCGGCATATGAAATGCGCGACGAACTGCAGGAAATGTTTAACCTGAAGGTGGACCCGTCCAATATGACGAAGGAAGAGCTCGATGGCATTTTGACAAAGAACTATGACGGAATCATTAAAGAGATGGAAAAGTTTGCGGATTCATTGAAGGGAGGCACAGAATGAGATTTGCATTTTTTGAAGCAGAAGATATTCTGACGATGGCTACCGATCCGTCATCCCTCACCCTAAACGATTTACTTGGCATTTTGAAGGGCGCATTTAGCCCGAAAACCGTCATCATCATCGCAGTTGTAGTCGTCATTCTGGCGGGCCTGATCGTGCTGATCAACCACAAAGGGAAAGGCGCGTTCGGCATCGGCTATCTCGGCGCAGGCGCATTGCTCTCGGGCTCAATCCTGTATGGACTTAGCCAGGTGCTGAAACTGATTCCGGATCTCTTATCGATAAGTCCGGCGTATAAAACGGTCATTAAGGCAATGAGTGAAGAAGCTTTAGGTGATTTTGTTTCAACCAGTCTGATTATTACGGCAGCGGG
>DCGM01000084.1:3304-6098 GCA_002315255.1 Lachnospiraceae bacterium UBA1778
GTTCTAAGAAATTAGATAATTCTGACACATTATTGACACAAGAATCTGTTATTGTGTAATCCATACGGAATTAGGCGGTCTGTATCGACGGAGTGTTGATAGAGATATCAAGGATAAAGAGATGGAATTAGTAGAAATGACCCTAAGCGGCATGGCGCTGCTTGGAGCCGCTCTTTTTGCCGTGGTTTGCCTATTGTTTCGTAATGTCGTAACCGACAAAGAACTAGAAAGCAATCCTGCGGCTAAAAAACAGCCGCAGGATATTTTTTACTGTAATTATAATCTTTTCGGAACAGTAGAAGGCCGCAAATTCGATGTCGTAATGGAAAAGCTTCCAAACGGCAGTGCTTCGGTGACGATTACCGAAGCGGAAGACTGGACCTCAGAAGAAAAGGTCGAGCAGTATACAGTCGAGCAGGAGCGGTTTGACCAGATCCGGTCGATTGTGGAGGAATACGGGATGAGTGAGTGGGAGGAAAACTGCCCCCGGAAAACCAACCCGAACAACCACAACGAGATTATGGTTCAGATTCAGGGAACCGACGGGAATCTGTACTGCGATGACAGCCGTATGCCAAAAGACGGGAACACCGCGTTCCGTGAAATCCTGGAAACGATGACGCAGGACTTAAAGCATGTTTGATATAGGTTTTAAGCGTCTTTGACGCAGGATTTAAAGCACCTTTGACAGGAAGGTCTGAAGACGTTCGCATGTCGGGTGGTTGAAGATCTCGTCCGAAGTGCCTTCTTCCAGAATTTTTCCGCCGTCCATAAAGAGGACGCGGCTGGCCACTTCGCGGGCGAAACCGATTTCATGCGTGACGATGACCATTGTCATCCCGTCATCCGCCAGCTCCTTGATGAGGGCGAGAACTTCGCCGACCATCTCAGGATCCAATGCGGATGTAGGCTCATCAAAGAGGATAACCTCGGGGTTCATGGCAAGCGCCCGGATAATAGCGATACGCTGCTTCTGTCCGCCGGAGAGCGTGGACGGATAATCAGATGCCTTGTCCTCCAGCCCGATACGCTTCAATAAGGACATGGCGGTTTCATTCGCTTCTTCCTTTGTTTTCAGCTTCAGCTCGATCGGCGCAAGCGTCAGATTTTCAAGCACCGTAAGATTATTAAACAGGTTAAAATGCTGGAAAACCATGCCGACGCGCTGGCGCGCGAGGTTAACATCTAACGCGTGTGTCTTATAAAACTCACGCATCTTTTTCGAATATTCAGGGCCTTCATTCTTTTCATGGAGAAGGTCCTCTTTTTTTATTTTCGCAACTGTTTCCAGAGCAGCTTCTTCGCTTCCGTCGGTCTTTTTAAACAGCTTCTTAAAGGTGCGCGAAGAACGGATGATCTCCGGATGCAGGTAAGGATCGACCGGGGTCAGCAGATTTTCTTTCCGCCAGACTTCGCCGAAGGTCGGGTCAATGAGTAGGTTCATGCACCGGAGCATGGTCGACTTTCCGGATCCGGAGGGACCGATGACAACGACACGTTCTCCCTTTTTGATTTCACAGGAAACACCGTTTAAGACGGAGCGTTTGTTAAAGCTTTTATATAAGCCTTTAATGCTGATCAGATTATCGCTCATTTTTCTTCAGGCTCCTTTCTATCGCATGCTGAAGGAAAGTCAGCAAGAGGACGATCGCGAGATAGAGAATCGCCGCAGCAAACAGATAAACGAGATAGCAGGCCGGTGTACGGAGGCCCTGCTTCTCGGCTGTGCCGAGAAGATCATATTTCTGGACGTTATTGACGCGGAGGACGATAACGCTGACGACCGATGTTTCCTTGACAAGCGTAATAATTTCATTGAAAAGGGCGGGAACAACCGTCTTAATAGCTTGAGGGATGACGATTTTCCGCATGGTCGTAATCCATGGAAGACCGACGCTGCGGCCTGCATCCATCTGACCGCGATCGACGGCAGAAATGCCGGAACGGATGATTTCAGCCATATAAGCGCCGCTATTGATGCCGAATGCGATAATCGGAACGAGCAGGTTCGTATCCATGCTCTTAAAGAAAACAAGCACCGAATTATAGAGAATCAGAAGCTGGACAAGCGTCGGGGTGCCACGGATGATCGTGATATAAGCCTGAGCAAACTTATCCAGAATCTTTATAACGATATTCTTTTTCGGAGCAATTCTGACAACTGCGAGAACGACGCCGATGAAAAAGCCGAGAATCACGGCGCCAAAGGCGATTAACAAGGAATAACCGAGGCTTTCTGCGAACAAGCCCCGGAGACTCCATAATTTTTCCAGTTTATCCCAAAACGTGTAAGTCATAACCTTAAAGAAAAACCCCTTTCGCTAAGAAAGGGGAAATTAACATTTCCCCTTCCAAGTGAATCTTTTATTAATATTTGTGATGATTATTTGCTATGGTTGACGATGTATCCGTCAATCGTTCCGTCCGTCGTAATCTTCGCCAGGATTTCATTGACTTTCTTTACGAGGTCAGCCGCTTCCTTATTGAAGTACAGAACGTAGGATTCCGGTTCAGCATCGATTTCCCAGCACTCGATAGCATCCTTGTCAGCGCAGATCGCTTCTGCCGGAAGCTTATCAACGATAACGCCACAGATGGAAACCGGGACATCATAGGAAGCGACGATTGCGTTTGCATAATCAACTTCCGAGATTCCTTCGCAATCCGCCAGAATATCTTCTGCGAGATATGCGCCGGTGGTTCCTGCCTGAGCGCCGAGTCCCTTGCCAGAGGTTTCAGCATAAGCCTTGATAGCGTCCGCGGTGACGACGCCTTCCGGGAACGTGCCCTTCGG
>DCGM01000084.1:6162-15677 GCA_002315255.1 Lachnospiraceae bacterium UBA1778
CGGTCCGGATCCTGAGTCATTCCGGCAGCACCGACTGCGTTTTTATCGTTCGCGACTTCATTAAGAATCAGGTCGAAGTCAATATCATTGATCTCAAGCTTATAGCCTAACTTATCAGCGATATAATTCATGATGTCGATATCCACACCGACAACTTCGTTTTTCTCATTCAGGTATTCGAACGGAGCGAAACCGGAGTTCGTATAAACCTTCAGGATCTTCGTTTCCTTCGTGCTGCAGCCGGTCAGAACAAGTGCAGCAAGCATCATAACAGCAACAAATAAAGCAACCAGTTTTTTCATGTTATTTCTCCTCTAAATGGTCCATTTCCTGGACGGCCTCTACATAGTAGCATCAGTAGAAGAAAAAAGCAAGAGGAAAAATGAATAATTTTGCGAAAATTTGCAGAAAAATGCAGAAATCACGTAAATTATTTTAAAGAAGCGGTATAAAAATACAAAAAATACGTTTAACGCATATCCGCCGTCAGCGAGAAGATAAACTCAGTCCCGACATTGGGGGCAGAGATGACGTCGATTTTCTCTTTATGCGCCTGAATAATCTCGCGCACAATCGACAGACCGAGTCCAGTTCCTTTCTTATCGCGTCCGCGGGAGGAGTCCGTTTTATAGAAACGGTCCCAGATCTTGTTCAGGTTCTCCTTCTCAATGCCACAGCCGTGGTCAGCCACGGAAACGAAAACCTTGTCGCCGAGAAGCTTCGTGGAGAGGTCCACTGTCGAGCCGGTTTCGGAGAACTTGATTGCATTGTCGACGAGGTTATAGATGACCTGCTGAATACGTGCACGGTCAGCAGAAACATTCTGATGGACAGTCTCAAAGGTCAGACAGAAGGTCAGGTCTTTTTCATTGACGGCGCCTTCGAAGGTCGGGAGGACTTCGCGGATCAGGTCATTAACATCAAAAGAGGACTTCGAAAGACGGATGCCGTTTTCGAGCTGGGTCATATCGAGAAGACCGTTCGCAAGCTTCTGAAGCCGCTCGGTTTCATTTAAGACGACGCCGAAATATTTGTCCTGCATCTCGGGAGGAATGGTGCCATCCTGCATCGCGCCGATATAGCCCCGGATGGAAGTAAGCGGAGAGCGGAAATCGTGCGAGATGTTCGCGATAAACTTGTGCTGCGCCTCGGCATTCTCATTGAGCTGGTGCGCGAGCTCCTCTTCTGAGCGGGCGATTTCTCCGAGCTCGTCGCGCCGTTTCGGCAGCGGATTCGGAAAAGTATGGTTTTCGTTACAGTATTCAAGCCCCGCTTTGCGGATCTTCCGGATCGGGCGCGTGATGAGGAAGTCCATGAAGATCGCGAAGAGAATCAGAAGGCCGCTCATGAAAAAATACATGATATATGCGAAAAGCTGCATCTGATCGGTGGCTTTCTGAATCGAGGAAACCGGATAATGGAGGACTACATATCCCTGCGGGATGACGACCACCGCCAGCGGCACAAAGACGCTGAGCGTATCCTCGCTCCGTGTTCCGTAAAAATCGCCTTCCATATAATATCCTTTGATCGCGTCTGACGGTGTATAAGGAATCAGATTCTTAAGGTCAGGCTTCTGCCCGGAATGGGAGAGGAGCTCGCCTTTTACGCTCAGAACCCAGATGTCAGTTTCTGTAGTATATGCGATCGATTCGAGAAGTGAGCGCTGGATATTCCCGTTATTCGCCTTATAGGAGGCCGCAATGTACTCCGCATCCTTCCGAAGGGAATTGACCTTATCGGAATACTGCTTCTGATAAATCAGGTCATTGCCCCAAAAAGCGAGGAAAAGATATCCTGCGAGAAGGACGACGATCATCGCCAAAGTGATTTTTACGCGAAGGGAAACCTTCATTTGCGCACCTCGAACTTATAGCCGACACCCCAGACGGTCGCAATCGCCCAGTCCGCATGGTCGGCGATTTTTTCACGGACACGCTTTACATGAACATCGACAGTACGGGTATCGCCCGCGTAATCATATCCCCAGATGCTTTCCAAAAGCTGTTCGCGTGTAAAGACCTGGTTCGGGGATTTCGCGAGGAAAAAGAGCAGTTCCAATTCCTTCGGCGGCATATCGACCGTGTGGCCGAGATAAGTCACGTCGTAGTTCGTCATATTGATAATAAGACCGTCGTATTCCACCGTTTCAGGCGCGTTCTGCTGAACCGCCGCAGGCGTATGCGCGCTGGCTGAACGGCGGAGGATCGCTTTCACGCGGGCCACAAGCTCCTTCGAATCGAACGGTTTGATCATATAGTCGTCCGCACCGAGCTCGAGACCGAGAACCTTATCGAAAACTTCGCCCTTGGCCGAAAGCATGATAATCGGGCAGTCAGAATTCTGACGGATCTCGCGGCAGACCTGATAACCGTCTTTTCCCGGAAGCATCAGATCCAGAAGGACGATATCCGGCTCGAAAAGATGGAATTCGCGGACTGCGGATTCGCCATCATGAACCATTTTCGTTTCGTAGCATTCTTTAATGAGATATAAAGAGATCAGCTCCGCAATGTTCTCGTCATCGTCGACGATTAAGACTTTCTGTCGGTCAGCCATAAAACCCCTTTCTATTTAAAAACTGCAATCGTAACACCGGCATCGCCCTCACCGAACTCACCGAGATGGAACTCTTTCACATAGGAAAGCTTCTTCAGATGGTTTTGAACCGCATTACGCAGGATGCCGGAGCCTTTTCCGTGCACAATGCGTGCGGACGGGAGATGTGCGAGGTAAGCGTCATCGAGATACTTGTCGAGCTCCGGAAGCGCCTCGTCCACCGTCTTTCCGATGAGATTGATCTCCGAGGAAATGGAGGACGCCTTTGAGAACGTCCCGTATCCGCCGCTGACTTTCTTACCGTTCACCTTAACGGTCTCTTCTTCCAGCTTCTCTACATCGCTCACATGGACGAGTGAGCGGAGGATGCCCATCTGGACGTAGAGATTTCCCTTTGCGTCCGGGAGAGTCGAAACCGTACCTTTTAAATTCATGGTCAGGACCATAACGCTGTCGCCGACCCGGAGCGCATCCGGAGACGTATTGCCTTTTCGGACGGCCTTTGGAGCTTCCGGCCCGCGGTTTTCATTGAGCATTTCGCGCGTCTTCTGGCGGACCTGTTCTAATTCACGGACATCATTGCCGGATTTATTCAAGGCGCGGATCGTTTCATCGACCTGCTCCTTCGCACTCTGAAGGATATCTGCAGCTTCTTTCCGGGCCTTCGCAAGAATCTTCTGACGCTGCTCTTCGAGACCGGATTCCTGCTTTTCCAGGTCTTCCTTCATCCGCTTCGCTTCTGATTTCAGCTGGCCGACCATCGATTTGTCGCGCTCGAGCTTTCGCCGGGAAGCATCGAGACTGCGGATGACATCCTCGAACCGTTCCGCGCTCTCGTCAATCTGACCGCCGGCTTCATCAATGATAAACCCGGGAAGTCCGAGGCGCCGCGAAATAGCGAAGGCGTTCGATTTGCCGGGAATGCCGATTAAAAGCCGATAAGTCGGGCTCAAAGTGGCGAGATCAAATTCGCAGGAAGCGTTTTCCACGCCGTCGGTAGAAAGCGCGAAAAGCTTAAGCTCCGAATAATGGGTAGTCGCCATCGTGCGGACCTGCATCCGAAGAAGGAAATTTAAAATCGCGATGGCTAACGCAGCGCCTTCCTGAGGGTCCGTGCCGGAGCAGAGCTCATCTAAAAGAACGAACGAATCACCGTCCGCCTTATCGAGAATCCGCACAATATTCTTCATATGAGATGAGAACGTGGACAGATTCTGCTCAATCGACTGCTCATCGCCGATATCCGCATAGATTTCCGTAAAAATACCAAGCCCGGACGCTTCTGCCGCCGGGATGTGAAGACCCGCCTGGCCCATCAGCTGCAAAAGGCCTGCCGTCTTCAGGGAGACTGTTTTTCCGCCCGTGTTCGGACCGGTGATAATCAGATGATAGAAGTCAGAGCCGAGCCGGATATCGACCGGAACGACGCGGTCCTTCTGTAAAAGCGGATGCCGCGCCTGCTTAAGATCTAAGGCGTGATTTAAATTGAATACCGGCCGCGTCGCCTTCATATCGCGGGCTAAAGACGCCTTCGCGAAGACAAAATCGAGATGGGAAAGCGTTTTTAAATCGGCCTCAAGAGCACCCGTATGGTCAGCTGCTTTCGCAGAAAGCGTCGCGAGAATGGCTTCGATTTCCTTCTCTTCGTCGATTTCCAGCTGCCGGATTTCATTGTTCAGCCGGACGACGCTCATCGGTTCAATGAAAACGGTGGAGCCGGAGCCGGATTCGTCATGAATCATTCCGGGAACCTGCGCACGGAACTCGCTCTTTACCGGAATACAGTAGCGGCCGTTCCGCTGGGTGATCACATTGTCACGAAGATAAGAGCCCTGCGAAACGAGGAGCGAATTTAACTCGGAGCGGATTTTAGCTGCGGCAGACTGCATTTTCCGACGGATTGATTTCAGCGTCGGAGACGCGTCGTCTGCAATCTCTTCTTCTGAAAGGATACAGCGTTCTATCTCCTTCCGAAGATCATTGACCGGATCGAGCGCGGAGAAATAAGTGTCTAATACGTCATCGGCCTCATGGTCTTCGCGCTTCGCCCCGAAGGTCTTTACGCGTGAAGCGGTCTGAAGGAGGGCGCCGATATTGAGAAGTTCGACGATTCCTAAGTTTGCGCCGACATTTAAGCGGAGCAGCGACTCGCGGATATCACGCGCGCCGGAGCAGGAAAGCGAGCCATAGCGGAACAGACGGGAAAGTGCCGCAGAAGTCTCTTCCTGAGCGCGCTCAACGTCAAAAACAACATCCATCGGAAGAAGGTTCTCCGCCTCTTCGCGACCGATCGGCGTCTGGCATTTATCGGCAAGCATTTCCCGTATTTTTACATATTCTAATGTGGTTAAAACTTTGGTATTCATAGTTCCTACATCATACAAAAGTATAGTACTTACATCATACAATAAAATAATACCAGTGTCAAAAGACAATCGCATCTTCGCGCAGGGGGAATCTGCTTGTATTTTGACCTGTTCTCGATTATAATCGGAATTACATTGGGGGAGAGTTTGATGGAGAACGAGAACCGCAAAAGAGAGTTTATCAAAGAGACACTGGTCCCGCCGAAAAAAATCAGGCGGGTGCTTTTGGTGGTTCTGGCAGTAACCGGCGCGGGACTTCTCTTCGGACTGGTGGCCGGAGCTACCTTCGCCCTCAGCCGGAATATTCTCACAGAGGAAGATCCCGGACAGTCAAAAGCAGCGATCATCATCGCCCGTGATGACGAAACCATAAAGGAAACCCGCCGTTACCCCGACATTTCCGTACAACCTGAAGACGATGAAACGGCAGAACCGACCGCGCAGACCGGGAGCGAATCAGAATCCGGAAGCGAGGCGGAGTCGGAAAGCGGAACATCGGATGAAACGAAAGAAGCCGGCTCCGAGCGCGAAAGCATGGAGGAGACCGAGGAACCTAAGACCCGCACAGAAGCGAAGACCGTTTTCGATTCTGTTCGAAGCAGTTTTACGATCCTTTCCGGCGCCAATGATTACTTGAACGGATCGACAGAAGCGAAACCGCAAAGCGTCGGCGTGTTTGTCGCAGAAACGGATGAAAGCATCTTAATTCTCGCAGGAAATGAAGTGTTTTCCGAAGCAGACACCCTGTATGCCCGAATCGGGGAAAAGGCCGTCCCGACCGAGCTGGTCGGACAGGACCGGCGGACCGGGCTCGTCGTCCTTCAGATTTCCAAGCAGGATGTCGAAACGGAAATCTCCGTGATCACATTGGGAAATTCTTATTTGGCATCGGTGGGCGAGCGCGTGTTTATGATCGGTTCACCGGACCTTCGCGCGATTTCGATCGATGAAGGCCTCATCACTTATATTGAGAAAGAGGAAAGCGAAACAGACGGTTTCCTCCAGCACTTTTACACGGATATGGAGCGGAGCGTCCACGGGACGGCGGCACTTCTCAATGAGGCCGGCGAGCTGATCGGCTGGGTATCGGATTACGCTTGCAGCGACGGAACGGATGCCAATGCAGCCGGCATCAGCCCGCTTAAGTATCTCATTGAAGACCTGTGCACCGGAAATCCGACTGCTTATCTCGGAATCCGCTGTATCTCGATCCGGGATGTGGATGCGGAAAAATCCGGCGTGCCGGAGGGGTATTACGTCATCGAAGTGGAAGAAAACAGTCCTGCATATCAGGCAGGAATCCAGCCGGGCGACCGCCTCGTGGGAATCAATCATCTTTCCGCCGGCAGCGGCCAGTTCCTGGTCAAACGGATGGACGGGATGGAAGCCGGGGAAACGGTGAATATCACCTTGATCCGAAGATCAGGAGAGGGCTATGTCACCCTGCTGCTGGAAGCGACCGCCGGGGTACGCGAATAAGCGGGAAGGCCCGCAGATCACGAAGGGCGAGAATGTCGGAAACAGCGGGAAGGCCCGCAGAAATGAAAGATAGAAGGGAATTGAAAGAATGTTAATTCAGGAACTGCAGGAAGGGATGCGGATTCAGCAGGTGTTTCTCTGCAAGCAGAAAGTGACCGGAACGACGAAGAGCGGAAAAAGTTATTATTCTTTGAAACTACAGGACCGGACCGGCGTCATCGACGGAAAAGTCTGGGAGCTCACGAACAGCATTGAGCATTTTGAAACGAATGACTATATAGTGGCGACCGCCGAAGTGACCTGCTATAATACGTCGCTCCAGCTGAACATCCGCCAGATCCGTCGCGCGAATCCGGGCGAATATGATCAGAAGGATTTCCTCCCCACGTCGTCTCTGTCGACAGAAGAGATGTATGACGATCTGATGAAGCTTTTGCAGAAGGTGCAGCAGCCGAATCTTCGCGCGCTGTTAGACGATTTTTTTGTAAAAGATACCGAGTTTATCAATGCGTTTAAGGCGCATTCGGCCGCGAAATCCGTCCACCACAATTTTATCGGCGGACTGTTACAGCATACGCTCCGCGTGACGCAGATGTGCTATTTTTACTGTCAGCAGTATCCGATGCTGAATAAAGACCTCCTTCTTACGGCGGCTATGTTCCATGACATCGGAAAGCTGAAAGAGCTTTCGGCGTTCCCGGACAATGATTACACCGACGCAGGACAGCTGATCGGCCATATCGTGATCGGGTACTCGATGGTGAAGGAGCGCATTGACCGGATGGCGGGCTTCCCGGAGAAACTCGCAAACGAGCTTCTGCACTGCATTCTGGCGCATCAGGGCGAGCTTGAGTACGGATCGCCGAAGAAACCGGAGCTGATCGAAGCGTTGGCGCTGTCGTATGCGGATGACACGGACGCGAAGATGGAAATTATGATTGAGGAATTTGAAAAGACGACTTCGATGGACTTTTTAGGCGTCAACCGCTTCTTAGGAACAAACTTCCGAAAGACGTCGAAGCCGGAAAACTGATCCAAACATACGGTAGAGTAGAAGGGCGGGGCGAATGCTCCCCGCAGAAACCGAGGAGAAAATGGAGAAGAACGATCTCGTAATGGTATCGATTACGGATTTAACGACAGATGGGGAAGGTATCGGAAAAGCCGATGCCTTCCCTTTATTTATTAAAGATGCTGTTGTGGGCGATGTTATTCGGGCGCGCGTCCTGAAAATGAAGAAAACATACGGATATGCGCGGATTGAAGAACTGATTACGCCATCGCCTGACCGGGTCGGGTTGACCTGTCCGAAGGCGCGGGCCTGCGGCGGCTGCCAGATTCAGCAGATGAGTTATGAAGCGCAGCTTCAATATAAGACCCGGAAGGTGATTCAGAATCTGCGGCGCATCGGCGGATTCGACGCGGTCAGCGAAGAAGGTGCTGAGAAGATCTTCGTCCGAAAGACACTCGGAATGAGTGATCCGTGGCGCTATCGGAACAAGGCTCAGATTCCGGTCGGAAAGGGACGGGACGGGCGCGTCACGGCAGGATTCTATGCGGTGCACAGTCACGAGATCATCCCGATGGCGGAGTGCGCGCTGGCATTTCCGGAAGCATCAGAGGTTCAGCGGCTGGTGCTCTCCTGGATGGAGAAACACCGGATTTCTGCGTATGACGAAACGCGCCACCAGGGAACTGTCCGGCATCTTTTGATCCGCAAGGGATTTTCGACAGGTGAGATTATGCTTTGCCTGATCGTGTTCCCGCAGGAGATGAAAAAGCTTCGCGGAGCATTGCCGGAGCTGATGGCAGAACTAAAAGGGATTAAAGGTTACAGAACACTCTGTTTGAATACGAACGAAGAGTTCGGGAACGTGATACTCGGAAATCAGACAGAAACACTGGATGGACCAGGATTTATCGAGGACCTGATCGGTGATGTCCGTTTTCGGATTTCGCCGCAAAGCTTCTTCCAGGTGAACCCGGCGCAAACGAACGTCCTATACGGAAAGGCGCTTGAGTTTGCGGGGCTTACCGGAAACGAAACGGTCTGGGATCTTTACTGTGGCATTGGAACGATTTCACTCTTCTTAGCGCAGAAAGCGAGAAAGGTGTATGGCGTCGAAATTGTTCCGCAGGCAATCGAAGACGCAAAGAAGAATGCGGAACTGAACGGAATCGGGAACGCGGAGTTTTTTACCGGGGCAGCGGAGGAAGTGCTGCCGGCGTGGTATCAGAAACATCCGGATGAGACGATAGATGTGATCTGCGTTGATCCGCCGCGAAAAGGCTGCGATGAAAAGTGCCTCGAAACGATCGGAAAGATGGCGCCCGCACGGGTAGTCTATGTTTCGTGTGATTCCGCCACACTTGCGCGAGATTTGAAGGTCCTGACGGAGAAGTATGGGTATCGGATCGAGGACGTGCAGCCTGTGGACATGTTCCCACAGACCGTGCACGTGGAGACGGTGGTCCGGATGTCTCGCATAGAGAGAAAAACTTTAGGGTAACGGAGATATATAGAAATGAAACCGTCCATTTTCAACAAAAGTTTTTATCTGATTGAAGGGGAGAACATGGAACTCCGGCTTATTGATACCTTTGATGAAAAAGACGGAGCATTGCCCTTCTATTGGTGGGATATTATTCTTAAGGAAGAAGATAAAGCAATAGGAAAGATTAGTTTTAGAATTGGAAATAATTATCATGCCTATTTCAATGGAAACATTGGGTATGAAATAGATGAAGCGTATCGTGGAAATGATTATGCGTTCCTAGCCTGCCGGCTGGTGTTACAATGCGCCCGATTCCATAAAATGGAAAGAATATATTTGACCTGCGATTATGATAATATAGCTTCATATAAGACAATCGAAAAACTTGGGGCAACGTTAGTTGAGGAAATTATTCCACCGAAGGATTATATCTATTATTATGAGGGAATCGCAAAACATAAGATATATGAGTTAGTGCTATTATAAGCATAATAAATTATCAACAGATTGATGATGATTTTAGATGACGATTTCTCGGAGAAAACGAAAGCGGATAGCAGCCTATCCGTTTGCCGCCCTTAAGAGACTTAAATCCTGCTACAGATAGTTAGGCCAT
>DCGM01000010.1:0-19435 GCA_002315255.1 Lachnospiraceae bacterium UBA1778
GGTGAGCTTCCGGACGCAGTCGTGGCCTGCGTCGGCGGCGGTTCCAATGCGATGGGCATCTTCGCCGGTTTCTTAAATGACCCGGTCGACCTTTACGGAATCGAGCCGCTCGGCCGCGGCCCGCAGCTCGGCGACCATGCCGCGAGTTTAAAGTACGGCACGGAAGGCATCATGCACGGCTTTAACAGCATCATGCTGAAGGACGAAAACGGCGAGCCGGCTCCGGTTTACTCTGTGGCATCCGGCCTCGATTATCCGTCCTCCGGTCCGGAGCACGCATTCCTTCACGACCTCGGCCGCGTCAAATACGATGTAATCAATGATGACGAAACGATCGACGCGTTCTTCGAGCTCTCCCGCCTCGAGGGAATCATCCCGGCCATCGAGAGCGCGCACGCCGTCGCGTACGGCATCAAGCTCGCGCAGACGATGGGCAAAGGCTCCATCCTCATCAACCTCTCCGGCAGAGGCGATAAGGATATGGACTATGTCATCGAGAAATACGGAATCCGGTAAGCAAAGAATCCGATAAGCAGATCGTCACTCCACCCGGAAATAAGCGAAATCGAACTGGCTTCCGGGCAGGAAAACGAAGCTAAGTTTCACTTCCCCTGAGATCTCCCGAACAGCAAACTCTCTTTCGGTATATTCCGAGGAATGCCCGAATTCCAGAAGTTCGGTTTCATTGATTCCGACGCCTTCTGCCTTCAGGTGGATCGTCGTGTTCGGCAATGATGTTCTGCCGCAGAACCGGATCTTGTGAACCGGTCTCTCGGAGAAATCGAGCCCTGTAAACACGAGCGTCGTATTGTTGCCGATATTCTCCACGTTTTCGCCGGTCAACGTGTAGCTGTCGCCGAAGATCTCATCGCAATCCTTCGCCCATGTATTCTCGTATCCGCGCTTCACTTCCGAAAAACGGAACGCGCGAAGCTGGAAATTATCGCTGCTTTCGATCGCAATGCGCTTCACTCCTTTAACTGTATCAGGGATCCGGACCCGATGCTCTTTAAACTCAAGCCATTTAGCGCTTTCCGAAAAAACAGATTCACATAAAAGCGTGTCCTCCTCTTCATCATAAATCCGGATTTTCACGGGCTCAACCGTGTATTTGAAGAGTTCCATCGTCATCTCGCGGCTTCCGGCTTTTCCGAAATCCATCCGGTCAAAATAAATCCTCGTCTTCTCTTTTCCGAGGAACCGGACGCCCTGCTCCACGCCCTCGCTAAGTCCTTTCGCCCGATTGAGGCAGAGTCCGCCGCTGATTCTTTCATACGGATTCATAAACGCCTGTCCGAGGCCGCTTGCCGTAAACTTGAGGCACGAGCGCACCGAGGCGTTCTCTCTTCCGTTCATCGCATTGACGCGAAGCCAGAATTCCCCGTCGCCCTTCGCCGTAACGTGAAGCATATCGCCCTCCAGCGCCCATTCCGCGCTCTGAAGCGGGATGCCGATATCGTTTACAATCTTCACCTGAATATCCTGATAGGTAGCATTTTCAGGGAGAATCCGGACCTTAAGCGCAATGCTCTTCCGGTCCGCATGAAAGGCCAGATCGCCGTCAGGGAGAAGCTCGATCTTCCGGATCGGGATTTCCTCCTCGAATTTAGCTGTGATCAAAGGTTCCTCCTCCGCAGCCTCTTTCGCATTCCCTTTCGCAGCCTCTTTCGCATTCTCTTTCGCGTCCTCTTTCGCATTCTCTTTCACACGGGCAATCGCTAAAAGCTTCCCCTGGAACAGTCTTCTGGAATCCTTCCGGACCTGCTCGAAATCGGTACTGTCGCCGTTATCAAGTCCTAAAAGCTCCGCGCCGCCGGAGACCTGAACCCGGACGCGCCGGTTCGCATTCTCCACCGGATTTCCCTGGTCATCCACTGCCGAAATCTCGCAGAAAATCAGGTCTTCAATCCGTTCCTTTTTCACCACGAGCTTTTTCGCCTCGCCAAACGAATGCCGGTTTTCGGCCGCGATCACACGCCCGTTTTCATCATAGGCTATTGCCTTTATTTCGCCTTTCTCATAGGGAACGCTCCAATTCGGCACAAGCTCCGTCCCGTGCTGATGGTCGATCTGCTTTCTTCCGAGAGAACGGCCATTTACGAACAGTTCTACCGTCGGCGCATTGGAGCAGACGCAGACATCGATGATCTGCCCTTCATTGAAGTCCCAATACGGGAACACATGAACCATCGGAGCGGTCCTATAATCCGTCCACTCTGCCTGATAGATATAAAAAGCGTCCTTTTTAAAGCCGGCCGTGTCCACATTTCCGAAATAGCTGTTCCGGGTATGGTACGGTGTCGGCTCTCCGAAGTAATCGAAGCCGGTCCAGATAAACTGGCCTAAACTGAAGGCACGGTCTCTGTCCGCGATAATATTGTCAGTATAATCATGCGCGCCCCAGCCGGCGAAGCTGTTACCGAGCGCGGAGCATTGCTCATCATCCTCGCAAAGAATATCCTTCTCCAGCGGGAAATGATAGACGCCGCGGCTCGCCAGCATCGACGATGTCTCGCTGCCGTAGATGATCCAGTCCGGGTGCTTCGCATGATGCTCGTCATACAGGTATTCGCCGTAATTATACCCCGCCAGGTCGACAAGTTCCACGCACCTCTGCGCGTTCTCCCATCGCATATAATTCGAGGCAAACGTGATCTTCGCATGCCCCTTCGGGTCGTGGCGCTTGATCTCGGCGACGAGCACTTTCAGTTCCTCATATCCGAGCGGTCCCTCGTGCATGTCGTAGATTTCATTGCCGGCGCTCCACATGATGATGCTCGGGTGATTCCGGTCCCGCCGCACCCAGCTCGCAATGTCCTTCTTAAACGATTCCTGAAAAAATCGCGCGTAATCATAGGTCGTTTTCGGCCGGCTCCAGCAGTCGAAGCTCTCCGTATCGACTAAAAAGCCCAGCTCATCCGCAAGCTCCATAAACGCGGCAGAAGGCATATTATGGGCGGTCCGGATCGCATTGACACCCATCTCGCGAAGTGTGAGAAGCTTCTTTTTAAGCGCGGCGCGGCTCGCCACACCGCCTAAACAGCTGAAGCCATGATGCTCGCACGAGCCTTTGATCTTCTCATGTCGGCCATTGATGAAAAAGCCCTTTTCCGGATCGAACTCAATCGTCCGAAGGCCGAATGTGTCGGAAATCTCATCCGAATTTCCGTTTTTATCCCAAAGTGTTAACTCGGCTCTATAAAGATTTCCCTGCCCGATATCCCATAAAAGCGGCTTTTCAATGGTAAACTCATGCGAGATTACCGTCGGCTCCGTGCTTTCATTCCGATCAGTGCAGTCAGACGGAACAGTACAGCTTTTTGTTCCGGCTTCGCCTTCTGTTTTTACAATCCCCGGGATTTTTCCGCTGCCAATGCTCTCCCCTGTCGGGCCAAAAATCCTCACTTCCGCCTGCGCCACATCACCGCTGACCTCCGCTTCCACAAGCACCTTCCACGTGCCGTCTGCGTTCTTTTCGGGCGTGATATAGACGCCGTCCATCACAAAATGCACGGGCGGGAACGTACAGAAGAAAACATCCCGGATAATCCCTGCGCCCGAGTACCACCGGCTGTTCGGCGCCTGATGAACTACTCTCACGAGAAGCTCATTCTCGCCGTCCAGAAGAAGCCCGGTCAGGTCCACATCAAAGGTTGAATATCCGTATTTCCATTCCCTGATTTTTTCTCCGTTCAGAAAGACGGCGGAATCCATATAAACAGCTTCAAAGCGGATGACCGCCTTTTCGTTTTCAGGATGATAGTTGAAAACCTTCCTGTACCATCCGATCGAGTCCTCATAAAGATTCTCTGTATCGTAGATTAACCAGTCATGCGGTAAATCGACGGACTCCCATGCTGTAGGGACTTCATTTAAGCATTTCTCATCGTACGGTCTCTTCGAAAACTGCCAGCCGTCATTCCATAAAACCTTCTTCATTCCGATCCCTCTCTAATAAAGATTCCCATCTTTTCTATCAGACCGTTCAGACTCTTTTCATACTGCGCCTGCGTAATCGCCTGATGCTCCAAAAACGTATCTAAAAGCTCCTTCTGGCTGTAAAAGAGGTCCAATTTCTTTTTGTCAGCGGAACCGTCTGTTCTGCCCAAATCCTTTGTTTTTTCGTTCATTTCTTCGTTCATTTCTTCGTTTATCTTTTCGTTCGTATTTTCGCACTTTTTTCATTCAGCTGTTACAGATTATTTTCCTGCGGAATCTCCCGGATTAAAAGGAGCCCTTCTTTCTCTCATTTTAGTGTCGTACGCGCGCCCTTGTCAACCGATTTCATGATCATTCTAAGCGATTTCAATACGATTCAAAGCGATTTCAGAGAACTCAAAATGGTTCATTGAAAGACAGGAAAGCCGTGAAAAGAAGCATAAAAACCGGGCGGCGGTTTCCCGTCGCCCGTGTCTTTTTCATCAGTATAGTGGGACTTTTATTCCGCCGCATTGTGCGGTTAAACATTCATCCTCAATGTGATGTTTATTCTTCACCTGAAATAGGCAGATTATTTAACATTCTTAAAGAAATCGTCGAAGCTGTAGGTGAAGGTGTACTCCGGCTCGCCGTAATGCTCGTTCGCACAGAGCGTGACGGTCTTATCGGTCAGGTTGTAGACGACGCTCCACAGCGTAAGCGCGGCAGAAGCCTCCTGCTTGCCCGCTTCGACACGGGTGCGGACGCCGGCGACCGAGAGGATATCCAATGCTTCATCGACACCGGAGACTACGCTTCCGGTCTTCTCAAGCTCGGCCTTAATATCGCTCATACGGTCGAAGCCCTTCTTATCGTCATCGCTCGCATAGTAGCCTTCCACGATAACATGGTTCGTCACGACGAGCGGGTTCGTGCCGTCACTGTAGGTGATGTGAAGCGTGCGGTTCGTGCCGTCGAGGTCCGTGGCATTGGTGTCATAAATCCACTCGAGGCAAGCCGCTTTTCCGGTCGCGTCCGAAAGACTGTAGTGGAACGCATTGGTGCTGGAATCATGGAGATCGTACTTCTCTATCATTTCGATCGCCTCGTCGACAGTCGCGCAGTAATCGAGCACCATACGCATCATCGTCGTGCTGGTGATGTCCGGCTTATCGGTCGAGATGTCCGTCTTCGTCGTGTGCGATTTTCCTTCCGCATCCTCATAGACGCCCTGATAAGAGATGTAAATCGAGCAGGCGAGGCCCTTCTCGTTCATACCGTCCATCGGCGCATACGTCAGCGCGAGGCATTTTACCTTATCAATGAGACTGATTTCCGTCTTGTTCTGGCTGACGCCGCAATATTTCAAATCCGCCGTCGTAATCGACTTATAGCGGCCGTTTCCCGGATTCGTTAAAATGATGGCGCTGTTCGATTTCGACAGGTCAAAGTTCCGGCAGAAGAGGCGGTCACCGTCTTCCGTCGCACAGGTGTATGAAGAGCAGCCGGCCGAGGTCACGCCCGGAATTTCAATGCCCTTCGTGATATGGTTCATGATGAACGCCATAAGCTCAGAGTCGTTCGAAACGCCGCCCTGTTCGATAAAATCATCGAAATAATAGCCGCCGCTGTAATTGATCACATAAACATTACCGTCGCGGTGCTCTTCATTGAAAGAAGCGATCTGCTTTATGCTGGCAACCGTCTTAATCTCATGGAACCAGATGCAGCCGACGACGATCGCCGCCACCAGCACCAGTGCTAAAAGCGAAGCAAAAATGATGCCTAAAACCTTCAGAAACTTTTTCATATGTCCTCCCGAAAAAAAACTGTATTTCGGCCGTGCAAGCGGCCCCTGTATCAAAGATACCGAACAAAATGTATTATACTACGAAATTGTGACTAAAAAAAGAAGGAATGCTGGATTCAAAAACTCTTTTCAATCTGATTCTTCAGTCTTTCATAAAAAGCGATCTGATAGTGAATCTTTTCTTTCCACATTGAGGCTGATGTATTCGTGGCGAAAGGCTCTTCGAGAAGTCTTCCGAGGCCTGCGAGCCGCTTCTCGACAAACGCTCTTTGTTCGTCAAGCGGGAGGTTCATATAATCCGCAAAATGCAGTCCTTCGTACAGGCGGTAAGCATCAAAACGGTCGATATTATCTGCCTCACCGATAGAAAGCGTAAACGGCGTTTTCTCTCCAGGGAAATCTGCTTTCTCGTCCACATGAATCGCTATCGCATAGCACATTTCCTCTATCTCTTCATCGCGATAGCAGCCGAGTTCCTTTAAGAACCGACGGGCAATTCCGGCCCCGACGCGCCCATGTTCACGATATTCTTCTTTCGTCCGAAAATCAACCGCATAGCCAATGTCATGCAGTAATCCCGCCACATAAGCCTTCTCCTCATCAAAACCTTCTGCGCGTGCTATTTCTACTGCAATATGCGCCACGCGGAACGAATGTTCAATGCGGTATTCTGCCATTCGCGGGGTGTGGTCCTGATATCCTGCCAGCTTCATCAGCTCTGTTTTCATATAATCTTCAACTTTTTTGATAATATCCGTTCGCATAGAACTGCTCCTTTTGATATCACTCATCTTTCACCGCTTTATTTGCACATTTTGAAACGCTTGAAAAATCTACAAAATAAACGGCTCAGTTCGCGCTATATCAGCACGCCGTTCACGTGGTCCAGCTCATGCTGGATAATCTGCGCGGTCCAGCCGGTAAAACGGCCCTTTCGTGCCACAAAATCCGCGTCCTGATACTCGACCTCGATTTCATCGTAACGCGTCGTCGGACGCGGGCCTCCGAGAAGCGAGAGGCAGCTTTCCTCTGCTTGGAACGGCTTTTTCCGGCTGATAATCTTCGCATTGACCATCGCTATCTGCGAAAAGCCAAGGCTGATTACGATGATGTTCTTTTTCACGCCGATCATATTCGCTGCCATACCGACACAGTCATTAAGATGCGCGCGCAGCGTGTCTAAAAGGTCGGTAATCACCGCCGCATCCGCCGGCGTGGCAGGCTCCGATTTCTGTGCGAGGAACATCGGGTCATGAATCAAATCCTTTACCATGCTGAATCTCCTAAAATAGCGATAGCCCTATCTTACCACATATGAGAGTCGGGGACAAGAACGAGAAAAGCGGGCGACGCTTCCGTCGCCCGCGTGTTTCCCGTCCCTCGCGTATTTCCCGTCGCCCGCGTGTTTCCCGCCGCCCAAGCTTTTTCTCACGGTTACCCGACGCTTCCTACGCTCATCTCGATCACAGTCTTTAAAAACTCAGTCCGCTTTTCCGGCCGAAGCAGAAGGTACTGATACATAAACAGGTTGTCCATGATTTCCGCCGCGCTCATCCGCCCGCAGTTCCGGATGCTCCGAAGATCCCCGCTCCCGTGAATCCGCTCGCAAAGATCGCCGATTGTGCGGATTCCGACGCGCCGCAGGCAGTTTAACGACCGCATGCTAAGCTCCAATGCGTCGATATCCGTCTTCTCCAATGATTTCGTCATATAGACCGGGAACCGCAGATTCCCGCCGTGCTTCTCGCGGATTTCTACCAGCGGATTTTCTGCAAACACCGCCTTGATCTTTGAATAATCTTCCGTTTTTTCCATAAGCCCCTCCGTTTTTCGTTATATGAGGGACTATAGCAAAAAGCGAGTCCCAAAAATAGGACTCGCTTTTTATCACACAATTTGCAAAGCTTCTCATTAAAGTGCAAAAGAAACCGGATGTACTTTCTGTTTAGCAGGTTATTCAAAATCTTCAACCTTCCAGCTGTCTCTCCAATCGAGATAGACATGGTCTTCTTCAAAAACAAGCGGAAGCCAGACATAATCGGCAATACTGGTATTCGCCGGAGGCAACTTTTCAACTTCCTCATAGGCCCGGGCGCGAACCTCCTTTGAAACCTCATCAGAGAACATATCATGAAGAATCCGCCCATAGTCCTCATATCGCAGGTCCATCTGCTGCGGCCGCCAACGGTCAGCCATCGCGATATAAAGATCCTTCTTTCCCTCTACCTTAAAGACACAGGAAACCTGGCTATGGAAGGAGGTGCAGGATGTGTCCCCGCGATGCGGGTCGCAAACCCGCTGATAGGGCCCGTCTACGGTATCCGAAACGGCAACCTCCGAAGGATTCGGAAACTTTCCGCTTGTGCCGGAGGTGATCAGATAATGCTTTCCGTTCCGCATAAAGTGCGACGGCGCCTCGCGCGTAAGCGGAGGGCATTGGCTGGGGAAGTGTACATGGTACTCTTCGGCTACATCCAGATAGTCTTCCGTCAAACGGGCCGAAATCATCTCCGTGTGCGGGTGTTCAAAGAAAATCACTGCGCCATTCTCAGTCTTTACGAGATCAAAGTCGCCTGCACTCATTCCAAACGGCATAAACTCTCTCTTTACGAGCTTATAAGGGCCGGTGATGGCCTCTGACGTCAGAATGCTCAGCGTCTGGCGATGGTCACGTTCCATTATCTTAACCCACAGTACGAAACGTCCGGTTCGCTCGTTATAGAGAATATGCGGACGGTCCATATGTGACTTCGGATGAAAGGGAGAGGTCGTATCGTCCGTATCCGGCGGTACAATCAAGCCTAAATCCTCCCAGTTATACAGATCGGCAGAACGATAGAGGCGAACGCCCCAGTGCCAGATCTCGCTCTCGCGCTCGCTGTATTCCTTGTTTTCACCATACCAGTAATAGAATCCCTGATGATACAGCACCGAACCGCCGTGCGCCTGAATACGCTCACCCTTGGTATCGGTCCAGACCTTTCCGGGATATATCGCTTGTTTCATTGCTCTCACCCTTTAATAATGACTTCTATTCCCTCGGGCGCATGGACCTCCGTCCGAACCTTTCCATCATCCTGAAGCCGGTGCTCAATCTCGACCACGCCATTTGGTGTCGGATAGGAACCCTTTACCCATTTCAGGTCACAAAGATGAGGCTCCACATAGAGTTTACGGCAGCCGGGTTCAGCGGGCTTTACGCCCAACACATATTCTGTAAGCCATGCCGTCGGACCGCTCGCCCAGCCGTGGCATAGGCTGTGACGGAAACCGCGGTAGCAATGCCTGCCGTAGCTCGCGTGAACATCAACCTCATACTCCTTCGGGAGACGGTCAATCGGCGCGGCATTCTCCATCCATTTGATGTCAAAATCCTCCCAGAAGCTGGTCGCTCCCAGCGAAAGCATACCGCCCCAGTATTCACGGACGGTGGCGAGGGCGCCTTCATAATCGCCCGCCATAGCACGGGCTCTCAGAATATAGAAGCCCATGAACGTGGACAGCCCTGCGGAGCCTCCGATCTTGAGGTTCTGTTCATTGGTGTTTTCCGCATCGAGAAGTCCGGCAATGACGGCCAGCGCATTCGCCTGTTTGGCCTTACACTCGGAAAGCGGGAACGCGCAAAGACGCTGAAGATCCTCTTCGCAAAGCCGGACAAAGGTTTCTTCACCGAACAGCGAGAAAATCTCCTTTGCGCAGCGAGTCGCCCAAACATGCATTGCCTGAAGGCCCACTTCAACGGCCTCGGGAGTTTCCTTCGTCGCCCAGTCGATAAAGCGCATCTCCGGTGTCGTGTCCCGGCCGGTCTGGTCAATGTGAAGCGAAAGACGACGCATCAGTTCGCGAAGATAAGGCAGCTGCTTTTCGAGATAATCCTTATCGCCGAACTGCATAAAGTAATCATGCTGGATAATGATCCACCACATAGAATAGGTGGGAATGTCGTTCATCCAGGCGCCATCGGGCGTTTCTGAGACGACAAAGTCCAGACTTTTCCGAATGATTTCCGCATTGCCGAAAACTGCCTGAATCGTGGCAATTTCGGGGTGAAGATCGCCGATCCAGACCAGACGGTCGCGCTTGATGCCGTCCCAGACATACTTCTGCATATTCAGATGGACGGTATAAGCCCCCACCTCCCAGATGCGGTTTAAGAGCGGATCACTGGAGCAGAAGCTGCCTAAATATGGGAGATCCCGATAGATAAACACCGCCTTCACATAGCGGATTGCCAGCGTTACATCCGGCGTTAGCAGGTCAATGCGCACAAAACGGAAGCCGGTCTCACCCAGCACATTCATGCTGAGGTCACGAACCGTCACCACCATGTCGCGGCAGGCGTGATCGTTGGTTGCATGGCTTTTACCGCCCAGCTCGCTCATCGCTTCGCTTGCGGATTCGCCAAAACGGATGCGTACCTTAGCTTCACCGGTATCGCAGACCGCCTGAACGCCAAGCTCAATCCCGCCGGCGAGTTCCTGCCCGAAATCAAGCAGCACCGCAGCATCGCCGCCGCGATTGATAAGCTCACAGGTCTTATCAGCATGCGATTCCGTAGCTGTCTACTCGAAGTCTAGAACTGTCAATCAGAAATCCACTACTGTCTACTTGAAATCTATACTGTCTACTCAAAGTCCATTACTGACCAATTCAAATCCATTGCTGTCTAATCTGATTCCATGATTGTCTTATTGAAGTCTAAAATTGGCTAAAAAAAGTCCTTGACTTTCGAACCAGTGTAATTGTCAAAAAGTCCGACGGCCGTGGAATAGCTGTACTGGTTGCCGACGAGACCGATATTATAGGCATAGGTGGAAAGCGTCGTGGAAACGTCCAGATTGAGCGGATTCTGCAGGAGGAAAACCTTTTCGAATCCGATGGAGAACAACGAGCCCATCTTCATGATCAGTAAAAGAATGATGGTCGGCTTCAGATGAGGCAGGTTCACATGCCAGATTACCTGCAGGCGGTTGGCGCCGTCCATCTTTGCAGCTTCTATCTGATCCATCGAGACGCCCGCAAGCGCGGAGGTATAAATAATAGTGCTCCAGCCAAGGCCCTGCCACAAACCGCTTATGGTGTAAATCCACGGGAATGCAGACGATTCGGCGATAAAATCTTTTTGTGTTCCGCCCAGGGCTTCAATGATGATATTGAGCAGGCCTCCATCCTCTTTTATGAATAGGCGCAGCATCGAACAGACCACAACAACAGAAATAAAGTGGGGCGCATAGGTGACCATCTGCGCAGTTTTACAAAGCTTCTTGCTTCGGAGTTCGTTTAGAATCAGCGCAAACAGGATCGGCATCGGGAAGGTGATGAAGGAGAAAAGGCTCAGCACCAGGGTGTTTCGCATAATACGCCAAAAATAGGGGTATTCGATAAAAGCCTTAAAATGCTTTAAGCCGACCCATTCGCTCCCCCAGATTCCAATGCTCGGGCGATAATTTTTAAAGGCCATCACAACTCCGGCGAGCGGAATATAGTGGAAAATAAAAACGGTAATGATGGGCGCAAGGACCATCAAATACAACGGAATGAAACGTTTAAAACGTGTCCATGTCATTGGTTTTGAGGTTTTCTTCTTTTTCATGATTAACTCTTTCTGTTTTTGCTACACGGGTAAATTTTTGAGTACAGTCTAAGCGGGCGCTTCATTAGCCCGCTTTTTTTGCCCTTTTCGCAAGCCCTTACCGGGTGGATTGTCTTTCTATTAATTCGAGGGAGTTCAAGCACTTCGACGGAGTGCCTCCCATAAGGTTCTGGTAAAGCATTTCAAAGGCCTTCCGGCCCAGTTCATATTTGGGGACGGAAACGGTGGTCAATGCCGGCCTCCATGATTCGGAAAGCATGATTCCGTCAAACCCGACCACCGACAAATCCTCCGGCACACGAAGCCCGCGGTCTTTGATGGCGGCGATAGCACCCATTGCCATCAGATCGTTCTGGCAGATAATCGCACTCACATCTTTCCCGGAATCGAGGAGTTCATTCATCATACGGAATCCGTCCTCCATGCGGGTGGAATAGGGCGCCTGTCCTTCCACCAGAAGCTTCTCGCCCAATTCGGGCAGGAACTCTTTGACCGCTGCCAAATATCCCTCGATTTTCTGGTCAAAGGTATGGATTTTCGCGAGACCGCTTAAATACGCGACCTTCCGATGCCCTTTTCCTGCCAGGAAAGAAACCGCTTGACGCATCCCGTCCAAATAATCGTTTTCGAGAGAGCTGATCCGGGAGGTGTCGATATTCCGGTCGCCGCTGATAACAACCTTTATCCCGTTCTCAACGAGACCATATAATTTTTCACTGTCAAAACGCTCGGGAAGTGCCGCCACGAAGACACCGTCAATCCGCCGGGCGATATAGTTATCCAAATATCGGCTTATGTCCTGAGAACCGGTGCAGACATTGACAAAATACCCTTTTTCAATGGCTGCCGTTTCAAAGCCCAGCACAATCTCGCTGTAAAAGGGGTTGGTGATATCATTGACCAGAAGCGAAACCTGCATCGTCTGATTCGTGGTCATGCTTCGCGCCACCATATCCGGCGTGTAATTTAATTTCTCAACGGCATCTAACACCCGTTTCCGGGTCTTTTCCGACATGTGCCGCGACCCGTTCAGAACGAAGGAAACCGTAGCTGTGGAAACGCCCGCAGCATTTGCCACATCAGCACGTGTAACTTTCACCTTATCTCCTATACTTTTTGTTTCACGAAATCTTTTTCAGGATTGTTGATTTGATTATATGTTGCCGTTTTTTGAAAGTCAAGCGGAAATTTACTCGGGTAAATTAATTAAAAAGATATCGCAGCACACGGCAGTATATCAGTTTGTCACTTTAAAGACAGCGATCTGGTCGATAGCGGGATCCCGGTCCGCAAAAACCCATTTCTCCTCTAAATCAAACAGCATCATTCCGCCTTCGTCTATCAGTAAAACAGGAAGCCAGGTGTACTCGCCGTTTAACCGGTAATGCACGGCGCAGAGCTCTCCTTCTGAAAAATGCGCCCGGAGCGCGTCTTCATTGAACGCTTCAACAGCCGAAAACTGCACGTTCGGATAGCGGTCAGAAATCTTCTCTGCAGACGGAATACGGGCGCCAAGTTCCCGCGGGGAGAACTTTAAGGAGGCCTCAATGTTATTATAGCAAAGGAGCACCGCTGCCGAAATGATGAGGCTGTCCGTATTCTCCGTATCGTCCTTCGTCCATTTCAAAAAGATCTGGTTATTCACCTTTCGAGCCAGGTTCTTTTTCGAAATCAGATAGAAAATGCCCAATGCAATTCCCACCACCGAAAGAAGGATCATGACTCCCAGCATGCCGCTTGTGGTTAGAATCAGCGTAACGAGCGCGGACACGAGTGCCTGGGAAATGTCACGCATGGTGGAGTTTAAGAACATCAGCCGCTTCATGCTTTCCGGGCTGATATACTCCATCAGCATCTTTGTGAGCCGCGCCCCGAAAGGATCATAGACAAATACGCATGCAAAATAGCCGACGGATGCGAACACTACCGCGCCGATTCCTCCGGCGAGACAACCGATCAGGCCTAAAACCGGGACCAAGGAGATCAAGGTGATAAAGACCGGCATTAAATCTCTCTCCGCCCGTTTTTTCTTTCGGGTGCCTGCCATCGCGAACAGATTGCCGGATATTTTGATAATCCGGTTGACGATCAGAATCATAGAGAAATAAAAAACGACTTTCTCTTCGTCAAAAAGTTCGGACAGGCTGGTCTCCGTAAAAAGCCGGAGATTATCCATTCCGAGCACCATAACTACATAGGCCATCGCAGAGAGAATCAGGCAGAGAACCGCTGCCGAATCAATCTTTTTGTAGCGCATCCGGGGCGTCATACCCGTGTTTTGGACCCGGTTGTCCGTATTGTCATACCGATAAAGGAGGATTGAAAGGACGACAGAATTCACACAAGCCCCGATGCAGATATACATGGGAAGGTACATCGTGATATTACAAAGCGTATTTAAAAAGATCATCGAAATCAGGCTGATAGTGGCATAGATTCCGTTCGCCAGCGCCCGTAGCCTGATATAATCCGGCTTCGATCCGTTTTTATACTGCGCATTCTTTAGATATACCCCGGACATCTCCTGGAAGGAGAATGCCTGGCAGTAAAGCGTCTGACCGATGATTACCACAACGATTGATGGGCCGAAGGTGATAAAAACCGCTGCCAGAAGGAACATAACTGCTCCGATGATCATTGAAGTTCCGGCGCGTAATTTCTTTAACACCTGGAAAATAACAGGCTTCAATGCGAGCCCCGCCCAAAGGGACACCGTAAAAACAAGCGAAATCTCCGCCGCCGAATACCCCTTCGCAAGCGACAAAAAGAGGACGTCAAACAGCGGCCAGAACATCAGCTCGTCCGAGGTGCTCTGGTAAAACACATATAATGGATTTGAGAACCCTTTGCGGGTCGTTTTTATTTCTGCAGCCTGGTCCGTCATTCTATATCGCTCCTGAATTCGAATCTGTTCTGAAAAAATGACCCTGCAGAAATCAATCTGCAGGGTCATCCTATCAATCGCACCTAAATTAATTTCGCAATTAATACAGCTTTGCACCTGCCGGAATGTGGTTATCGACCATCAGCAGGTGAAGCTTCTCTTCGCCCTCTTCCTTGTGGATCGCGCTTAACAGCATACCGCAGGATTCGATTCCCATCATCGGGCGCGGCGGAAGGTTGACGATCGCGATCAGCGTCTTTCCGATAAGCTCTTCCGGCTCATAGAATGCATGGATTCCGCTTAAAATCGTGCGGTTCGTTCCGGTGCCGTCATCGAGCGTAAACTGAAGAAGCTTCTTTGACTTCGGAACCGGCTCGCAGGCGAGAACCTTTACAGCACGGAAATCGCTCTTTGAGAAGGTGTCAAAATCGACAAAATCTGCAAATAACGGCTCGATTTCGACCTTCGAAAAGTCAATCTTTTCGTCTGCGACTGCGCCTGTTGCCTGCTCGAATGCAGCCTTGCAAGCCTCATTCGACGGACATTCGGGGCACTTGCAGCCGGGGAAGAAGCCTTCGTCTGCCTTCTTCTCCGCATCGTCTGACTTTCTTTCACCGCCGACTGTCTTCATCGTCGGGAAAAGTAAAACATCGCGGATCGCCGGTGCGCCGGTTAACAGCATGACGAGACGGTCGATGCCGTAGCCGATACCGCCGGTCGGCGGCATACCGTATTCCAACGCGCGGAGGAAGTCCTCGTCTGTCGTGTTCGCTTCTTCATCGCCGGCGGCCAATGCCGCTTCCTGTGCCTTGAAGCGCTCGCGCTGGTCTTCCGGGTCATTCAGCTCGGAGTACGCATTGCACATCTCGGCGTGGTTGATGAAGAGCTCGAAGCGCTCGACGAGACGCGGGTCGCGCGGGTTCTTCTTCGTTAACGGGGAAACGTCTAACGGATGATCGCAGACGAAGGTCGGCTGGATCATCTTCTCTTCGCAGAATTCCTCGAAGAACAGGTTGACGATATCGCCCCACTTATGGCGCTCTTCGAATTCGACGTGATGGGCTTTCGCCGCTTCACGTGCGCCTTCGAGCGTCGTGATTTCATCAAAATCGACGCCGGCATATTTGCGGACAGCTTCAATCATCGAAATCCGCTCAAACGGCTTTCCGAGATCGATTTCGACATCGCCGACATGGACGATCGTCGTGCCATTGACGCGCTGCGCCACCGTGCGGAACATCTCCTCGGTGAGACGCATCATGCCGTTATAATCGGTGTAAGCCTGATAAAGCTCGAGCAGCGTGAATTCCGGGTTGTGACGCGTGTCGACGCCTTCGTTCCGGAATACGCGGCCCATCTCGAAAACCTTCTCCATGCCGCCGACGATCAGGCGCTTTAAGTAAAGCTCCAGCGAAATGCGAAGCTTCATATCCTGGTCCAATGCATTGAAATGCGTCATAAACGGACGCGCAGAAGCGCCGCCGGCGTTCGAGACGAGGATCGGCGTTTCGACCTCGAGGAAGCCTTTCTCCGCTAAGAAAGAACGGATTTCATGAAGGATGCGGGAACGCTTCACGAGCACTTCCTTCGCGTCGTCATTCATGAAAAGATCGATATAACGCTGACGATAGCGGAGATCGGTGTCGGTCATTCCGTGGAATTTCTCCGGCAGGATCTGAAGCGCCTTCGTGAACAGCGTGACGTTTTTCGCATGAACCGTGATTTCACCGGTCTGTGTCTTAAAAACGAAGCCCTCGATACCGACATTGTCGCCAATGTCCATATGCTTAAAGTCCGCATACGCTTCCTCGCCGAGGTCGTCGCGGCAGACATAGCACTGGATGCCGCCCGTCAGGTCCTTTACATTACAGAAAGAAGCCTTTCCCATGACGCGCTTCGACATGAGGCGGCCTGCGATTTTGACAGTCTGCCCTTCGAATTCGTCGAAATGGTCTGCGATATCCTTCGTATGCGCGGTCTGATCAAACGTAGTGATAACGTACGGATCCTTTCCCGCATTCTTAAGCTCTGCGAGCTTGTCGTGTCTGATTTTCAGAAGCTGGTTAATATCCTGCTGTCCGTCCGGATTCTGATTGCCCATTCTATCCCCCTGTTTTCATCAAGCCCGCTCGAAGCTGATGATCTGATACTCAAAAGTGCCGGCCGGAGCATTGACGCTCACGGTCTCCCCTTCTTTTCTTCCGATCAATGCCTGGCCTAACGCCGACTGATCGGAAATCATATTATTCAGACTGTCCGCCTCCGTGGAGCCGACGATCGTGTATTCGATATCCTCGTCGAATTCCACGTCATGCACCTTAACGATGCAGCCGATGCTCACGACGGTAGCGTCCGAACTCTCATCTGCGATAATGGCATATTTTAAAATCTCTTCGATTTCAGCGATACGGCCTTCGTTATCCGCCTGCTCGTCCTTTGCGGCGTCATATTCCGCATTTTCTGAAAGGTCGCCCTGTGCACGCGCTTCCTTTAACCGGTCCGCAATCTCCTTCCGAAGAACCTCCACACGGTTCTTAAGCTCTTCTTCCAGCTTCTGTTTTCCGGAAGCCGTCAAAATGTTCTGTTTGCCAGCCATAATTCTCTCTCTTTCTTTTCCTTCATGGGAATAAGTTCCGTAGTTTTCCGCCAATGCAAGCGGTAATAAGGGGCAAAAAACTACAAAATGAGGCCAAATATATATTTGACCCCAAAATCATCGTGTGCATTATAGCAAAAGACGTACAAAATGTCAATAAACGAACAGCCAGATGAGCAGTCTCCTACAGATTTCTACGGTAGCAGTCTCCTGCAGATTTCTACGGGAGCAGTCTCCTGCAGATTTCTACGGGAGCAGGCCTATAAAGATTTCTATTTGAGCAGACCCATCAGGATTTCTTCAAGTTCCGGGAAACTTTGCACCTCATTGATCTTCCGGCGGACCGTCGACATGCCGTGCTGTCCCTGAAGATACCAGGACGCATGCTTCCGCATCTCCATGACGCCGATATGCTCGCCCTTATATTCGATCAGCATCCGCGCATGCCGAAGCGCCATCGCGATAATCTCTTCCAGCGTCGGCCGCTCCGGAACCGTTCCGCTCTCCAGGTACTCGCGCACCTCGCGGAACAGCCACGGATTTCCTTCCGCCGCCCGCGCGATCATGATGCCGTCGCACCCGGTTTCCTCAAGCATCCGCTTCGCGTCCTCGGGAGACGTGATGTCGCCGTTTCCGATGACCGGAATGGACACTTCCTCGCAGATTTTCCGGATGCCGTTCCAGTCCGCATGCCCCATATAAAACTGGTCGCGCGTCCGTCCGTGGACTTCAATCATTGAAATACCCGAATCCTGCGCGATTTTGGCCATTTTCAGCCCTTCTTCCATATCACCCGAATAAGATAGCCTCATCTTCACCGAAACGGGTTTATGCACCGTTTTTGTGAGTTTACGGAAGATTTCCGCGGCAAGCTCCGGCTGGGACAGAAGATAGCTCCCCTCGTGGTTCTTGACAACCTTCGCCACCGGACATCCGAAGTTTAAATTGAAAAAGTCGCACCGGTCCTCAATCTTCAGCGCCTCTTCTGCGATAATATCAGGTTCCGAGCCGAAAAGCTGGATAGCGAGCGGATGCTCCTCCTTCGTGCTCTCCATCAGTTTTTCTGTGTTTTTGCTCTGATAAAAAAGCGCTTTTGCAGAGACCATCTCCGTATAGAACATTCCGCAGCCCTGCTCCCGGCACAGCAAACGAAAAGGCAGGTCTGTGACGCCTGCCATCGGGCCCAATGCAATGGGCACATCGATTGTCAATCCGTTTAAATGAATCGGTTTCACGCTGCTTACTGCTCCTCAGATACACGCCTTCTGCGGGCGGTTACTGCTCCTCGTTAAAGGGCTCTTTTAAGACCATTGCCCGATAGTAAAGCTCCAATGCTTCGAGCAGCTTTTCCTTTTCCTTCTGAAGCCTCGAAATCTGGAGCCCGCTCTCGATCTCGTCATAATAAAAATCGTAATCGTCGACACGTGTGCGGAAGACCAGGCGCCCGTCCGCGAGGAATTCGAGCGTCAAAATGCCGCCGACCTCTTCCGTGAAGAGGACGCACATAGCCTTCAGCTCGTCCTTGATGTCGCTCGGAATATTCGAAAACTGCTCATTAAAATAAAATTTTTCTTCATAGGAATTCGCGCCGCAGAGCACGACTCCCATCGTTTCTTCTTCCATTTCAGCCCTTCTTCTATTATTTTGTCCGGTTTCTCAACCTCTTAGAAATAGATGATGACAATGCTCGCGCCGGTGATGCCAAGCGCGACCACACTCAAAATGACAAACAGGATGATCCGCTTCTGGCGGTTCTTCCGGTTCGGATTATACTTGATCGTCTCGAAAAGATAGAGAAGACTTAAGACCGTCGCCAATCCGAAGATGATCGGGAAAAGAATCGGCCACTCGGCCGCCTGGAACAGCAGAAGGATCGTCAGGATGATGATGACTGCTGCGCAGATGATTTCTAAAATTTGAAAGCGAAAATTTCGTCCCATAGTAGTCCTTTCAGTTTCGTTCGGAGCCGTGTTTCTTCTCGAACTTCTGTCGTACTTCTGTCGCGCTTCTGTCGTGTTTCTGTCGCGCTTCTGAGCGGTTATTTCTGTCGCTTCAGGTTCTGATATTCCTTCGACAGGTCCATGTTCATCTGTAAAAACTTCCGATAAAGACCGCCCAGTTCTTCCGGCACGCGGACCTTCGCTTTTTCGAGATTTTCCTGCTCGCGCTTCGGATCGTAGGTCGGAAGCCCGTTCGCTTCCTTATAGTCCGCGATATCCTTCGAAACGGCCATCCGTCTCACAAAAAGCTTCGCCATTTCGTCATCGACCGCGGTGATTTCCTGACGGAGAACTGTCAGGTCTAATGCGGATTTATTTAAATCATTTACATGGTTTTCCATCTTTTTCCTTTTCAACGCTCCGGCATTCAACCTTCATTCTCCCGGTCTTCCGGTCGGTCTTTTCAGCTGTCTTTTCAGCTGTTTTTTCAGCTATCCTTTTGTCGGTCTTTTGTCGGTCTTTTTGTCGTTCTTTTTCTCGGTCTTTTCCTCTGTCTGTTTGTCAGCCATTTTGTCCGATTTTTCTTCCCGCTTATTTTACCGCGGATTTAACTATTCGTCAAATCATCTTCAAAGAGCGGATCCATAAAAACGTATCCATATAAACGTGTCCATATAAACGTGTCCATATAAAC
>DCGM01000010.1:19558-20178 GCA_002315255.1 Lachnospiraceae bacterium UBA1778
AGTTCCGGATCCGGTTTAACGGTATCGACTACTTTTACGATACGGTCAGCGACTTCTTCGACAGACTTCGCTGCGCCGCAGCCGACCATCGCCAGCATCGCGCCGCCTAAGCCCGGGCCCTGTTCGGACTCGATAACTTCGACTTCGAGATTCAAAACGTTCGCAATGATCTTCCGCCATAACGGAGACTTCGCGCCGCCGCCGCAGATCTTCGTCTTCTTCAGAACGATTCCGCAGTCCTTCGCGATTTCATAGCAATCACGGAATGCAAATGCGACGCCTTCCATGACAGCCTGCGCCATCTGCGCACGGGTGGTGTCCATCGACATGCCGTAGAACATTGCGCGGACCTGCGTATCATTGTGCGGGCAACGCTCGCCCATAAGATACGGCATAAAGAATACCGGATTCTCGCCGAGGCCGGTCATCTTCTGCTGAACGCCTGCGAGGTCCTTTTCTTCCAGAATATCTTCCATGAACCACTTGTAGGAGGAGCCTGCAGAAAGCGTGACGCCCATCAGATGGAAGTGTCCGTCCGCATGGCAGAACGAGTGGATCGCCGGATTCTTCGGTGCGCTGTAGTTTTTGCTCGAAATAAAGATCGTGCCGGAGGTTCCGAT
>DCGM01000010.1:20205-21179 GCA_002315255.1 Lachnospiraceae bacterium UBA1778
GAAACGTTACACTTTGCATCACCGCAAGTGCCCGTTCCGATCGCCGCTGCCGCATTGTCGCCGGCGCCGGCAATGATCTTCACCTGCTCGGACAGACCGAACTTCGCTGCGATTTCAGGGACAATCGTACCGACTACGTCGTACGACTCGAACAGCTTCGGAAGCTGCTTCTCGGTGATTCCGCAGATTTCCAGCATGACTTTCGACCAGCATTTATTCGCGACATCTAAAAGAAGCATGCCGGCTGCGTCCGAATACTCGGTGCAGAAGGTGCCGGAAAGCTTATAAGCCAGATAATCCTTCGGGAGCATGATCTTTTCGATCTTCTCGAAAATCTCGGGCTCGTGATTACGGACCCAGAGGATCTTCGGAGCGGTGAATCCGGCGAAAGCGATATTTCCGGTGTTTTTGACGAGGATGTCCTGACCGACGACATCATTGAGATAATCGGTCTCTTCCTGCGTTCTGCCGTCATTCCAGAGGATGGCCGGGCGAAGAACCTGGTCATTCTTATCGAGAATGACCATGCCATGCATCTGGCCGCCGAACGAAATGCCGTCCACCTGCTTCGGGTCGACATCCGCTAAAATCTCCTGAAGGCACTCTAACGTCTTATCGTACCACTCGTTCGGATCCTGCTCAGACCAGCCCGGTTCCGGGAAGATCAGCGGGTAATCCCGCGTCGCGGTTTTTACGATTTTTCCGTCTCCGTCGAGCATCAGAAGCTTAACGGAGGAGGTGCCGAGGTCAATGCCAATATAATACATAATTTACTCCTTTATGCAAAAGGATTCTCGGTCGGATAACGGACGCCTGCCGGCTGGTTGTAGCCGATTTCGTCGACCGGAACGCCGACCATCTTGAAGACTTCATACAGAGCCTTTCCGAAGTGGCCGAATGCGACTGCGCCATGATGCGGGAAGCCCTTCTCGATCAGGACGTGGCGATAGAAGCGGCCCATTTCCGGAATAGCG
>DCGM01000010.1:21226-21638 GCA_002315255.1 Lachnospiraceae bacterium UBA1778
ACCGGAAGGACTTCGCCTTCTGCGACGTATGCGCGAAGCTTCGCATCAGCAGTAGACTGAAGACGGAAGAACGTGATCTTGCCCGGAACGATGTCGCCCTCGAGCGTGCCGTTCGTAACTTCCTGCGGAAGCGCACGAGCCATGATGAGCTGATACTTCATCGTCGGCTTGCTGATCTTGCAGGAGTTCGTATTGCCGCAATGGAATCCCATGAAGGTATCGGTGAACTTGTAGTTGAACTTGCCTTCGATCGACTCTTTGTACATATCCTTCGGGACAGAGTTGTTGATGTCGAGAAGCGTGACGATGTCGTCAGAGACGAGCTCGCCGATGAACTCGGAAAGAGCGCCGTAGATATCGACTTCGCAGGAAACCGGGATTCCCTGGCCGGTCAGACGGGAGTTGACATAGC
>DCGM01000015.1 GCA_002315255.1 Lachnospiraceae bacterium UBA1778
ACTTTGCCGAGGTCGGCATCGAGATGTCCATTCAGGTTCAGGACTGGAACGTATTCCTTGAGGAGAGAAAACAGGGTAACTTCGACATCGCACGTGAAGGCTGGATCGCTGACTTCAACGACCCCATCAACATGCTTGAGATGTGGACCACCGAATCCGGTAACAACGACTGCCAGTTCGGCAGATGATCCGTTCGGATCCACCTGAGTCAAATGAAGCAAAGCGCCGGGCTGCGAAAGCAGTCCGGTGTTTTTTGCTGCATCCTGCGGCGCAGGTTTCTGGCGGTTTTATTCCGCACGGCACTTGCAAAACAGGCCCGTTTCAAGTATAATCCACGGGTTACTATAAAAGATCCATGCTTCAATGGCAGAAAGGTGGAAAAACAAAATGGCAAAAGAAGAAAACAAGAAAATGGTCGAAGACATCACATCCATGGATGTGGACTTTGCCCAGTGGTACACAGACATCGTAAAAAAAGCAGAACTGTGTGATTATTCCTCCATGAAGGGCTGCATCATCCTGGAACCCGCCGGACAGGCGATCTGGGAAATGATCCATGACAACCTTGATAAGAGATTCAAAGATACCGGCGTGCAGAACGTTGCAATGCCGCTGTTCATACCCGAGAGCCTTCTTCAGAAAGAGAAGGATCATGTAGAAGGTTTTGCTCCCGAAGTTGCCTGGGTGACGATGGGCGGCCTGGAGCCCCTTGCGGAAAAGTGCTGCGTTCGTCCGACGTCCGAAACACTTTTCAGTGATTACTATGCAAGAAAAGTACATTCCTACCGCGATCTTCCCAAGGATTACAACCAGTGGTGCTCTGTTGTACGTTGGGAGAAGACCACCCGTCCCTTCCTTCGTTCCCGTGAGTTCTGGTGGCAGGAGGGACATACCTGTCATGCAACTCTGGAAGACGCTCAGTGGAGAACCGAGACCATGCTGAATGTTTATGCGGATTTCTGTGAGCAGGATCTGGCAATTCCGGTCATCAAGGGACAGAAGACCGAAAAGGAAAAGTTTGCAGGCGCAGTCGAAACGTATTCGATCGAAGCATTGATGCATGACGGAAAAGCATTACAGGCAGGAACCAGCCATAACTTCGGCGACGGCTTCGCAAAGGCTTATGACGTTACGTTTACGGATAAGGACAACCAGTTAAAGCATGTATTCCAGACTTCATGGGGCGTCACGACGCGTCTCATCGGTGCTTTGATCATGGTCCATGGAGATGATTCCGGACTGGTCCTTCCGCCGAAGGTTGCGCCGACACAGGTAATCGTCATTCCGATCGCCGCTCATAAAGAAGGCGTTATGGAGAAGGCGACTGAAATCGCAGAGGATTTAAAGAAGAACTATCGCGCGAAACTCGACGATTCCGAGAAGAGCCCGGGATTCAAATTTGCAGAAGCCGAAATGCGTGGTATTCCGATCCGTGTCGAAATCGGCCCGAAGGATATCGAAGCCGGGAAGGCAGTCCTCGTACGCCGTGATACCCGCGAAAAGATTGAAGTCGAATTAGATAAGATCGAAGAAGAAGTCGGAAAACTTCTCGAAACGATCCAGAACGATATGCTGGTGCGCGCACGTGAGCATTATGCCGCGCATACTTCTGTCGCACATAACTTTGACGAGCTGAAGGCTGTGATTGATTCTAATCCGGGCTTCGTAAAGGCAATGTGGTGCGGAGACCGCGCATGCGAAGATAAGATCAAAGAGGAACTGGCTGTCACGAGCCGTAATATCCCGTTTGAGCAGGAACACGTCGGCGATGTCTGCGTCTGCTGCGGCAAACCGGCGAAGAAGATGGTTTACTGGGGAAGAGCGTATTAATTCAGGAGCATAAAGCATGAAATGCCAAAACTGCGGGTCTTTCATCCGTGACGACTCGAAATTCTGCAATTATTGCGGACAAAAAGTAAATATAAGGCCGCAGCGTCAGGAGACCCCGGGCGTTTCTACACGTCCGCGTGATGAGGACTTTGATGTCGCCGTCACGATCCAGAAGGAAACGGAAGCGGATATCGCGGAGCAGAGCAAAAAGAGCGCATGGGTGATTCTGGCAATGATTGCCGCAGGCGCGATCTTTGCGGGCATTTCGATCCTGATTTACAGTTCGGCGAAGGCAAACCAGCATGTAATCGTCACCGAGCCTTCCACAGAAGCGACGACGGAAGCTGCTACGACAGTTGTTTCTTCTGAAACGGAATCGCTGCCGGAAGAAACAGAAGCGCCCTCAACGGAAGAACCGACGGAAAGCGCAACCCCGGTCAACTGGGAACTGGTCGATACAGGCACAGCCACCTATCAGGTCTTTGACGATTGGGTAGCTGTCATCACGTATCTGACCTCTGAGCCGATCATTGTTATGCCGGACGAATTCCAGGGGAAACCGATTAAAATCATCGCAGACGGCGTGTTTGAGAACAATGGGACGATTATGTATATCCAGCTTCCCGCGCACCTTACCGCGCTCAATAACCGCTGCTTTGCGAACTGCAAAAACCTTCGCGAAATCGTGATGCCGGAGACACTGAAACAGCTGGGTGCTGATGTCTTTAAGGACACGACCGGTTTCCGGATCGTCTCGAAGGAAGGGACGTTTGCCCAGAGACTGGCAGAGCAGATGGAACTCGAATGGGTGGAAGGCGATACGCTGACCGTTCCGGTCATTGAGTAAGCGCGTTTTCTGCTCGAGAGAGAATGGTTTCATCTGAGAAGACAGCGCGTCAGAGAAGAGAGAAAAAACGGAGCAATTATGAGAATCCAGATGCCGGACGACGTCCGGAATATCATTGAAACGCTTGAAGCCCACGGTCATAGTGCCTATGCCGTGGGCGGTTGCGTTCGGGATTCTATACTCGGGCGGGAGCCGAACGACTGGGATATCACGACAGCGGCCTCCCCTGCTGATGTAAAAAAGATTTTCCGGCGGACGGTCGACACGGGCATTGAGCACGGGACCGTCACCGTTATGAAAAATCAGACGGGATATGAGGTGACTACCTATCGGATCGACGGGAGCTATACAGACAGCCGGCATCCGGACTCGGTCGAGTTTACCTCGGACCTTTCGGAAGACCTTCGCCGGCGCGATTTTACGGTCAATGCGATGGCCTATAATGACCGCGACGGCCTTCAGGACTTGTTCCACGGGAAAGACGATCTGGAAAAGAAGATGATCCGCGCCGTCGGAAATCCGGAAGAACGGTTTACGGAAGATGCGCTTCGGATTATGCGTTGCGTCCGGTTTGCGGCGCAACTGGATTTTTCCATCGACGCGGACACCTATACGGCTGCAAAGAAACTTGCGGCCAATCTTCGCCAGATTTCATGGGAACGGATCCGCGAGGAGCTTTTAAAAACCCTTCTGTCGCGGGATCCGGAGATGGTGCGGCTGTTCGAAGAGATCGGCGCGTTTTCCTGGTGGTATCCGGAATTCTCTGACGGGATGGACACCCGGCTCGCGCTTCTGTCGAAGACCGAACCGGATGAATGCATGCGTCTTTCGGCATTTTTCCGGCAGGAAAATCAAAGGGGCATGTCAGATGAACTGATAGAGAAAATCACGGCAAAGGATGAGCCGGAGCATCTTGATTCAGAGATCGCTGACCGCGTGATGCGGACGCTTAAATTTGATAACTTTACCCGAAAGAAAACGGTTGCAATGGTTTCTTTCTCGCATGAAGCCTTGAAACCGGAAAAGCCGCTTCTCCGGAAGCTCATGTGGCGATACGGCGATGACGATTTCGACGATTTCATACGCTTTTATGAGACCGCCCATGAGAAAAACCTGCGGGCGGAGAGGGCATTGGTGAAGGAGATCCGGGAGAAAGGCGAGTGCATTTCGCTAAAGACATTAGCTGTAAAAGGAGAGGACTTAAAAGCGATCGGCGTCGCGCCGGGGAAAGAGATGGGTGAGATTCTGAATCAGCTTTTACAGGCGGTTCTGATGGATTCAGATCTAAATCAGAAGGCGATTCTGCTTAAAGAAGCGGAGAAAATGAAAAACGCTAAAAACGCGTAGTTTTTATGGAAATAGGCTTGCATATTGCGATAATAAAAGGTCTTGCAAAGCCTAGTGAATGATGATAGAATACACACATGCTAAAAAACAAAAGGAGGTCTTGACCATGGCATATAAGATTACTGATGCGTGCATTAAGTGCGGAACCTGTGAAGGCGGATGCCCGACCGGTGCTATCTCTGAAGGCGAAGATACCTACGTAATCGATGCAGACGCTTGCATCTCTTGCGGAACCTGCGAAGGAAACTGCCCGACAGGCGCTATCGTCGAAGAGTAATGATACTTAATGAGCCGGGGCGAAATCCCCGGCTCACGCTTTATTTGACACAGTTTGAAACTGCAGACGACAGAAACGGTTTACAGGCGGTGGAGTTCGAAGGCCGATGTTCAGCCGTCATAATGTACAGACAACAGGGGGATGATATGGAGCAGTATCTCGTGTTATATAATCCGCTCGCAAGCAAGGGACATGGGCTGGAAGATTCGAAGAAGATTGAGAAGGTTGTAAAAGACGCTGTTTTTACTTATATGGATGTGACGAAGATCGAGAATCCGATTGAGTTTGCAGCGCAGATGCCGAAGGAGACGAAGGTAGTCTTCACCGGCGGCGATGGCACCTTGAATAAGTTCGTCAATTTCCTGGACGAGACGAAGTTTGACCGCGAGATCTATTATTTTGCGGCAGGAACCGGCAATGACTTCTTAAATGATGTCGGGCGTGACAAGGACAGCGGCCCGTTTGCGATTAATGAGTATTGCAAAGGACTTCCGACGGTTGTCGTCAATGACATCCGCTGCAAGTTTATCAACGGAATCGGCTGCGGACTCGACGGCTACTGCTGCGAGGAGAGCGACCGGCTGCGCGCCCGTGGAAAGAGTAAAACCTATACAATGATTGCAGCGGAAGGACTGTTCGGAAAGTATAAGCCGGTTCACGCAAAAGTGACTGTAGACGGTGAAACGCGGGAATATGATCATGTGTGGATGCTCCCGACGATGTTCGGACGCTTTTACGGCGGCGGCGTCAAAATCTGTCCGAGCCAGAACCGTTATAATCCGGAGCATACTGTCACCTGCGTGGCGGTTCATGCGATGGGACGGTTGAATTCGGCCGCGCATTTCCTCCAGGTTGTGAAAGGAAAAGGACCGAAATATCCGAACAAGCTGGATTATCGGACCGGAAAGCATGTTATCGTAGAACTCGGTTCGCCGGTGGCGCTTCAGATTGACGGCGAGACCGTGACGAACGTCACGCGCTATGAGGTCTTTGCTGCAGAAGACTGACCGGCTGATGGAAACATACCCCTCGAACGAGTGAAGAACCGGTCGGACCATGTGTCTATGTGAAGGAAAAGCCGGCCCGGGAACGCGCCGTTAACTGAGGCCGAGAAGAGGCCTGAAGAAAGAAAAAAGATTGTTAAGAATCGCACAAAGACACACTTATTTAACGAATTGAAAAGCGCTGAAAGGTTGACAAATACTGGCTTTTTTGGTATTTTATACCTAGGCATTGAACACAAAAAAATGCCCCATTTTGATAGGAGGATCAATCATGAATAAGAAAGAATTAGTCGCAGCGATCGCTGAAGCAGCTAACCTTACGAAGAAGGATGCAGAAGGTGCCATCAACGCATTTGTCGATGTCGTCACCGCTGAATTAAAGAAGGGCGAAAAAGTCCAGCTCGTCGGTTTTGGAACGTTTGAAGTTTCCAAGAGAAATTCCCGCGAAGGCCGCAACCCGAAGACCGGCGCTTCCATTAAGATCAAAGCTTCCAAGGCTCCGAAGTTCAAAGCCGGCAAAGCTCTTCATGACGCTGTAAACAAATAATTTTGAATCATGCGGCTTGATAAGTTTCTGAAAGTTTCCAGATTAATCAAACGTAGGACCGTAGCCAATGAAGCCTGTGATGCAGGCCGTGTCACTCTGAATGGGAAGCCGGCGAAGGCGTCCGCGGATGTGGCGGTAGGCGATATCATTGAAATCGCGTTAGGAAATCGTACTGTCCGGGCTGAAGTCCTCGACATTCAGGAAACGACGAAAAAAGAAGACGCAAAAGAATTGGTTCGTTTTATTTAAGAAATCACTCCGCATCGTTGGATGCGGAGTGATTTTGCAAAGAGGGCGCGCGGGAATCTGCTTCGGGGATTGCCAAATAATAGCATTTATTTTAGAATAACAGAAAGAGAAACGGCGGAGGCTTCGCCGTTTGTGTGATCAATATTCGTCAAGCGGTTCAGAAAGGAGGAGACCATGGCAAAGAAGAAATCCATTCGCAAAGCGAAAGCAAATAAACGCGCTGTCGGGCTCCTGATTCTGGTGACTGCATTGCTTGCCATCCTTCTGGGCGTAGGCATTGTTATGATGAAAATCGATCGGGACAAAGAGGAAGCCTATTTACAGAAACTCGAGGAAAGCGTGGCATATGAATCGGTCCGCCAGGAAATCCTCGCGGCGGCGGACGGCGCAGAACTGACGGACGAGGACATTATCCGGATTGCGCGTGAGAAGTTTGGACTGGTTTTCCCGGAAGATATTATTTTCCGCCCGGAAAACGAATAAGAATTCGAAAATCAGGAAGAGCAGCGCCTGCGAAAGCCGGGCTGCTCGTTTTTGTCATAGCGATAAGGACGAAGGTCAATGTGTTTTCACAATTGACCTTCTGACGACTGCTGATCACGGTCAGAGGCCGCAAAGCTTGGCCTGCCTGTAATCGATATAATAAAGGAGCGATGGATGACTGACATTCCGACAATGATCCGGAAGAGCGGCTTGATTACGCCGGGCGAGCATGTGCTCGTCGGGTGCTCCGGCGGCGCGGACTCATTGGCGCTTACGGAAGGGCTGAGGCAGCTTCGAGAGGAACTAAAGCTTAAGCTCACGGTCGTTCATGTGCACCATCACATTCGAAAAGAAACGGCGGACGCGGATGCAGTATTCGTGGCCGAGTATTGTAAAGAGAAGGAGATCCCGTTTGTCGTAAAACATGTCGATGCGCCGAATGAGGCGAAAACGAAGGGGCTTTCGCTCGAGGAAGCGGCCCGGAATCTTCGCTACCGGGCGTTCGAAGAAGCGGCGCGGGAGAACGGGTGCAGCACAATTGTCCTGGCGCACCACCGGGACGACAATGCGGAGACCTTTCTATTTCATTTGATTCGCGGAAGCGGCCTTCGGGGGCTTTCGGGAATTGCAGAAAGCCGCGAAACGAACGGGTTCCGCTATGTGCGCCCACTTTTAAAAGCAGGAAAGAATGAGATCTGCGAATGGCTTTCTGCCCAAGGTCTTTCTTGGCGCGAGGATGAGTCAAACGGCTCGTCCGATGCGACGAGAAACCGGATTCGGGCCGAGGTGATTCCGGCGCTTTCCATCGTCCGCTCTGATGCCGCAGAGAAGATTTCAGCGACCGCAGAATACCTTGGCGAGGTGGATGCCTATCTTCGGAATGAGGCGCGGGAATATTTTGAGAGCAAGTGCATTCTCATTAATCATGAGAGGGATGATAGCAGGTCATGTGAATGCATGCCTGATGATGGGATTTATGAGGTTTTAGTTCTTCCGGAGGAACTGAAAACTCACCCGCGCATTTTCTGCGAATATGTATTTGCCGAGGTGCTTCGAACAGTCGGCGAACCGATGAAGGATAAGGGCCGCGTTCACTTAGGACAGCTTCTCAATCTGCTGAACGCCCCGGTCGGGAAAAAGGTTATTCTTTCAGGCGGAACGGTTTTTCAAAAGATGTATGA
>DCGM01000114.1:0-7460 GCA_002315255.1 Lachnospiraceae bacterium UBA1778
CGAATCAGCCTTCATCTGATAAGAGGTATGTGCCGTATGAAGCGTAAATACTCTTTTCTCAGAATCAACGGAAATACTCATTCGTTCCCCTTCTCATACCATTCAGTAAATCGATGAACACGGCCATTCTCCTTATAGGCGATAACCGTATTCAGATTGACATTTTCTACGCTTTTAAAAATATTGCTTTCAACATACGGATTCACTTTTTTCAGCTCCGCAATGAGATGCTTGATCTCTTTCCGTTTGGAAAGCTCGCCCGCGTTTGAGTTTAAGTCAAACGGGATATCCGCTGCGGACCGCTCTGTGAACCGACAGGCGCATTGCAGGAAACGGAGGTCGTGATAATCCCGGAACCGGATAATATCGGCTTCGCGGATCAGATACATCGGCCGGATCAGTTCCATCCCCGGGAAATTCGTCGAATGGATCTTCGGCATCATCGTCTGCACCTGGCCGCCGTAGAGCATTCCCATGAGGATCGTCTCGATGACGTCATCATAGTGGTGCCCCAATGCAATCTTATTGCAGCCCAGCTCCTGCGCCTTACTGTAGAGGTATCCGCGGCGCATGCGCGCGCAAAGATAGCAAGGGCTCTCCTCAATATCAGCAACCGTATCGAAGATCGTGCTCTCAAAAAAATGGACCGGGATTCCCATCAGCTTCGCATTCTCTTCAATGAGCTTGCGGTTTTCCGGAAGGTAACCCGGGTCCATGCAGATATATTCCAGTTCAAACGGAAACTTGTTATGGCGCTTCAGTTCCTGAAACAGCTTCGCCATCAGCATAGAGTCTTTCCCGCCCGAGATGCAGACGGCCACCCGGTCATTGGGGGCCAGCATCTCGTATGCGTTTATCCCTTTTGCAAAAGGCGTAAAAATATCTTTATGAAATTTTTTCCGAAGTGACAGTTCGATGTCTTCCTGTGTCGACATATCAGTCCCAAATCTTCCAAGGCGCCTTGCCGCTCTCCCAGAGCGCTTCCAGCTTCTTCATCTCGCGCTGCGTGTCCATGCACTGCCAGAACCCTTCGTGACGATACGCGTTCAGTTCGCCGTCCTGTGACAGATGTGCCATCGGTTCCTGCTCAAAGATCGTCCGGTCGCCTTCAATATAATCAAAGATCTTCGGCTCCATGACCATAAAGCCGCCGTTTACCAGCATCGAATCAGCGCTGTCCTTTTCGCGGAAATCTTCGACGTTTCCTTCTTCTGAAAGGGAAATGACGCCCTTCATCTGCGCGATATTGACGGCCGTAATCGTCGCAATCTTTCCGCTCTTCTGATGGAATTCGACTAACGCAGGAATATCGATATCCGCCACCGCATCGCCGTACGTTAATAAGAACGGCTCGTCTCCGATATACTTCTCAATCCGCTTGATCCGTCCGCCGGTCATCGTGTCCAGTCCCGTGTCGACCACCGTCACTTTCCACGGATCGGTATGCGTTACATGGACTTCGAGAGAATTGTTTGAAAGGTCAAACGTCACATCGGAGTTATAGGTGTAATAATTGGCGAAATACGCTTTAATGACATCCTGCCGATAGCCGGCGCAGATGATGAAATCATTGATTCCGTATTTCGAATAGATCTTCATGATATGCCATAAAATCGGCTGCCCGCCGATTTCAATCATCGGCTTCGGCTTGAGATGACTTTCCTCGCTGATCCGTGTTCCTAAACCGCCTGCTAAAATGACAGCCTTCATTCCGCAATCTCCTTTTCTCCGATACAGTAAATTAAATCTTTTATGCAAGCCGCCCACTCGCGCACATCGCGCTTCAGCTGAACGATTCCGCTTGCGTCCGAATCGGCTTCAATGCCGATAACCGCCATTCCATAATGCTCTGCCGTATACAAGGCCCGATACAGATGATAATTCTGCGTGACGACCGCTGCGCTTCCGATTCCGAAATAATGGCTGATGCGATACATGCTTTCGTAGGTCGAAAAGCCCTTATAATCTTTCAGAATCTTATCCTCCGGCACACGGTGCGCATCGTATGCAAGATACTCGTACATGACGTCTACCTCGTCATACTCGCCCTTCCGGTGATCGCCGCTGACAATAATCACATCCGCAATTCCTGATTCCCATAGCTCATATGCCTTTTCGAGGCGCGCTTTCAGCGTCTCCGACGGCGTCCGGTCTGGGTTCACGCTCGTCCCGAGGACAATGATTGCATCGAAATGCTCATTGCCTTCTGGCGAGCGCACATTCGGGCTCTCATTAATTACAAAATAGAGTCGGACACCGATCACCAGCAAAACCGCTGCTGCAAGCACGATTCCGATAATGCTGAGGCACTTTTTCAGTGTTTTCATAAAAGAATCTCCGCTCCGAGACACAGCGAATAAATCCACTTTTCCTTGACTTTCTTCCCTGTAATCTGTTCCAGCGCTTTCCCGTAAAGTTCTAACTGATAATAATACCGTTCCGTCAGTTCCTCCGCCGTTTTTACGCGGTCAGTCTTATAATCGACGAGAACCAGTCCATCCGGTTCTTCGAAGAACATATCGATGATTCCCTGAACCATTAAGAGCTCGTCGTCATGGCGAAGTCTGGTTTCCGGAAGCAGCTCCTGCACGGGACGTCCGATAATAAACTGCTTTTCGCGGAATCCTTCTCCCCGTGCGTTTGCGGCGAAGAACCGCTTGGCGAGGCCGGATGCACGAAATGCGTCAATTTTATTTGGATTTATTGTATCTTTTTCGAGGTCAGAAATCAAGCCTTCTTCCACGAGTTCTGAAATCGTCTCCGAAGCGCTCTTCCATTCAGATACATGCTCGAGGACGAGATGGTAGAGTGTTCCGCGCTGTGCGCCGGATAGGCTTTCCTCATCTTCTGTTTCTTTCATGAACCGCGGGCGCGGGCGTTCGTCGTCTGCAGGAAGATCATTGAAAAAAGATGCTTCCGGAACAGCCGTATCCGGCTCTTCATAAGCCATCATCGCTTTCCGCTTCAAGGCTGAGACGGACATGGAGACGCCCACCCGACAGAGATCATCATAATCGTACGCAAACTCAAGCTGCTCTTTTAAGGCATTCAGCTCCGTTACTGCTTTGGGCTCCGCTGATCCGCCGAAAATCGCCGCCTCGTTTGCCATCTCCTTCGCCTCGACTTGGATTACTTCTTCGACCATATCCTGAAGCACCTCCGCCGGAAGCACAGATCTCATTTCAATGCTCTCTCTTCCCGGGCATGCTAAGAGCAGCCATTCAAGGAATGACTTGCCCGATAAGATTTTCGAGAACAGTGCGTCCTTTCCCGAACAATCTGTCTGTTTGTCAGGTTCTCCCGGGAATTTATTCCGGATGCCGGTCAGAATCAGTTTCTCCTGGGCGCGCGTCATAGCGACATAAAGGAGACGCAGGTTCTCGCCCTGGTTATCCTTATGAATCTTCTGGCTGATGGCCCGGCGGATGCAGGTGCGTGTCCGCGTCCGTTTTTCATAATCAATCGCGTCGACGCCGATTCCGAGATCGGGGTCGGTCAGAATCGCCGCGTTCTCGTCCATCCGGTTAAATAGTTTTCCGCAGCCGGAAACAAATACGATCGGGAACTGGAGACCTTTACTCTTATGGATCGTCATAATGCGGACTACATTGCCGCTTCCGGCCTCGGGCGAAGCTTCGCCCTCGTCCATCGCACTCGTCCTGCGCTTGTCAATATACCGGATAAAATTAAAGACTCCATGGTAGCTCGTCGCCTCAAAATCAGTTGCCCGTTCGAGGAGAACTTCCAGGTTCGCCACCCGCTTATCGCCATCCGGCATAGCAGCAGCATATAGCGAAAGCCCACTTCTATGATAAAGCAGACGAAGAAGCTCTGGGAGCCGACGGATGCCGGACTCTTCCCGATAGTAGTCGATATCTGCCAGGAACTCCTGAATCCGGTCTGAAAGATTCGGGTCGTATTCGTCGAAAGACGCTGATGCGTTTCCGTAGGCTTTCATCCCTGCATATAACCCGCCCGTCATATGCTGCTCGCGCTGACAGATCCGAATCATCGACAGTTCCTCGGATGTAAAACGATAAAGCGGCGACGTTAAGACCGCCGCAAGCGGAATATCATTCATCGGGTTATCAATCACTGAAAGCAGGTTGATGACGAGCACGATTTCCCAACTGTTATAGTATCCGGATTTGCTTTCCGTAAGCACCGGAATTCCATAGCTGCGGAAGATCTCCGCATAGACGCTGTCAATGCCCGTCGTCGCACGAAGGAGAATCGCAATGTCAGAATACCGTGCGAGCCGATAATCTTTCCGGTCTCCATCGTACACATACTGCCCGCTTTCCGGATCCACAAAATCGAGAATCCGCTTCGCAACCATCCGAGCTTCCATCTCGATGGCGCTCAGTTCGAGAGCCGCTTCGTCCTCGGCATTCGAGCCGTCATCCGGCTTTACGCCGCCGTCCGGATCAGAACCGTTGTCTGACGGATTTTCACCTTTCTCTGTCGCTTCACCTGGCAGAGAAGTCATCTGCCTCTCTGCCGCTTCACCTGGCTGAGAAGTCACCTGCCCCTCTGTCGCTTCACCCCTTGCGGTGAACATCCGCTGGTCCGCCGCGGGATCCGTTTCCAGGATTAGAAGTTCCGTCTTCCCGCCTGCGTTTTTGTCAGTATCTGGAAAATCCGCTGCCGCATGAAGCGCCACCTCATCCGTATATTCAATCTTTCCGATCGAGTCGTGCATCAGAACCGTGAAAACATCATTGACACTGTCAATCACGCTTGCACGGCTTCGGAAGTTTTTCGAAAGTTCAATCTTTCCCTGCGGTGTTCCGTCCGTCTGATAGCGCAGATATTTCTCTAAGAAAATCTCGGGGCGGGACATTCGGAACTTATAAATTGACTGCTTCATGTCGCCTACCATGAAAACATTATCCGGATTCTCGGGATGCTTCGAGACGGCGGTGAGCAGCGCTTCCTGGACTTCATTGCTGTCCTGGTATTCGTCGATCATGATTTCTTCGAACTGCTCTGATAGCCGGCGCGCAGCCTCGGTCGGCTTTCCATCCTTCAAAAGAATCTCAATCGCGAAGTGCTCCATATCGTTAAAATCCGCGATTTTCTTCTTTTTCTTCGCTTCCGCAAATCGCTCTTGGAAGTCCTTCGTCCGGTCAATGAGTTCCCGCACGAAAGGTTCCGCGAGCTGAAGCTCCATTAAGATTATTTCAACCGGAACTCCTGCGCTTTTCTGGATAGCTTCTACCGTCCCTTTATACGCTTTCCGCTTTTCCTGTAAGGTCTTAAAATATACCCAGTCCTCATTCTCATTTTTCCCTTTGGCAGGATTCTTCGGAAGATTGATCGCGCTGATCCGCTGGGTGAACAAGTTGGTTTCTTCTGCGCTGAACCGTTTGTGATCTGCTTCGTCCTCAAGAACCGCTTTAATCTGGTCGATATCGGCATTGATCACACATGCAAGCTTCGTGAATGCAGGCGTTCCCTCCTCTGCGCATTCAGCTGACAGAATCTCCGCTTCCGTCAGCGCGCCCTTTAACTCCATGCGAAGATCATTGATATAACCCTGATACCAGGAAGCGTTCAGCACATCCTCCGGCGTTTCGGCCTGATACGGCCCGATGCACCGCTCCAGCCATGCGGCCGGATCCGGATAGCTCTGGCTAAACCGATAGAGTCCGAGAATCGCATCATCAATGGCGCTATCATTTTTCCCATGCGCGCACGTTTCCGCAAAGTCAATGAATTCCTGCCGCTGCGGCTCCTCGCTGAACTGCGCTTCCAGCATCTCCTTCATCACATCCGCTTGAAGCAGCGCGATCTCACCCTCGTCTCCCATTCGAAACGCGGGGTCCATATCTAATAACGAGAAGTTGTTTCGGATCACATCCATGCAGAAGCTGTCAATCGTACAGACGTGCGCGCCGTTCACGAGCTGCAGCTGACGCCGATACCACTCGTTCGTAGGATTCTCGTCCGCCTTCTCCTGCAATGCTTTATAAAGCCGGCTCCGCATCTCTGCCGCTGCCGCTTTCGTGAAAGTAACGACGAGCAGACGGTCGACATCGGTTCCCTGGTCATTATCGCCTACAAGTCTCAGAATATGTTCCACTAATACTGCGGTCTTTCCGCTTCCGGCGGCCGCAGAAACGAGGAGGTTCCGATTTTTCGAATTCGCAACCAGCTCCTGTTCAGGCGTTAATTTCATCCTGCTGCCCCCTTCCTAACAGATCGTCCTTCGTCTTCTTTTCACAGCGCTTCTTTTTATAACCGCTCATTCGGGTGTCAAATCTGCAGATATCGTGATAATCACAATATTTGCAGACGTCATCGATTGCAGCAACCGGAGTGGCGCTCACTTTGCCCTCCATTACTTCTGCTGCAAGTTCTTTTGATTTTTCCAGTACAAAGCCGCTCATCTTCTGAAGTTCTTCTGTCGATGCGATAGAAGCGCGTGCGTCAAAGTCTCCATCCTTCTTTTTCTGAAGTCCGTTGACCACTTCCGACTTTGCGCTAGCCGATGAGAAGCCGCTCTCAAGCTTCGCGAGAGCATTGCTGTCTGAATTTGTGAGTCCTTTCATGCGAAGCTCCTTATAGATGGCGGTCTCCGGGTCTTCGCTCTCCTCCACAATCGGGTCATCGATATGATAGTAGTAAATTCCGGCGGGAATAATCTCTTTTCCGGGATTGTGGAGCTGCTCCCGCTCGGTCGCCGCCTTCAGATAAAGAAGGAGCTGGAGCTGAATCCCATAGTAAATCTTCGAATAGTCGAGCGCCTTCTGCCCCGACTTATAGTCGATAACCTTGACCCAGACGGAGTTCCCGTCTTCCGCGAGATCGAGCCGGTCGATTCTTCCGTTTAAGGAGAGCATCACGCCCTTAGAAATCGGCATCTGAAGCTTCGGAATCTGTTTTGCGTCAAATGCAACTTCGCTTTCGATATGTTCATACGTTCCAGCTTCCCACTGCCGTTTCAATGTTTCGATCGTCCGGTTTGTAATCCGTTCCACGCGCTTCGAAAGATATGCATTGTGCGCGCCATCCTGTAAAATGGCGTACTGGCTGGTCACTTTCGCGACACTGTTCTGCACGAGCGCGAGGCGGGCTGCATTGTCCAGGTTGCGGAACGACAGGTCCTTTTCTGCGAGTTCCAGGAAGAACTCGTTAATGCTGTCGTGGAACAATGTGCCGATATCCTTCGGGTCAATCCGATATTCCTCGCGCGGCTCGAGATGAAGCCCATAGCGGAGGAAATGCTTATAGGGGCATGCCGCGAAGCTTTCTAAGCGCGACACAGATCCCTTTATCTCTTTATTGTAAAGCTTCAGCGCAGTTTCCTGACGAAGCCTCTCTTCGGTGTAAGCATGCCTCAGGCCGCGCCGGATAATGTCAAGTTCCTCTTTACAATCGTCCTGCGAAAATGCCCACAAGTAATAACCTGAAAGCTTTTCGTCCGACATAAGCTCGGAATAATCCTTCTCGGTATT
>DCGM01000114.1:7500-8845 GCA_002315255.1 Lachnospiraceae bacterium UBA1778
CTTCGCATTATTCCGGCGCCATAAAACCGCCAGTTTCTCCAGTACCTCTCCCGTCGAGTTGACAATGCTCTTCGACACGGTCTCCACCTCGGCCTTCGGGAACAGCGATCGAAGCGTTCCGACGGCAAAACTTGGGTTGAGCTCTTTTCCGTCCTTATCGGTCAATGAATATGTCATCACGACAGACTCGCTTGGGGCTGTCAAAAGAAGGTATAAATAGAAGCGGACGAAAAACGCCTCCTGCCGCGCTGTCGCTGAAAGCCTGATATCCTTTTCCGATAAGAGTTCGCGGTCTCGGTCCGTCAGCAGGCCGCTTCCGTTCTTCATTCCCGGGAAGACGGATTCATTGGCGCCGATGACAAAAAGTTTCCGGATATGCGAAAGCCGCGTCCTTTGGAGATCGCCAATGACGAGCCGGTCTTTCGTCGGAGGCGTGACGCCGATAAGCGTCTGGGTCACACCGGCCAGCACAACTTCACGATATTCTTCTGCCGTCAGCGCTTCATCCCCCATGATCTCGACCATCCGGTCGAGAATCTCTAAAAGTTTTCCATATCCCTTCGTGTATACAATCTGGATCAGAAGGTCTTTTTCATCTGTAAGCCCTTCCGCAAGTTCGTTCATCGTCTGGAACGCATTCATCTCTTCCAGGAAAAGAACGAGCTCTTCCGTCCGCGCTTTTACCGTCTTTTTCGCAGCCGAAAAAACCTTTGCAAAGCGGATAATCGGGCCCATCACTTGTTCGCGCGTGTTATTGATGCGCGAAAGTGCTTCTTTGTGGGCGTCAGAGTCTGTCTCCCGCCGGAATCCCGGGCAAGGGCGTTTCCACTCGTTCTCATACATTGCGCGCCCGCGGATGCCGTTCGCCAGCGCATAGTTCTCCATCTCTGCAATCGCATCATAAGAGGACGCGCCCAGTACTTTTTCTGCGTGCTTTTTCATGATCGGATTTTTTACGAGGCGGAAAACGGTATCAAAACTAAAGTTTTCGTCTATCACCGCCATCAGATCCTGCACAAAAAGATAAAGCGGGTTCTGTGCGAGTTCCTGATTTCCATCAATGAAATACGGAATATGCGCTTCTGAAAACTGCGCATCAATCTCTGCGGCATAGACCGACGGATCGCCGCAGATAATCGCCATCTCCCGATATTCGTACCCTTCGCGGACCGCTTCCCGAATCTTCGACAGGACATACTGGACTTCCGTCTTCCGATCCCCTGCCCGCGCCATCTTTATCTGATCCGTCTCCGCCTCAAACTTTTTTGTCGGATACCGGAAGAGCGCGGTTTCAATATGCTGAATCTCTGGGGTTCGGTTCGCTGTCGCAGCGATCTGCTGTCCA
>DCGM01000114.1:8882-10307 GCA_002315255.1 Lachnospiraceae bacterium UBA1778
CTTTCGCTGGTTCTCTTAATTCTTTCGCAAACAGCTCACTCGTCGGAACAGAATTCTTTTCGGCGATTTTTTTACAGATTTCACCCATATGAACGCCCATAAAAAACAGGCTTTCCGGGCTCTTATGATTCTTTACTTCTTCGCCCGAACCGATCGTCGCCGTCAGCCGCACTTCCTGCGCATTCACAATCAGCTCTTCGATTACTTTGTACTGCGGCGGCGTAAAACCGGTATATCCGTCCAATGCAATCACCGTGTTCGAGAGGCGTTTCCATTTGGAAAGGCAGCCCGCCAATCGCGCCGTCCGTTCTTCCGTTAACTCATAATTCTTACGGAGAAGCGTAAGAAACTCCTGATAGATTAAGGCGATATCCTGCATCTTTCCCTGAAGAAGCGGATATTCCGAAAAATTGTCTTTCGCATTGCGGAGCTGGTCCGGGGCAATATTATACTGGGAAAGTTCTGAGATGACCGACTTCAGTTCGGAGAAGAAGCCTGGCTTTTTCGCATTCTTCTTCAGTACTGTCAGCTGATCCTCCAGCCGTACAGAAACGAGCCGAAGAAGCAGAATCTTTCCCAAATCATCCAGAAGTTTCCCGCCGGGCTGGTTCATTTCCGAAAAAACGCGGAATGCCAGGCGGTTAAAAGTCAGCACGTCAATATTGAAAAGCGCATGGTTCGGATGACGGCGCACGAGTTCCTCCTGCGCAGACAGACTTGCCTGCTCAGGAACCAGCAAAATATATTCCCGCTCCGGGTGTTCGATAGAATCCCGGATCAGGCCCTCATATAACTCTTCCGTTTTTCTCGACAGCGTCGAGCCGTACAGCACCGATAAAGCCATTTTTTCTCCTTTCAATGACAAATCTATGCCATTACCATTTTATCTTATACGGATATCATTGTAAAGGATGGGCCGTCCAAATATTTCCCCTCCCGTTTCTTCGGTGGCCGCAGATGAAAAATTCCCCTCCTGTTTTCTCGGTGGCCGCAGGCGAAAATATCTTCTTTGCAAGTTATTCGCTTTGTGTTAAAATAGTACGGAAATGATTTCGGCCCGCTCCGGAAAACCATTTTTCATTTCGGTCTATAGGAGGATATTATGGAATTTACTTATCGGACATCTCGCGTTTGTGCACGGGCGATTAATATTGAAGTTGAAGACAATGTAGTGAAGCATGTGGAGTTTGTCGGCGGATGCATGGGTAATACTCAGGGTGTCGCGCGGCTGAGCGAAGGCCGTCCGGTCGATGAAGTAATCGGTCTCTTAAAAGGAATTGATTGCGGCGGCAAAGGAACATCCTGCCCGGATCAGCTGGCCAGGGCATTGGAAGAATACAAAGAATCTTTATAAAATCTGTTTTTGATGTTCAACCCATCGGATGAAGGAATCAAAATGACAAAAAAGATTATTTTGACCGGCGG
>DCGM01000058.1:0-2623 GCA_002315255.1 Lachnospiraceae bacterium UBA1778
GTCTTCTCGCCGGCAGCCGCCTTCTTCCCCGCGGTCTTCGCTTCAGCTTTCTTTTCCGGGGCCTTCCCCGCGGTCTTCTTTACTGTCTTCTTCCCTCCGGCCGCTGTTTTCTTTCCGGCAGCCGTCTTCTTCGCCGCCTTCTTCTCTTCCTCGGCCTTCGCCTCCGCCGCCTTCGCGCGGGCTTCTTTCTCTTCCGCGTTCAAGGCAGCCATCGCCTTCTTCAGGAACGAATTGACATCGACGGTTTCGCCGTTATGAAGCCGCGAATAGTCGGCGGCCCATGCCATCACGTGGCTCTCGAGCGCCTCGTCGATCGTGATTTCCGAAGCGTCGGCTTCTCCGCTCTCGTTCCGGACATCATAAACCTTTTCGCCGCCGCCGAGCGGGCGGACGACGATCAGGCCTTTTTCGAGACGGCCTAAAAGCTCGCCGCCTGTTCCGGTGATCTTCACGGAGCGGTAAACGGACGCGGTAAGACCGGAAACGGTAAACGTCGCGGTGACGCCGTTTTTAAAGGCCATATTCACGGTCTCGCGCTCGGCGACATCGTTATCGCAGAAATAGACGCAACGCCCGAAACGGCCGTTTTCAAGCGTCTCAGCGAGCTTTTCAGCAGTCGGTCCGTCGCAGACCTCGTTCATCGGGAACACATTGCCGTCACGGAGGACGCCATGCGCACCGGTAATATATACCTTTTCGCAATTATACGGGCAGGTGTCCTGAAGCCCGCAGCCGTCCATACAGTAAGCTGCGGCGCCGAAGGGCGCGCGGTCTGTCGTGAATACGCTTAAGCTCCCGAAGCTGTTCAGGCGGGTGCACGGCGCATTGATAATACTCCGCAGAATCTCCATATCCTCGCAGCATTCCGAAAGAATCAGAGGACCGGTCTCCTCGGTTTTCCGAAGCGGGCCGCGGACGAAGCTGTGCGCATAGTTTCCGTAGCCGATATTGTCGGTCATGTCGACCGTCAGAAGCTCGCCGATCTCGCCGTTTGCGAGGATTTCACGCACTTTCTGATAGAAAGCGGAATTGCGGAGCTTATACGAAACCGCTGTTTTTGTCTTCGTTTCGTGCGCTTCTTTGATCCGTTTCAGGTAGGACGGAAGGTCCGTCGAAACCGGGTTGTTTAACACCTTTACTTCTGAACTGCTGTCTCCGCAAGCCAAACCCATGACCATGCTTACCCTCTCCCCTCTACATAACTTACTGCCGCCAATGCAGCTACTGCCCCGTCTGCTGCCGCCGTGGTCACCTGACGGATGAATTTCGACCGGCAGTCGCCCGCGACGAATACGCCCGGAACTTCCGTGCGGCAGAACTCATTGACATCCGCATAACCGCGGTCATTTAACTTTAATACGTTCGTAAACGGCTCGTTCTGCGGAATCAGGCCGACCGCTAAGAAGAGGCCGTCCAATGCCGTCTCGCGCCGATTTCCTTCTTTGTCCTCCGTCACAACGCCGGAAAGCGTATCTTCCCCCAGATACTCCTTCACATGAACGCCTGTGATCACTTCGACATTGTCATGCGCAAACAGCGCTTCCTGCAGCTTTTTCTCGCCGGTCAGGAAATCCATGTCCTGGAAAATGTACAGTTTTTTGACTAAATCTGCGAGAAGCACCGCTTCCTGAAGCGCGGAGTTTCCGCCGCCGACCACGCCGACCGTCGCGCCGCTGTAGAACGCGCCGTCGCAGACCGCACAGAACGAGATGCCGTTTCCGATAAAGCCTTCCTCCTTCGGAAGCCCTAAAAGACGGTGCTTCGCGCCGGTCGCAATGATCACGCTCCGGCCGTAGAAGCTGCCTTCATCGGTGTGGACCTCGAAGAGATTCTGTCCGTTTTCCGCGCTCTTTCCGACGGTGATTCCAGAGACGCAGACTGACTCAAATTCCGCGCCCTGCGCGAGCGCCTGCTCGATCAGGTGATCCGCAAACTCCGCGCCGGAAAGCGAGACGAAGCCCGGAATATTCTCAACCTTCGGCGAATAGGTGATCTGTCCGCCGAACGACTCTTTTTCTAAAACCAATACCGATTTGTCGGCCCGAAGACCGTAGACAGCGGCTGTAAGGCCCGCCGGCCCGCCGCCGATCACGATGATGTCATGCATTGCTATCCTCTTTCCATACGCCAAAATCCAGCCTGAATGAACGGCTCATATTACTACCCAAAGCGGCTCCTCCGGGAAGATCCCTTCGGAACCGCTTTATAGACTTTTACTGAAATCCTGTTATCAGAAATTCTCTGCCAGGTATTTCTTAATATCCGAAACGCCGACGATTTTCTGAAGCTCGCCGCCGTCTTCGATGACGAGCGTCGGAGCCTGCTTGATGCCGTACGCTTTCGCTGCGTCCGGGTTCTCGTTCGCGTAAACCTTCGTGTACGCGATTCCCATCTTATCGAGCTGCGCGGCGATAATCCGGCAGTTCGGGCAGGTAGTCGTAGCGAAGAGGATCCGGCCGCTTTCGCTTTCGACCGTCGCCTTCGGCGCTTCGCACTTCGGTGCTTCGCAAACCTGCTCTTCCGCTGCCGCTTCCTTCTTCTTAATGCGGGTCAGCTTCGAGGTCGCGAGGTCGTAAACCTTACGGTCTTTGAATTCCTGCGTCTTTCCGTCGTTCCAGTTCTG
>DCGM01000058.1:2713-2860 GCA_002315255.1 Lachnospiraceae bacterium UBA1778
CTTCACCGGCGATGTAGCCGTGCGTCTTACAGACAGAATAGGTCGGAGACATCGTATAGTACGGAAGCCGGTAGTTTTCAGCGATCTTCCGGACAAGTTCTGCTGCCGCCTGCCAGGTCGGAAGCTTCTCGCCGAGGAAGGCATGGA
>DCGM01000058.1:2888-3062 GCA_002315255.1 Lachnospiraceae bacterium UBA1778
CGGTGCCGGAGGTGTAAAGCGTCTGAAGCTCGTCCTGAACGTCCAATGCGGAGAAGATGTCTTCCGTATAGCCGACCGGCAGATGCGAGGAGTTCGTGTAATACGGCGTATCGTCGCAGGACTTCGCTGCGGTGATGATGCCCGGATAATTCTTCACATCGTGCTTCGCGAGAC
>DCGM01000058.1:3173-3446 GCA_002315255.1 Lachnospiraceae bacterium UBA1778
CCTGCGTCTTCTTATGCGTCATATCTGCCTGGACCCACTTCGCATTGAGACCCGCTTCGTTCATACCGACGAGACCGATCGTGGAGAAGTGGTTCTTAAAGGTGCCGAGATAACGCTTCGTATACGGATACAGGCCGTTATTTAAGAACTTCGTGATGACGGTACGCTTCATATCCAATGACCGTGCGGAAACGTCCATCATATGGTCGAGACGCTTGAAGAAGTCTTCTTCGTTCTCGGAAAGGAATGCGATACGCGGCATATTGATCGTGA
>DCGM01000058.1:3492-4019 GCA_002315255.1 Lachnospiraceae bacterium UBA1778
CCGAAGAAGCCGCCGGATTTCTTCCGAAGCTCACGAAGGTCGAGACGGAGTCTGCAGCACATTGAACGGACATCAGACGGCTCCATGTCGGAGTTGATGTAGTTCGAGAAGTACGGAGTGCCGTATTTTGCGGTCATTTCGAACAGCAGACGGTTGTTTTCCGTGTCGGACCAGTCGAAATCGCGGGTGATGGAATAGGTCGGAATCGGATACTGGAAGCCGCGGCCGTTCGCATCGCCTTCAATCATGATTTCGATGAACGCCTTATTGACGAGATCCATCTCCGCCTTACAGTCTTTATATTTGAACGGCATTTCCTTGCCGCCGACAATGCAGTTCAGCTCTGCTAAGTCGTTCGGCACGGTCCAGTCTAAGGTGACGTTCGTGAACGGAGCCTGGGTGCCCCATCTCGACGGCGTATTGACGCCATAGACGAACGACTGGATGCACTGCTTGACTTCTTTATAGGAAAGGTTGTCAACCTTTACGAACGGAGCGAGGTAGGTGTCGAAGGAGGAGAATGCCTG
>DCGM01000058.1:4076-5521 GCA_002315255.1 Lachnospiraceae bacterium UBA1778
TTGACCATCTGGTTGCAGAGCGTCGACAGATGTCCTGCCGGCGAAGAGGTGATCTTTCCCGGGATGCCGCCGAGGCCTTCCATGATCAGCTGCTTTAAGGACCATCCTGCGCAGTAGCCGGTCAGCATGGAGAGGTCATGGATATGGATGTCGGCGTTGCGGTGCGCATTGCCGATCTCCTCGTCATAGACTTCCGACAGCCAGTAGTTCGCGGAAATCGCGCCGGAGTTCGACAGGATCAGTCCGCCGACAGAATACGTGACGGTCGAGTTCTCTTTGACACGCCAGTCCGCGATCTTCAGATAGTTGTCGACGATCTGCTTATAGTCCACGAGTGTCGTGGAAAGATTACGGAAACGCTCACGCTGCTTACGATAAAGGATGTAAGCCTTCGCCACATCGTCATAACCGGCTTTGATAAGCACGGATTCGACAGAGTCCTGGATCTGCTCGACCTGGACCTTTCCGTCCTTTACCTTGCTTTCAAAGTCCGCCGTAACCTTCAGGCTTAAGAAGTCAATGACGTCGGGATGATACTGAAGATCACACGCGTCAAACGCCTTCGTAATGGCGTCCGAAATCTTAGACAGGTTAAAATCAACTTCTTTACCGTCTCTTTTCACTACTCGATACATAATCTTATCTCCTCCAGATTCCTATTTCTTTCGCCGCAAAATCAAGCGACTGGATGATGTTTTTTCCCCGAAATTGCTATTCCTTTTATGTTCTTCCCCCGAAGAAGCACGTACTCATCATATCGTATATTTAGGGGCATTGTCAAGGCGAAAAACACAATATATTGTGATTTAATTGTGTCCTCAAATTCCCCTTAAAGCGACAGATTTAACATTTTTTGCGGCCGCCTCCTGCATCGCCAAAAGCGTCTCTTTGTCCCATGCATGGAGGTTTTCGCCGATAAGCTCGCCTGAATCGACGAAGTTCTGCAGAAAGTACTGTTCCGCGCCGCCGATCCATTGTCCGATTTTTCCGATATCGTCGACCGTGTGGAATTCTTTCACGACTGTCGTGCGGAATTCGTACGGCACCGTCCCCTCGAGGAGGAACTCCACCGTCTCGTCTATGGGCCGGAGGTCGAAGCCTGGAACGCCGACCGTCTCCGCATATTTTTCGCGGCAGTTTTTAATGTCGACCGCGACATAGTCAATGAGACCGGCGCCGACGAGCTCCTTTAAGAGCGCCGGATTCGTGCCGTTGTGGTCGAGCTTCACCGCATAGCCCATCGCCTTCACTTCCTCAATGAAGCGGCGGATATCCTTCTGAAGGAGCGGCTCGCCGCCGGTGATCGCGACGCCGTCTAAAATGCCGCGGCGCTTTTTCAGGAACGCCGTCACCTCTTCCTCCGGAATCGTTTCCGTCTCCGAGATCTCCGTCACGAGAAGCGCATTGTGGCAGAACGGACAGCGCAGATTACAGCCGCCGGTAAA
>DCGM01000012.1:0-6554 GCA_002315255.1 Lachnospiraceae bacterium UBA1778
TGTACTATGTTAACCAGAGATGGCTTGGCGGTATGTTAACGAACTTCCGCACCATCCAGTCCCGTATCAACCGCCTGCGCACGATTGAGCGCATGGAAGAAGACGGAACGTTCGATGTCCTTCCGAAGAAGGAAGTTTTCCAGATTAAGAAGGAACAGGCGAAGTTACAGATGAACCTTGGCGGCATCAAGGATATGCGCAAGATTCCGGATGCGATTTTCGTAATCGACCCGAAGAAGGAACATATCTGCATCCAGGAAGCGAAAGCTCTCGGCATCACCTTAATCGGTATGTGCGATACGAACTGCGATCCGGAAGAACTTGACTATGTCATTCCGGGCAATGATGACGCAATCCGTGCGGTTAAGCTTGTTGTTGACGCTATGGCTAATGCAGTTGTCGAAGCTCATCAGGGCGAAGCGAATGATGTCGCTCCGGCTGAGAACGTGGAAGAAGCTGTAGAAGAAGCAGTTGCAGAAGAAACCGAAGAGTAATCTGATTATATTTAGGAGGACGAAAAAATGGCTGTTACCGCTGCAATGGTAAAAGAACTTCGTGAAATGACCGGTGCCGGCATGATGGACTGCAAAAAGGCCCTTGCTGAAACCGATGGAGATATGGACAAGGCTGTAGATTTCCTTCGTGAAAAAGGCCTCGCAGGCGCTGAGAAGAAGGCTGGCCGTATCGCTGCTGAAGGTATTGTAAAGACTGCTGTCTGCTCTTGCGGAAAGAAAGCAGTTGTCGTCGAAGTCAATGCTGAAACCGACTTCGTCGCAAAGAATGAAAAATTCCAGAACTACGTCGCAGAAGTTGCTGACCAGTTACTGAATTCTGATGTCAATACGATGGACGAATTCCTGGAAGAGAAGTGGTCCTTAGATCCGGCTATGACGGTTAAGGAAAAGCTTTCCTCCATGATTTCCATCATTGGCGAAAACATGAACATCCGTCGTTTCCAGAAGCTGGAAGTCGAAAACGGTTTCATCGCATCTTACATCCATGCGGGTGGAAAGATCGGTGTCCTTGTCAAGGTTGAATCTGATGTAGTCAATGACGAACTTCAGGAAATGGGCAAGAACGTCTGCATGCAGGCAGCTGCTCTTCATCCGCAGTTCTGCGCGAACACGGAAGTCCCGGCTGATTTCATTGAGAAAGAGACCGAGATCCTGAAGGCTCAGATCGAAAACGATCCGAAGGAAGCCGGAAAACCGGAACAGGTTAAGATGGGCATGATCAAGGGCCGTATCCAGAAGGAACTCAAGGAAGTCTGCTTACTCGACCAGGTTTATGTAAAGGCAGAAGACGGAAAGCAGTCCGTTTCCCAGTATGTTGCAGAAGTCGCTAAGAAGAATGGCGCGAATGCTAAGGTTACCGCTTTCTTACGTTTTGAAACCGGCGAAGGTTTACAGAAGAAGGAAGAAGACTTTGCTGCTGAAGTTGCAAAGCAGATGGGCAAATAATTAAGTACCTTGTACAGAAACAATGCACTCGGAGCATTCTCCGGGTGCATTGTAGTATATGGAGCGTTTCATGAAAATTATCATTTTAGGATGCGGAAAAGTCGGTACCGTTCTGGCGGAGCAGCTGATTTTGGAAGGTCATGACATTACAGTCGTCGACCGTAACGAAAAAGTGCTTCGTAATCTCTGCGCGCGCCTAGATATTATGGGTGTCACCGGTAACAGCGCAATGCTTGACACGCTGATCGAAGCCGGTGTCCGCGAAGCTGATATTATGATGGCTGTCACGGATTCCGATGAAATTAACATGCTTTCCTGTCTTATCGCGAAGAAGGAAGGGCATTGCCAGACGGTCGCGCGTGTCCGTGATCCGGAATACGAAAAAGAGCTTAATTATCTACAAAATGAAATGAACCTCGGGCTCGTTATCAACCCGGATAAAATGGCGGCGCATGAAATCATCCGCCTGTTAAATTTCCCCTCCGCGCTCCAGATTGAAACGTTTGCAAAGGGTCAGGTTGATATGATCAAGATGCGGCTTAATGCAGATTCGCCGCTTTGTAATGTCGCGCTTTCGGACCTTTCCAAACATATTACGAGTAATGTGCTGATTGCCTGCGTCGAGCGTGGCGATGAAGTCCTGATTCCTTCCGGTAAAACTGTTCTGTTAGAAGGCGATGCGATTTCCTTTATCGCAAGCGCGCGGGAAGCGGTCACCTTCTGCAAGGAATGCAAGCTCGAATATGCACCGATTCGGAATGCCTTTATCGTCGGCGGCGGAAAAGAAGGCTATTATATCGCGTCATCGCTTCAGAACAACCATTCGAAATGCGATGTCAAAATCGTGGAAATCGACGAGGAACGCTGTAAGTTCCTTTCCGATGCTTTCCCGGATGTCACCGTCATCCACGGAGACGGCACGAACCGGAATCTTCTTTTGGAAGAAGGCGTATCCGGTGCTGAAGCGTTCATCGCATTGACCGGAAATGATGAAGAAAACATCATCATGTCGATGCTGAATAAAGGCGCTACCCCGAAAACCGTCCATAATATTACAAAAATCGATTATCTTGATCCGGTTCATTTCGTCAATAATCCTGCTGTCGGCTCGGTTGTCTGCTCGAAGAAAATCGTGGCGGATGCGGTGGTCCGGTTCGTCCGAGCATTAGAACAGTCTTCTGATGCGAACATGGAGAAGCTTTATACGATTGCAAACGGAAGAGCAGAAGCGGCGGAATTCCTCGTTTATGATGAACCGGAGCTCGTCGGCATTCCGTTTTCAAAGATGAATTTAAAAGAAAACACACTGGTTGCGGCTATCATCCGTAAAAAAGAGATGATCCGTCCGACCGGTTCTGACTGTATGAAGAGCGGAGACCGCGTCATCATTATTACATCGAACTCCGGCCTTCGTGATCTTCGCGACATTTTAAGGTAAGGCGTGCGTATGAATTATAAGATTGTTTCTTATATCCTCGGCACAGCCTTAAAGTTAGAAGCGATTGCGCTCCTGATTCCGACCATTATCGCCGCATGCTATGGAGAGGACTCCTGGTGGGCACTTCTCATTACGGCGGGGATTGCGGCAGTTCTGGGCTTTGTGCTTGGAAATAAAAAGTTTAAAGAAGGGCGTTATTATGCCCGTGAAGGGTATGCGGCTACGGCGCTCGCATGGATTATTCTTCCGACGGTCGGCTGTATCCCGTTCATTTTAAGCGGTACGATTCCGAATTTTGTCGATGCATTATTTGAAACCGCCTCCGGCTTTACGACGACCGGCTCGTCGGTCCTGACGGAAATCGAGCATCTCGGGAAAGGACTTATTTTCTGGCGTTCCTTTATCCACTGGCTCGGCGGAATGGGAATCCTCGTATTTATTCTCGCGATTCTTCCGTTATCGGGCGGCTTCCATATGCATCTGATGAAGGCAGAATCACCGGGACCGAACGTCTCGAAGCTCGTCCCGAAGGTAAAAGAGACCGCAAAAGTTCTCTACCTGATTTATGCGGCAATGACCGTTCTCTGCATTCTGACGCTGCTCATTTCCGGCATGGACCTCTTTGATGCGGTCTGTATCGGCGTCGGTACAGCAGGAACAGGCGGATTCTCGATACGAAATTCCGGAATGGCTGATTACAGCGTAGTGAGCCAGGCCTGCATTACCGTCTGGATGATTCTTTTTGGCGTAAACTTTAATGTTTATTATTTTATCATCCGTAAACGTTTTAAAGAGGCGGTCTGCTGCGAAGAAGCGCGTTTTTATTTGATCGCGATCGTTCTGATGACCGCAGCGATCACATTGAACGTTTACTTTAACAATTACCGCGAAGAAGGGCTGTTCACCGCTTTCCATAACAGCTTCTTTATGGTCGGATCATTGATCACCTCGACCGGTTTCGGCACAGTCGATACCAATACCTGGCCGCTCTTTTCAAAGGTTCTCATGATCCTCTGTATGACGATGGGCGCCTGCGCAGGCTCTACCGGCGGCGGCTTTAAGGTTTCCCGGATTATGCTTCTCTTAAAAGAAGCGAAGAAGGAATTCCTGCTGTTAACCCATCCGAATGCGGTAAAAACAGTTAAATTCGAGGGAAAAGCGATTGAACACGGAACCATGCGTTCCTTAACGAACTACCTGATCATCTATATCCTGATCTTTATCGTTTCGATCGTCGTCCTGTCCTTCGACAAAATTAACTTTTTAGAAGCTTTTTCGGCGACTCTTGCTACGATCAATAATATCGGCCCCGGCTTCGGCATTGTCGGCACGTTCGGAAACTACAGCAGTCTGTCGGTTGTTTCGAAAATCATGCTGACCTTTAATATGATCGCCGGCCGTCTCGAACTTCTGCCCATTCTGATGCTTTTTTATCCGAAAACCTGGGCAAAGCACTATTAAGGAGTATTTATGAATCTGACGAATGAAATGAACCGAGTGATGGGAGATGCGTTTGAAAAAGTGGGCTATGACCGCGCGCTTTCACGTGTAATCGTCTCATCCCGTCCCGATTTATGCGAATATCAATGTAATGGCGCAATGGGCGCTGCAAAGGCTTATCATAAGGCACCCATCGAAATCGCAAACGCAGTAGTCGCTTCTTTAAACGAGGTGATGGCAGAAAACGACAAAAATGCGGTCTTTTCAAGCGCGGAAGCGATTATGCCAGGATTTATCAACTTAAATGTTTCCGAGGCCTTTTTGCGCCATTTTGCGCGTCAGATGGCGACTTCGGAGCGTTTCGGCGCTGAACTTCCGGAACCGAAGAAGATTCTCATCGATTACGGCGGACCGAATGTGGCAAAACCGCTTCATATCGGTCATTTGCGTTCCGCTATCATCGGCGAATCCATTAAGCAGATGCTTAAGTTTGCCGGAAATGAAGTGATCGGTGATACGCATTTAGGCGATTGGGGACTTCAGATCGGTCTGATCATTGAAGAGTTTAAGCGTCGGAATCCGGAACTTTGCTATTTTAATCCTGATTTCAAAGGAAAGTTTCCGGAAGAGGCGCCGTTTACGATTTCCGAGCTAGAGGAAATCTATCCGGCTGCATCTGCACGTGCGAAAGAAGATGAAGAGTTCGCTGCCTGTGCGCATGAGAACACCTTAAAGCTTCAGAGCGGCGATCCGGTATGTCATGAGCTTTGGAAGAAGATTATCGAGGTTTCAGTTGCGGATTTAAAGAAGAATTATGCGAAGCTCAATGTCAGTTTCGATCTTTGGAAGGCAGAATCTGATGCGCAGCCGTTTATTCCGGAGCTTTTAAAAATTTTAGCGGATAAAAAGCTTTCTTACCTTTCGAACGGCGCTACGGTAGTGGACGTGCAGGAAGAAACGGACAAGCACGAAGTTCCGCCGTGCCTCATCATCAAATCGGACGGCGCATCGCTCTATGCGACTACCGATCTCGCGACGATCATTGACCGGATGAACTATTTTAACCCGGATGAGATCATCTATATTACAGATAAGCGTCAGGATATGCATTTTGTTCAGGTTTTCCGTGTCGCGAAAAAAGCCGGCCTCGTGCGCGAAGATACGGAGCTTTTCCATATCGGCTACGGCACGATGAACGGAAAAGACGGAAAACCGTTTAAAACGCGTGCCGGCGGCGTCATGCGGCTCGAAGCATTGATTTCAGAAGTCGATGATGCGGTGCGTGATAAGATGAAAGAGCGGTATGAGGAAGATGAAGTAAATGAGGAGACCGTCCATAAGGTCGGGCTTTCCGCCATTAAATACGGCGATCTTTCCAACCAGGCCGCGAAGGATTATATCTTCGATATCGATCGGTTCGCTTCCTTCGAAGGAAATACCGGCCCGTACATCCTGTATATGATCGTCCGCATCAAATCGATTCTTCAAAAAGCCGGCAATGTTTCTCGGAATACCGACGCGCTTTTAGACCTGCCGGACGGCGATGCAAACCTTAAGCTTCTTTTACGGAAGCTTTCAAACTTCAGCGAAATGATCAGTACCGCTGTCGAGGAGCTCGCACCGCATAAGATCTGCTCGTACTGCTTCGAGCTTTGCGACGCGTTCAGCAGCTTCTATCATGACACGCCGATCTTAAAAGAAACGGATGAAAAAGTAAAGAACGCCTATTTTTCGCTGCTGTTCTTACTTCAGGAGGTATTAGAAACCTGCATTTCATTGCTCGGATTTGATGCGCCGGAGAAGATGTAAGTTTGAAAACTAAAACAGGAATAAAGAAAATGAGAAAGCCTACAGATTTATTTCATCTGTAGGCTTTCTCATTTTCTTTGGCATATGCCATCTACGTACGAAAAAGATTAAGCATTCTATTAGAAATGAATACACTTCACCTTCGCGATAAATTCCTCATTGGTCTTCGTAGAAGCGAAAAGGTCGAGCACACGCTCGGTTGAATCCTCGGGCTTAAGACCTGAAGTTGTGACCCGATGGACGATAGCGGCAGCTTCCTTTTCTTCTTCCGAGAGCAGGAGATCATCACGGCGCGTCGAAGATTTCGGAATGTCAATGGCCGGGAAAATTCGTCGCTCGGAAAGCTTCCGGTTCAGAACAAGCTCCATGTTTCCTGTTCCTTTGAATTCTTCATAAACGACATCATC
>DCGM01000012.1:6629-6843 GCA_002315255.1 Lachnospiraceae bacterium UBA1778
CTGCACCAAAGAATTTTTTCGGCATCAGAAGCGAAGCAGGATCCAAACCGCCGGAAAGCGTACGTCCGGAAGGTGTTCCGGTAATATTATAAGCGCGCGTAAGCCTTGTGATCGAGTCTAACAGGATAACGACATCATTTTTCCGCTCGACCATCCGTTTTGCACGCTCGATAACGAGTTCCGAAACTTTTTTATGGTGCTCCGGCGCTTCATC
>DCGM01000012.1:6853-40606 GCA_002315255.1 Lachnospiraceae bacterium UBA1778
AAACGTTGAATAAATGACCTCAACATTGTCACCGTAGATCGTTTCCTTCATATCAGTGACTTCCTCCGGCCGCTCATCGATTAAGAGAATAATCAAATGCAGATCCGGATGATTTTTTAAGAGGGCGGAAGCGATCTGTTTTAACAATGTAGTTTTACCGACCTTCGGCTGTGCGACGATCATACCGCGCTGGCCTTTTCCGATCGGGCAGAGAAGGTCGACAATCCGCATAGAAATCTCACAATCGGACGATTCGAGATGCAGACGGTCGTGCGGGAAAATCGGCGTCAGATTTTCAAACGGAATCAGCTTCTGATAATCAGCAACAGAAAGACCGTTGATCGATTTTAAGTAGAGGAGTGCGGAATATCTTTCGTTGTTTGGATTGATCCGCCGGTTTCCGACAATGAAATCGCCGTTATGAAGGTTAAACTTCTTTATCTGGGACGGCGCTACATAAACGTCGTTTTCGCCCTGCTCAAACATCTTTTCACGAAGGAAGCCGAAGCCGCCGGGGGCGTTCGGATTGCCGGAATCTTCAATGATTTCGAGATATCCTTGCGCGAGATTTCCAGAATCGAGGTCAGCGATGTTTTTCGGCGCAGATTCTTCAGCAGATTTCTGATCCGATCTAGCTTCTTCGGCAGCTTTCGTATCCGATTTAGATTCATCGGCAGATTTCTGCTGTTCAAGTTTTTCTGCTTCATCTTTCTGCTTCTGAAGCTCCTGAACTTCTTCCTCATTCAGTTTCCGGGCGCCGCGGGATTCGAGTTCCTTCCTTTTTTCTTCAAACAGCTTCGCGAGCTGGTCGACCAGTTCAGCCTTTTTAAGCCCGGTCGTTCCCTTGATTCCTTGATCGGCGGCTAATTTTCGAAGTTCTGCGACCGGAAGAGTCGAAAGCTTATCTTTCATCTGATACTCCTTTCAATATTCGATACAGCATTTGATGCTCTGTTTGATACTCAATTTAATTCTCAATCAGTAAGGGGCACTATTACCGTTTTGTTCTCCATCTCGGAGGCCTGAAGGACCACCAGGACCGAATGCTCCATCCATACGACAGAGTATACATTGCCCGGCGCGGCAATGCAGCCGTCATCCTGAATAAAGGTATCGACTGAATTCACTTTATGGTGGTCAGAATCATAAACCGTCAAGCGCACATTCGTCTTCCCAAACGGAAACTCAGGATCGCCGATCTGCTGATAGCTTATCGTATATTTCTTGTCCGGGCTTGTAAAACTCGCGACATCGGTAATCAGAAGCTTTTTAAAAGCGTCATTTAACCATAATGTAAAAAGGGTAAAAACGGTAATGATCAGAAAGACAGACCCACAGATGATTAAGATAATCTTCTTTTTACTCATTGAAATCTCCTGATAAAACGATTATTTCGATATTTTGCACTTTTTATACGCCCATTCAATGAAAACTATATTTAAAACAGCAAAAAGTAACACATAAAACGGCAAAACTGTTATTCCGACAGCTTCCTGAATCTGTCCGAAAACCACCGGCATAAATGTGCTTCCTGTATAAGCGGCGGCCATCTGCATACCGATAACGGCTGCGCTGTATTTCTTACCGAAGTTTTCGGGAGCCATATGCTGAATGGCAGGATATACCGGCCCCATACCGGTTCCGATCACTACATAGCCTACGCAGGATAGGATAAAGCTGCTTTTCGACAGGAGTACCAGAATAATCCCGGCGAGTTCGAATATAATACCGATCCTGATAAGCTTTTTATCTCCAAGCTTATTCGTGATAAATCCGGCAATGATCCTGCCAAGCATCAATCCGCCGAAGATCAGCGAACCGGTCACCGCAATCTGCGCGTCCGTATTTCCAAGTTCCAGCCCTTTAAAGTAGCTGGCGGTCCATAAAAAGCAGGTGGCTTCACCGGAGCAATAAGCAAAAAAGGCGATCAGCGTAAGAACTACTCCCGGAACTTTTAAACTTTCTCTGATTCCGGCGGTTTCTTCTTTGTTTTCCGCCTCGGAGGCTTGATTCTTTTTCCAGAGAGGAAGAGAAAAAATGCAGACAGCGAGGATTCCGGCCTGAACGTAGGCGGTCCATTGATATCCCTGGTTCCAATGCGCCACTTTCAGCGCTTCGCCCATAATAATCGGGCTGATAACAGCTCCGAGCCCATAGAAACAATGCAGAAAATTCATAACAGAGCCGCTGTAATGATTGGCTACATAATGGTTTACAGCAGCATCCACAGCGCCTGCCCCTAAGCCGTAAGGCACCGAAAATAAGAGTAACATGACATAGCTTTCCGAAAATGAGAAACCGAAAAGACCTAAAATCGTAAGCGCGATTGAAATGATTACAATGTATTTGGTATGAAGCCGCTTAATCAGCATCGGACTTAACAATGCCGAAATGATAGTCATGAGGGCGACCGTCATAGAAACATATCCGGCATAGGAGGACGGAACATTAAATGTATGCTGCATTACCGGCCATGCGGAACCCAATAAAGAATCAGGAAGTCCAAGGCTTACAAAAATCAGATAAATAATCGCTATCAGTAAAGAACCCATAAAAACTCCTTGATTTAATCATTCAAATAAGGGAGGAAGGGAAGAGTAGCACGGAAAAAACAGAAAAGTTGTTTAGAATCAGTTCAAATAGAACACAATAAAAGAAACTGATAAAGAAAGTGATAAATAGACTGATATAAAAACTGATAAAAGAAATGAACGAAGAAAAATAAAAGTCATTCAGCTTGTTTCACGAAAACAAAAACAACCCCAAAACTATTCGTATATTACCTTAAATTCAAATAAAAGTCAAATGAAAAAGACTTGATTTTTTCAGCCGTTGTGGTATATTATCTGTGTTGGCACTCAGGAATAAGGAGTGCTAAAATTGTGTAAAAAATACCGGATGGGCGGGTTCGTACTTCACGACTGAAACCGCCGTCTGTGCGATTAAAAAGGAGGTATTATCATGAAACTTGTACCGCTTGCAGACAGAGTAGTTCTGAAACAGATTGAAGCAGAAGAGACGACGAAATCCGGAATCATTCTTCCGGGCTCCGCGCAGGAAAAGCCGCAGATGGCAGAGGTCATTGCGGTCGGACCGGGCGGTGTGGTCGATGGAAAAGAGATTAAGATGGAAGTCGCAGTCGGCGATCATGTGATCTATTCCCAGTATGCAGGAACGAAAGCGAAACTTGAGGGCACAGAGTATATCATTGTCCGTGAGAACGATATTTTAGCTGTCGTTAAATAAGAAATCTAAAATCGATTATTAAGGCAATTAGTCTTAGGAGGTATCATTATGGCGAAAGAAATCAAATACGGTGCCGAGGCTCGTGCAGCCCTCGAAGCCGGTGTAAATAAGCTTGCGAATACGGTTCGCGTCACGATAGGCCCGAAGGGCAGAAACGTAGTCCTCGACAAATCTTACGGCGCTCCGCTCATCACAAATGACGGCGTAACGATCGCAAAAGAGATCGATCTTCCGGACGCATTTGAAAACATGGGCGCTCAGCTCGTAAAAGAAGTTGCGACGAAGACGAATGATGTCGCAGGCGACGGAACGACTACCGCTACCGTTCTCGCTCAGGCAATGATTACCGAGGGCATGAAGAATCTGGCAGCAGGCGCTAACCCGATCGTTCTCAGAAAAGGCATGAAGAAAGCGGCTGAAACCGCTGTCGATGCGATTAAAGCGATGAGCAAGCCGATCAGCGGCAAGGCGCAGATCGCACGTGTTGCTGCGATTTCCGCATCAGATGATTCTGTCGGCGAATTAGTCGCAGACGCGATGGAAAAAGTTTCGAAGGACGGCGTTATTACGATCGAAGAATCGAAAACAATGCAGACTGAACTCAGCCTCGTCGAAGGTATGCAGTTTGACCGCGGTTATATTTCCGCTTATATGTGCACGGATATGGAGAAGATGGAAGCTGTCCTCGACGATCCGTTCATCTTAATCACCGATAAGAAGATTTCGACGATTCAGGATATGCTCCCGCTGTTAGAGCAGATCGTAAAGACCGGCTCACGCCTGCTCATCATCGCTGAAGATGTCGAGGGCGAAGCATTGACGACACTCATTTTAAACAAGCTTCGCGGCACGTTCAATGTAGTCGCGGTAAAGGCTCCGGGCTATGGCGACAGACGGAAAGAAATGTTAAAGGATATCGCGGTTCTGACCGGCGGCACCGTCATTTCTGAAGAGGTCGGCCTTGAACTTAAGGATGCGACGATGGATCTTTTAGGCCGTGCGAAATCTGTTAAGGTTGCGAAAGAAAACACCGTTATCGTGGATGGTCTCGGAAATAAAGACGACATTGCGAACCGCGTGAATGTCATCCGGAATCAGATCAATGAAACGACTTCCGAATATGATAAAGAAAAGCTTCAGGAGCGCCTGGCGAAGCTTGCCGGCGGCGTCGCAGTCATCCGTGTCGGTGCTGCAACTGAAACCGAGATGAAGGAAGCGAAGCTCCGTATGGAGGACGCATTGAACGCCACACGCGCAGCTGTTGAGGAAGGAATCGTGGCCGGTGGCGGAACTGCTTATATCGAAGCGTCGAAGAAGGTCGCCGAGCTCATTAATTCCTTAGAGGGCGACGAAAAGACCGGTGCAAAGATCGTCTACAAAGCACTTCAGGCTCCGTTATTCTTCATCGCTGACAATGCAGGTGTCGACGGCAGCGTTATCGTGAACAAAGTTACGGAAGCAGCTGACGGTATCGGCTATGATGCTTACAATGAGGAATATGTCGACATGGTTACGGCAGGCATCCTCGATCCTGCGAAGGTAACGCGTTGCGCCCTTCAGAATGCAGTTTCTGTATCGTCTACATTCTTAACGACCGAAGCTTGCGTCGGTACGATTAAGGAACCGGCAGCGCCGGCTCCGAATCCGGGCATGGACGGAATGATGTAACTTCATTATAGAAGTCCACAAACGGGTTTATCCTATAGTCATCATATGAAATAGTTGCTCTCTGCATAAAGAAATACTTTATGCAGAGAGTTTTTTATGATATGATAATATAGTTATTTTTGTGGTTTATTATGTTTGAAGATGTGAAGATGAATTCCGGAATCTAGATTATGTAGTTGAAGATGATTCTTTATTCCTTCAGTTGTAGATTTTTCTATGATTTCTTCAGTTGAAGATTTTTTTGATTCCTGGTTTGGAAGTGTCTGATGAAAAAGATTTTTTCTGATAAAAACTTACGGTCATTACTGATCCTTAATTTTCTGTTCGGCGGGACTGAAGCCGCCATGTACCTTCGCTCGACTTTCCTGAAAGCGAACGGTGCAACGGCAGAGGAGACCGGCATTATCTTTGCGGTCAGCGGAATCATTGGGGTGGCCGCGCCGATTATCGGCGGATTACTCGCAGATAAAGTCTTTAAACGTTATCAGGTTTTCCTCATCACAGCTGCGCTCTATGGGCTCTTCATTTTCCTGACGCCGGTTTCAGGACAATTAAAAATCGGCATGATGGTTTGTTCCTTCCTCGTGATTCCGATGTATGAGGTGTTCCATCCGGTCGCGCTAGGACTCGTCGATACCGCTTCCATCAATGCGTCAAACGCTGTGAAGGGCTCCGATTATTCCTTGATCCGTCTCTGGATGTCGCTCGGATTCCTTCTGTTCAATGTGCTGATGACGCCGCTCATAAATACGTTATCGATTACTTCCTGCTATATTGTCCTCGGAATGCTTTGCGTCGTTTCATGCTTCTTTACCGGAATCGTGAAGCGTAATTCCGGGCAGGAAGCCGTACCAGATCGTTCAAACGAGAAATTCGCAAATAAGAATCTACGGGCAGATATAAAGAAGCTTTTCAAAAACTATTATCTTATCAGTTTTCTGCTTCTTTGCGTTATCGTGACGGTTGCGCAGGTGAACACAGGATACCTGAACTATTTGCTGGTTGAAAACGATCTTCCGGTCAGCTCTATCGGCCTGATTTCAGGATTAAAAGTAACCGGTGAAATCATCATCATGCTTTTATTTCCGGTTCTTCGAAAGAAGATTTCATTATCAGGATTTCAGATTCTTTCGGGCTTCCTGTTTATGCTTCAGCTTCTTCTGCAGCAGTTTGCGAAAACAGTTCCGGAAATTATTCTTTTTGAAATGATCGGCGGACTTGCAAACGGAATGATCATCAGCTCGGTCGCGCATTATCTTCGTGCATTAGCGCCGGTCGGACTGGAAGCCACAGCGATTTTACTTCGTGTCGCTGCGAAAAATCTCGGGAATGGAATCCTTTCTATCGTGGAGGGGAATATCATTGACCGCTTCGGCATTCTGACTTGTTATCGTTTTAGTATGGATTTAGAGCTGGTTTTTGTCGTATTATTCGTATTTACCCTGTTATTCGGGAAATATGTTTTAAAACAGGAAAATGTATGCCCGATTCTGATCATGCCTAAAAAGGGCCAAATTTGACGTTCTACAGCGGATTTTATTTTTTTAAAATATGCAATGCGTATTCCTCTAAATACTTCTAAATAATAAATGGTTCAACTCGCTAAATTTAATGAAAGTGCAATACCATCTTAAAAGTACAATATCATCTTAAAAGTACAATACCATCTTAAGGAGAAACTGATATGGCGAAAATTCAGATGACCACGCCGCTGGTCGAAATGGACGGAGATGAGATGACGCGAGTCATCTGGCAGAAGATTAAGGACGAGCTGATTCTTCCGTTTGTGGACCTGAAAACAGAGTATTATGATCTGGGACTTGAAAATCGCGAAGCGACGAAAGATCAGGTGACGATTGATTCTGCCAATGCGACTAAAAAATACGGAGTAGCCGTTAAATGTGCGACGATTACTCCAAATGCCGCGCGTGTCGAAGAATACCATCTTTCCACCATGTGGAAAAGTCCGAACGGAACGATCCGCTCGATTTTAGGCGGAACAGTTTTCCGTGCACCGATTCTGGTAAAGGGAGTCGAGCCGTATGTGAAGACCTGGAAAAAGCCGATCACCATCGCGCGCCATGCGTATGGCGATGTCTACAAAGCTGTGGAAATCATTGCGGACCAGCCTGGCAAGGCAGAACTTGTGTTTACCGGAGCGGATGGGACGGTTCAGAAGGAAACGATTCACGAATTCAAGGGACCGGGCATCCTTCAGGGAATGCATAACACCGATGATTCGATTGAAAACTTTGCACATGCTTGCTTCCGTTATGCTATTGACACAAAACAGGATCTTTGGTTCGGTGCAAAAGATACGATTTCGAAAAAATATGACCATCGGTTCAAAGATATCTTTGTGGATATCTATGAAAAGAACTACAAGGCAGCGTTTGAAGCGCTCGGGATCGAGTATTTTTATACACTGATTGATGATGCGGTGGCGCGTGTCATCCGTTCGGAAGGCGGATTTATCTGGGCCTGCAAAAACTATGACGGTGATGTAATGAGCGACATGGTTGCTACAGCATTTGGTTCACTTTCCATGATGACTTCTGTTCTCGTTTCGCCGGAAGGCTTTTATGAATACGAAGCAGCCCATGGAACGGTCCAGCGTCATTATTATGAGCACCTGAAAGGTCATGAAACCTTTACGAATCCGATTGCCACACTTTTCGCATGGACCGGCGCACTACGGAAACGGGGCGAACTCGACGGAAATCAGGCTCTTTCAGATTTTGCTGATAAGCTCGAAAAAGCCACGATCGATACTGTCGAAAGCGGATTTATGACGAAGGATTTAGCCGCATTAAACACGATGGAGAATATCACCATCTGTAATACGAATATGTTTATACAGAAGATTAAAGAGAAACTTTTTTAACCAGTAAATATAACCAGTAAATAATAGCCCACGGTTTTTTAATTCCGTGGGCTATAACATTAGTTGTTTATTTACGTTCTGTATTCGCATTATATGTTTTCGCTTTGTATTTACGCATTGTTTTTACGCTTTGTATTTACGCTTTGCATTTGCGTTTTGTATTAGTGCTTTATATCTGCGTTTTTATTTGAGTTTTATATAACGTTTTGTCATAGAGCTTTGATTTTGATTATTTATTCTTGAGTTTCTTTAAGACTTCTTCCAGCTGATCCATATCCTTATCTGTCGTAGCCCAGCTCGTCGCGAAACGTACAACCGTATGATTCTGATCAGGCTTTTCCCAGAAGCTCGCAAGGACTTCCTTCTCCATTTCTTTCAGTTCGGAATCTTCTAAGATCACAAACTGCTGATTCGTCGGCGTTTCAATGAAGAACTGATAGCCGTTTTCTAAAAGAATCTTCTTCATACGACAGGCCAGATCGATCGCATTCCGACTGATTTTAAAGTAAAGGTCATCCGTAAAGAGCGTATCAAACTGAAGTCCGGTAATCCAGCCTTTTGCAAGCATTGCGCCATGCTGCTTTGTCATTGTGTAGAAATGCTTCGGCGCATTTTTGTGCGTAAAAACAACTGCTTCGCCGAACATTGCCCCGACCTTCGTGCCGCCAATGTAAAAGACATCGGTATATTTCGCGAGATCCGGCAATGTGACATCCGTTTCATGGCTCATAAGGCCATAGCCGAGACGGGCGCCATCTAGAAAAAGCGGAATCTCAAAGCGCTGGCAGATAGAATGGATTTCTTTCAATTCATCAAGCGAATAGAGCGTTCCATATTCTGTCGGATGAGAAATATAGAGCATACCAGGATAAACCATATGCTCCTGGTTTCCGTCCTTTGAGAAACTTTCGAGGTAGAAGAGCAGGTCTTCAGCTTTGATTTTTCCTTTGTATTGCGGCAACGGAAGAATCTTATGGCCGGTATATTCGACTGCGCCGGCTTCATGACCATTAATATGACCGGTTACAGCCGAGAGAACGCCCTCGTAAGGCGCAAGCATCGTAGAAATTACGGTTTCATTCGTCTGCGTTCCGCCAACCAGGAAGAAAATCTCTGCGTCATCATCCTGGCATGCCTGTTTAATTCTCTTTTTTGCACTTTCCGTATACGGATCCATTCCATATCCGGTCTGAAGTTCAAAATTTGCTTTCTGAAGGTTCTCCAGAATCTTCGGGTGAGCACCGGCTAAGTAGTCTGATTCAAAATTTAACATGTTGCACCTTCTTTTTTTACATTATATAGTTTTTCTTGATGTCTGATTATTCTTTTCATTCTATTTTCAAAGAAACTATTGACGATCAGTCTTTACGCAGCCGAACCGCGTCTTTGGCACGTCTACGTTGTTCATCTTCAATCGCCGCATAATGTTTACGCGTCGTATTGACATCCGAATGGCCTAAAACATCTGCCACCAGATAGATATCACCGGTTTCACGATACAGATTTGTGCCGTAAGTGCTTCTTAATTTATGTGGCGTGATGTTCTTTGAAAGAGTCACCGTTTTTGTATATTTCTTGACTAAATTTTCAACTGCACGTACCGTGATTCTTTTTTTCTGTAGCGATAAGAACAATGCGTCTTCGTGTCCGGGAAGCGGTTCAATGCCCTTCCGTTCTTCGAGATAGGGTAGAAGAGCAGCTTCAACTTCATCTGAAAAATAGACGGTAACTTCCTTTCCGCCCTTCCGATGAATCGAAATTCCGGAGTTTTTCATGTCCACATCCCGTATATTTAAGCCTACGCACTCTGAAACACGGATTCCAGTGCCTAAAAACAGCGTCATCATCGCTAAATCGCGGACTTTCGATTTTTCATGAAGAGCTTGCTGTTTTTCTGTAAGTTTTGTGCCGGATTCTACATTGTCTAAAAGCTCCGCAACTTCATCCGTATCTAATCGGATAATATTTTTCTCGCGAAGTTTCGGCATAGCTACCAGAGCCACCGGATCATAAGTGATCATTTCTTTCTGGTAATAATACTTGTAGAATGACCGCAAAGATGCCAGTTTCCGTTTGATCGAATTCGTCTGATTCGTGCGGAATTCGTCACCGGCAGAACTGTAAACCTTCGTGAAATCCAGATATTCTTCAATATCGACCGGACGTAAAGATTCCAGGTCTTTCAGAGAAATATCCTTGATTTCTTTCTTTTTAAGTTCCGGGTTATTCGTATGCAGGAAGTTATAAAAGACACGAAGGTCGTAAGCATATGCGATCCGCGTACGAGAGCTGGTCGTAGGTTCAATTCCACGGAAAAAGTCCTTCGTATACGCCGGAAGATCCGCAATCAATGAACGGAGCTTGATCGTATTTTTCATATCTTCCTGAACATGATAACTTTCAGCCAAAATAAATCCTCCAAATTAAAACTTATACAAGCGAAATAAAGTGATCGTGAAAACAAATATGTAAACAGACAAGAATAAAAACCAGAAAAAAACAAGTTAGTAATCAGGAAAACAAACTAAAGTAAAGAACATATTCGTGATAACCGTTTAACAGTTGGTTTAAACGCATAATTCATAATATCACAGAATCCAATAAAAATAAAGGGATTCTGCGGTTATTTTCGCTATATTTATTCGTTAAACCTGGGTTTAGCGAATAAATAGATATTAGAAAGGCGGGGAGATAAACAGGCATCTCACACTGCTATCTCCCCGTTTGGAATGTGAAGTATATGATCAGGAAATGTTTGTACAGCGGCTTATCAGACCAACCGGCAAATCATTTCGTAAATCCAAAAATCTAACCAGCGAAAACCAAATAAAAACCGACCGCTCAAGAATCAGCTATCCTTCTTACAGTTTTACAAAAATTTAATCTGTTCCTGTCGAATCGTAAACTGCTGAAATCGTTTTAAATTAATAATAGATGATCAGATGGGTTCCGGTAATAATCAAATCGGATGACAGACCGTTGATCATTTTCAGCGTCTCAATATATTCCTGCTTCGAGCAGCCGGATTTCTCTGCGTAGCGTTCTGCAATCGACCACAGCGTATCGTCCTGGTGGATCAGAATGCTCTCATAATTCTTTTCACTGGCTGAACGGTTATCCTGTGCAGAAGCTGGAACTGCAGCGCTTCCAAAAGCGATGATTAACGCGCAGACGATTACCAGAAGGACTGCCGCAACGCCTAAAAAAAGTTTCTTATCTGATTTACTAAACATTCTCTTATTCATCTTATCGACTCCCCTTTTCAAAACAAAAAGAAAACATTTGTTCGATGGTTATATCTTATCACCCGAACAGATGTTTGTCAACACTTTTTGCGAAAATTTGTTCGCTTTTTTTTATAATCCTCCGAAGGCATTCTTTATATGACAGATTTCTCCGTTTAAAATGCTGATCACGTCAAATCGGCATCTGATATCATTTTTAACCTGTTTTTCCTGCATAAACCATTCAGCTGTCTTTATGATCCGTTTCTGTTTATAGGAGGTTACCGCTTCTTCCGGATAACCTTTTCGCTTTGATTTCCGATACTTTACCTCTACAAAAACGAGACAGGTTTCTCTTCTGTCCCACACAATCAGATCGATTTCTCCGGTCTTTCTCCTGTAATTCCGCGCCAAAATCTTATACGATTTTGCGACAAAAAAGGAAGCAGCCTGTTCTTCAAAGCTGCTTCCTTTCTGTCGGTTATTTAAAATATTAACGGATTCATTGACTGGTTTTTCCTTATTATCCATATGTAAAATACCTGTTTTTACAATATTTACATATTCATTTAAATCAATCTAGATTAAGTTTTCGAATTAGTCTTGTCAGACAAACTCTTTAATTCTCTCCGTCCGGATTCAGAATATTCTTTATAAATGTCATCCGATGGATGGGACAAGGCCCGTATTTCCGGATAGCGTCTATGTGCGACGCACATCCGTATCCTTTATGCTGAGCAAAACCATATTCCGGATAAAGCTTGTCGTATTCGACCATCATCCGGTCTCGTGTAACTTTTGCCAGTATCGAAGCTGCAGCAATTGATGCGGATTTCGCATCGCCTTTAATGATCGGCACTTGCCGGATGGAAATCCCAGGAATCGTTACCGCATCATTGAGCGTACAAAGCGGCGCAGGGCTAAGCTTCGAAATCGCTTCGCGCATTGCCTGGTATGTCGCTTGAAGGATGTTGATTTCATCGACCGTCTTTTCATCAGCGAGGCCGATTCCGAAAGAAATCGCTTCTTTCTGAATTTCGTCGAACAGTTCGTCACGTTTTTGAGGCGAAAGCTGCTTCGAATCATTGACATATAAAATCGGATGATCTTTCGGAAGGATGACGGCAGCTGCGCAGACAGGACCGGCCAATGGACCGCGGCCCGCTTCGTCAATGCCGCAGACGAACTGATAGTCCGCATATTTCCGCTCATAGACCATCATATTGTCAAGCCGGACAAGTTCTGCCTTATATGCGTCCAGTTTCTTCTGATATTTTTCGCAGACCTTGATTACACCGCTACGGTCATCAGCGGAAAACTCCTGAATTGCAGCATAAAGCGAGACATAAGGAACTTTTGAAAGATATTCGTCAATCTCACGGATGTTCATTCGATCACTTTCGCTTTCCAGATCGGCCAGAACCGGATCCATGCGCGTCCGATAAACTGCGAACGTTTAATCGGACCGACTTCGGAGGAACGCGAGTCCTTCGAATGGTTCCGGTTATCGCCCATGACGAAGTATTCGTCTTCGCCGAGTGTAATCGGCTCGCTCGCCGTATACGCATAATCAATCGTTTCGCTGCAGTAGGTGTCTTCCATCAAAAGTTTGCCATTAATAAAGACAAACCCGTCCTTAATCTGTACGGTTTCGCCCGGCAAACCGATGATTCGCTTTATATAATGTGTTTTCGGATCGTCCTTTAACTTAAAAACAATGACATCGAACCGCTCTGGATCACGGAAATAATAAGTAACCTTTTCGAGAATCAGATTATCTTTATCCGTTACTGTCGTTTCCATCGAAGAACCGTCGACCACCGAACGCACTGCGACAAATTTAACGATTAAAAACGCACAAACCACAGCGACAGCCAGCAGAATCAGATAATGCCAGAAAGGATCCTCATTCTTCTTTTTACCCGAATGCGTCACCCGGATATCTTTATCTACTTCATCAAAAACCAGATTGTCTTTCGTCATTTCTTCGTTCATTTATCACGGTCTTTCCAGGGAAATTGCGCCAAAACGGCCATTCCTGTAATCTTCAATGATCATCGAGGAGGCCTTATCAATATCCGGCTCATTTCCTTTTTTAATACAGTTTCGTTTAATCGCAATGGATCGGATCAGGTCGTTCGGATCATCCTCTTCTGCTGCTTCTATTCCGTAACGCTCGGAAAGAACCGGTAAAAGTCCTGATTTCTGCGCCATTTTTACAAATTCATATGCAAGCTCGGTCTTTTCAATGACATCGTCATTAATCGAACCGATAAAGGACAGGTTAAGTCCGACTTTCTCGTCCTCAAACTTCGGCCAAAGGACGCCAGGCGTATCGAGAAGGTCAATCTTCTTATTAAGGCGTATCCACTGGTTTCCCTTCGTAACACCGGGCTTGTTTCCGGTTTTCGCAGTCGCTTTTCCGGAAAGAGAATTGATAAAAGTAGATTTTCCGACATTCGGAATGCCTGCCACAATCGCTTTCACAGGCCGCTCTAAAAGACCTCGACGCTTATCGCGCTCCATCTTCTCTTTGCAGACTTCATTGACGGTCGAAAGCACCTTCGATACAGACTGGTTTTTCCGCGCGTCAAGCGCAACTGCCGTAATCCCCTGATTTTTAAAATAACTGACCCACTCTTCTGTCGTTTTCGGGTCTGCGAGGTCAGCTTTATTTAAGATGATGAGACGGAATTTATTCTGCGCCAGAGCATTGATATCCGGATTTCGGGAAGAAATGGGAACACGGGCATCGAGCAGCTCGATGCAAAGATCCACAAGCTTTATATCTTCTTTCATCGAGCGCATAGCTTTCGTCATATGCCCCGGATACCACTGTACCTGCATTATAACTCCTAAGTTAGTTATTTTTGTGAACGAAGCATCGCTTCAAACTGTTCCATCGTCATCAGGATCTCACGCGGTTTTGTGCCGTCTTCTTCACCAACGACGCCTGCTTCAGCCAGTGAATCCATGATGCGGGCCGCTCGGTTAAAGCCAAGCTTAAACGCACGCTGTAACATTCCGATCGATGCCTTCTGTTTTTCAATGATTAACCGGCCGGATTCTTCAAAACAGTCATCTTTATCGGAAGAACCGCCGCCGGCAGTTGTACTGGAAGAAACCGATTCCTTCATAATATCAGGATCGATCGAGCCGCCCTTTACCGGACCCTGCGCGAGGATAAACTCGACGACTTTATGGATTTCTTCATCGTCGACAAAGCAGCCCTGGATACGGACCGGCTTCGTCGCGCCCTGCGGATAATAAAGCATATCGCCGCGGCCCAGAAGGTTTTCAGCGCCTTCCATATCGAGAATCGTTCGGGAATCGAAGCCGGACGAAACAGCGAATGCGATACGGGACGGAATGTTCGCTTTTATAAGACCGGTGATAACATTGACGGACGGACGCTGCGTCGCAATGACTAAATGCATGCCGCAGGCTCTGCCCTTCTGCGCGAGACGGCAGATGGCCGTTTCAATGTCGTTCTTCGCAACCATCATGAGGTCCGCCAGCTCATCGACGACGATCAGAATCATCGGCATATGCTTTAACGGCTTTCCGTCCTTGTCAGACGGCGCTTCAAAGTCGATCAGTTCATTATAGCCCTCGATATTCCGGACACCGAGCTCGCTGTAAAGCTCATACCGCTTTTCCATCGTATTGACCATAGCGTTCAATACATTGCCGGCTTTCTTCGAATCGATGACAACCGGCATCAGAAGGTGCGGAATTCCTTTATAAACAGAAAGTTCGACCATCTTCGGATCGATCAGGACCATCTTCACGTCTTCCGGTGTCGCATGATACAGGACCGACATGATCATCGAGTTGATGCAGACCGATTTACCGGATCCGGTAGTGCCGGCCACAAGAAGGTGCGGCATCTTCGCGATATCCGAAATGACACCATTTCCTTCAATATCCTTTCCGACCGTGAAACTCAGTTTCGAGCCGGCGGTTTTAAACTTGTCGGTCTCCATAATCTCACGTACCGTGACCGTCTGCTTGACCTTATTCGGCACTTCAATGCCAATCGCAGATTTTCCGGGGATCGGCGCTTCGACACGGATATCCGTGGCCGCGAGATTCAGTTTGATATCATCTGTATATTCCAGAATTTTACGGACTTTCACACCCATATCCGGCTGAAGCTCGTAGCGCGTAACCGCAGGTCCGCAGGTGACATGCGTGACCGTAACGCCTACGCCGAAATTCTGAAACGTATTCTGAAGCTTCTGCGCGGTTTCTTTAATCTCACTCGTCGAGCGGCTGCCGTTTCCGTTCGTATTTTTCGAGAGAAGGCTCATCGGCGGGAATTTATAAGGCTTCGTCGGTTCCGGCGCTTCCGGTTTTTCTACCGTTGTATTGTCACGGTTATTCGCCAATGCTTCCGCTACATCTGTATGGGTTTCACTGACATTTCCTTCCTGAACTGCATTTTTCCGCGCGGTCAGATCGTGATTCGTATCGGATGTGACGGTTTTTCCGTTTGAAGTGATAACCGTCTTTACATAGCTGTCACCGCTGTCAAGCTTCGGCTCACGGAATACATCTTCCGAACGGTCCACCTGTCCGTCTGTGGAAAAATAAGATGGCGCAATCGTGATCTCCGGCATAAAATCATCATCTTTTTCAAGCTTTGCTTTCATGTTTCCGGAGTTTCCATAAACTGACGCGTTCGTCAAAGAAGCGTCAGAACTGTCATTATAAGCCTGATTAAAAAGTGACGCGTTTTCTTTAGAAATCGATTTCGTGTCCCGATTTTTAAGGTTAACTTTTGTATTTTCCGTAGAAGAGTTAAAGTTTCCAGAAGCGTCATCGATAAAAGAAGCGTTCCCGTTTCCATTCGTTCCGTCATCACAGATCGTCGTATCGACGATTCCGAAGACCCGCGTGAAACGCTGCTCATTTTCTCTCTTCCGACGTTCTTCCTGCTTCCGGTAATGTTCAGCTTTTAATTCAGCTGCCCGAGCATTCTGCCGTTCAGAAAGCCGCTCGCGAAGGCGTGCTTCCCGTTCGGCTGCCTTTTCCTGATCACGTGTCAGGCGCTCCACCTCATGCGATTCATTGATAATCTTCTGGCGGGAACGGGCTTCGTCTATACGGCGGCTGATGAGGTTGAAAAGCGAGAATTCCGTCAGCAGGACGATGCCGATCAGAATCAATGCGATATTGACGATCACGCAGCCGACGATCCCCATATTCTTATAAAGAATGAGGTCGTTCAGGCGTCCTAAAAGGCCGCCGTTTTCAGCATTCTCGGTAAATCCGCCGACAAGTCCGGATACGGCAAAGAGAATCAGCAAAACGCCAACCGTCCTACGGATTTTGATGCCGGTTTCCGACAGATCAAATGTCAGAAGGAATCCTGCGGCAATGAAAACGAATGGAAATACATACATCAGATAGCCGAATGCAAAGAAGCAGATGTTCCGAAGCCAGGAAAGCGCCGGAACAAAGCAGGAAACGAACATCAGAAGCGAAAGGCAGACGACGAGAATCAAAAGAATCTCGACGAGACGCTTTGAGCGTGCCGCCTCCCTCTCCGCTTTTTCACGGCGTGCTTTTGTCGCCTTTACCGCATTCTTTGAACGGGAGGCCGAAGCATCCTTCGAAGCGCTTTTTTTATAGGAACGCTTCGTGCCGTTACTGGTAGAATTCTTTTTTGAATTAGCGGCTGCAGCCATCCGTTTCTCCTTCTAATACATCTTTTTCAATATATATCGGCCGGTTCTTTCCCTGAAGATAGATACGGGAAATATACATGCCGGTGATGCCGATCATGAGAAGAATCAAACCGCCGACTAAAAGGACGACGCCGAGAATGGTCATAACCGTGTCTGAAATGATGAGCCCTGCGATCAGAAGCCCTAATCCGCCCAGCATCAGAAGGATTCCGAGCACATTGGAAATCGAAAGCGGAACAGTCGAATAGCCGATGATTCCTTCAAGCGCATATTTGAAAAGCTTCCAGAAAGACCATTTGGAAGAGCCGGAAAGACGCTCTTCTACTGTATATTCCATAAAATAGGTTTCAAAACCGACCCAGGAGAACAGTCCCTTTGAAAAACGGAAATACTCCTGCATCGAAAGGATGGCGTTCGCCATACGCCGGGAAATGACACGGAAATCACTGGCACCCGGAGTAAAACGGGTCGTCGTGATCAGATTGATGAAAAAGTAGAAGCATTTTTTAAAGAATGACAGAAGGAAATTCTCTTTTCTGCTCTTCTGGTAAGCCGCCACGCAGTCGATATCTTCCGTCGAAATCAGCTTTTCATACATTGCCAATGCGACTTCGGGGCGCTGCTGCATATCGGCGTCGATAAAGCAGACCGCATCGCCGGTCGTATGCTTTAGACCACAAAGAATCGCAGCCTCTTTTCCGAAGTTTCGGGAGAACGAGACCACCTTCAAGGTTCCGTCGGGATAATCTGCGTAAAGCTTCTTCAGTTCCTTCTCGGTTCCGTCTTTCGAGCCATCATTGACCATGACGGCTTCGAACGAAATCTGCTTTTCAGAAAAGATTTTACGGATCGTTTCATAGACGACTCTTACATTGTCTTTTTCGTTATAGCACGGGATAACAAATGAAATGTCCATTCCGGTCCCTTTCTGTATTTATTTCGGTCTGAAATGACCGAGCTTTAACTAAATTATCATACCATAAGCGACTGATAATTTCAACTTTCAGGCTGTCCGGTCAAATCACACCGGCTGGCGTATCTCATCACACCGGCTGTCCGGTCACATCATACGGGTTGTCCGGTCACATCATACGGGTTGTCCGGTCAAATCAGATCAAACAATGAGAACTGGTCATCATCCGGAAGCCCTGTGAGAATCTTCAGCGTTACCATCTTATCGATGATCGTCTGGGAAACCTTCGTCCGGCTCTTAAAGTTCGCAAGCGAAATAAACGGGCCGTCTTTGACAGCTTCAATGATCGAATCGGCAGCATTCGCGCCCATTCCGTCGATCGAAACGAGGGCCGGCATAATATGCTTGTCGTCGATGACAGTAAACAGCGTCGATTTTGCCGTTTTAATATCGATCGGCACAAAATCAAGACCGCGCGCATACATTTCCTGAACAATCCGCATGTCATCATACTCGCTCTTCTCTTTCGGAGAGGGCTCAGGATTCTTCAGATAGGCATCCATCTTCGCTTCCAGATGCGCTTTGCCGAGGCACATCGATTCATAGTTAAAGCTGTCGGCACGAATCGAGAAATAAGCGCAATAATACTGCACCGGATAGAAAACCTTATAATATGCGACACGCCATGCACTCATTACATATGCTGCAGCATGCGCTTTCGGGAACATATATTTGATCTTTTTACAGGACCAGATGTACCAGTCCGGCACGTCATGCGCGCGCATCTCTTCTTCCCATTCGGGCGTCAGGCCTTTTCCTTTACGGACTTTCTCCATAATTGAGAAGGAAAGTGCAGGGTCCAGCCCCATTCCGATGAGATATTCCATAATATCGTCACGGCAACAAATGGCACTGGCGATAGTACAGGTTCCGTTTTCAATCAGCACCTGGTTGTTTCCGGTCCAGACATCTTCACCATGGGCCATGCCGGCGATTCGGACGAGGTCAGAAAGCTTCTCCGGCTTACAGCTGATGACCATTTCCATGGCGAAATCTGTGCCGAATTCCGGAACGCCGAGCGCGCCGAGCTTCGTTCCGCGGATATCTTCCGGCGAAAGGCCTAAAGAACTCGTATCCTTAAAGAGCTGCATAACTTCAGGCGAATCAAGCGGAATCGACCGCGGGGAAAGGCCGGTGAGATCTTCCAGCATGCGGAGCATTGTCGGATCGTTATGGCCTAAAATATCAAGTTTTAAAAGGTTGTGGTTAATCGAATGATATTCGAACATCGTCGTGATGATCGGCGATTTCGGATCGTTCGCGGGATGCTGGATCGGCGTAAAAGTATTGATTTCCTGGCCGAACGGAAGTACTACAATACCGCCCGGATGCTGGCCGGAGGTGCGGACCACGCCTTCCAGATTTTTCGCAAGGCGCGTAACTTCACAATTCCGCTTCACCATATTCCGGTCTTCGAAATAATGGAGTGTATAGCCGATTGCGGTATTCTGTGCAACAGTGCCGACCGTTCCTGCATGGAAGGTCTGGCCTTTTCCGAAAATAACCTCCGTAAACGCATGGGCTTTCGACTGATATTCACTGGAGAAGTTCAGATCGATATCCGGCTCTTTATCACCTTTAAAGCCAAGGAAAGTCTCGAACGGAATATTAAAGCCGTCCTTGATCATCTTCTTCCCGCATTTCGGGCAGACTTTATCCGGCATATCGCATCCGGCAGCGGTTAAATATTTCTTCACTTCCTCAGAGTCGAAGTCCGAATACTGGCACGACGGGCAGCGATAATGCGGCTGAAGCGGGTTCACCTCCGTAATTCCGGACATCGTCGCGGCAAAGGACGAGCCGACCGAACCACGCGAGCCGACGAGATAGCCGTCGCTCTCCGATTTTGAAACGAGCTTCTGCGCAATCATATACATGACGGCGTATCCGTTGCCAATGATCGAATGAAGTTCTTTCTCTAACCGGTCTTCGACGATTTTCGGCAGCGGATCCCCATACCATTCATGGGCTTTTTTATAGCAGGCAGTACGCAGGTCCTCGTCCGCATGCTCGATTACCGGCGGGCACTTATCCGGTCGAACCGGATTGATCGATTCAATGCGGTCGGCGATCATGTTCGTATTCTCAACGACGATTTCATACGCTTTTTCCGCACCAAGATACGAAAACTCAGCAATCATCTCATCCGTCGTCCGATAATAAAGCGGCGGCTGGTCTTCCGATTCACGGTAGCCGGAGCCCGCCTGTAAAATCGCGCGGTAAATCGCATCATCAGGATTCAGGAAGTGGACATCGCCGGTCGCGCAGACCGGTTTTCCGTACGTATCGCCCAAGCGGATAATCTCTTTATTCAGGTTCTGGAGTTCTTCTTTCGTATGGATGTCATACTTGTCTTCATCAATCAGATACTGGTTGTTTCCGAGCGGCTGAACTTCGAGATAATCATAAAAATCAACGATTTTCTTAATATGATCCTCTGTTTTTCCTTCTAAAACCGCTTCAAAAAGTTCGCCTGCCGAACATGCGGAGCCGAGGATCAGACCTTCTCTCCGCTCGTTAAGAAGCGAGCGCGGAATCTTTGGGCGCCCCGGACGGCCGCCGAAATATTTCAGGCAGGAATCGGAAATCAGACGGTAGAGATTAACCCGGCCGTCATTATTTTTTGCGAGAAGGATAATATGATACGAGTGCGCATTGCGGATCTGCTCGTCCGTCATTTTCCCGAGCGGAATGATCTCTTTTAAGGTAGTGAGATTGCGCGCCTTCAGACGGCTGACAAGTTTCAGATATATCTGAGCCGTGCATTCGGCATCGTCAACCGCGCGATGGTGGTTTTCGAGGGAAACATTGAGTTCTTTCGCAACCGTATCCAGCTTATGGTTTTTAAGATACGGAAGGAGGCTTGAAGAAATCGGGAGCGTGTCAACCGTCGTAAAAGGTTCGTGCGAAAGACCGAGCCGCTTAATGTTCTCTTCAATGAATGAAATGTCGAAACCGACATTGTGGCCGACGAGGAAGCAGCCTTCGCAGAATGCGAGAAACTCCGGAAGAATCTCCGCAATCGGCTTCGCATCCTTCACCATGCTGTCGCTGATTCCGGTCAGCTGTTCGATACGATACGGGATCGGCATCATCGGATTGACAAAAACCGAATACCGTTCCAAAATCTCGCCGTCACGTACTTTAACCGCGCCGATTTCGATAATCCGGTTCTGAACCGGTGAAATTCCGGTCGTTTCCAGGTCAAAAACCACACAAGTCTGCGACAGCGCCTGATTTCCCGCATTTCGGACGACTTCCTTCTCATCATCGACTAAATAACCTTCTAAGCCATAGATGATCTTAAAATCAGGATTTTTGACGTTGTCGTGGACGTGATGAACCATCGGGAAGCCGTAGGCATTGCCATGATCGGTGATCGCGATCGATTTATGCCCCCAGGCCTTCGCGGTTTTAATGAGACGCTCGGGATCGGTGAGACCGTCATTGGTCGAAGCTTTCGTATGGCAATGCAGCTCCACACGTTTCACCGGCGCGCGGTCTTCCCGCATCGTAATAAAGTTTTCTTCGATTTTGACGATGCCTGCCACATTCCGGATCGATACTTCTTTGTCATACGCATCATAATCCGCCAGGCCTTTCAAACGGATCGCCACGCCTTCCTTCAGACGCGCCTTCACCGTATCGATATCCTCCGGATTAATAAACATCTTTACCATGACGGAATCGGTATAATCCGTCACAGCAAAAAGATACATAAATTTCCCGTTCCGTAATTCGCGGCTTTCGACAGAGAAAATAACACCTTTAAATGCCACATTCCCCTGAAGCGCTTCGCCGTAATACTCGAGTGAATGGAGTTCATCGTTAAAATCCCGACCGTATAATACGTTCGGGTCATCATTCCGAAGCATCGCCACCGGCGTACGGACACGCCCTTTATCAAATCCGCTCCGCTGGTTTAATGAACCGGGAGTCGCACGATTTCCAGAAGACTTTCCAGGTGCAGTTTTTGACGAGGAACTGCTATTTGCCGGTTTCGACGAAGAACTGCTGTTCGCAGATTTCGACGAGGAACTGTCATTCGCAGAATTCGACGAGGAACTGTCGGCTTTATCAACTGAGGATTTTCCGGAAGCATCCGAAGAAATATTCTCGGAAATATTCTCGGAGGAATTCTTTTTACTCCCCCTGCTTCCGGGCATTTCCAGCATCTCGTCTTTCGGCGTTTCCACTTTCTTCGGTTCATCGAAATAAACGACATCATCACGATCTTTATTCGGAATCCGCTTCGATTCTTTGTCAAAAGAAAGCCGCGCTTCTACCGTAAAGCCGAACCGGTCCATAAAAATTCCGGAAATCATCTTTCTCCACTCTTTTTCTTTTAACTTTGCGAGCGGGTGATTTTCGATATTAAGCGCAACCGTATTCTCATCGAGAACAGAATAATCTGCTTTTTCTAAAAACCGCCGTGATATCGAAGACCCGTCTGCCAGTTCAATGATCAGGCTTTCCCAATAAGCATCCATAAGGTCTTTCAGCGTATATTCCGTCGGCAGTTCATAGTTTTCCACAATACTACAGGCGGTACCTTCCGGCATCACCTGCTCATTGATCAGTTTTTCCACGGCGAGAACAGTCTTCTTTCCGCAGATGCGATGAATCGTTAAATGCAGAAAGAGGGACTTTTTGTCCTTACTGTAAAGCAAACGCTTCACAGTCATCAAAGGAAAAAGCCCCTTAAGGTCAGATTTCGCCTCTAAATTCGGAAATGTATCCGAAAACAGCTGTTCCATAAAAATCTCCATTCTTCAGCCGGATATTCCGAGTGGTCTAAAAATCGAAAAACTTACTCTTACTCCTGCTCGAACAATGCGTCGACAAACGCCTCCGGATCAAACTTCTGAAGATCGTCAATCTGCTCGCCGACACCGATGAATTTCACCGGAACTTTTAATTCCGAGCAGATAGAAAAGACGATTCCGCCCTTCGCAGTACCGTCCATCTTCGTGAGAATAATGCCGGTCAATTCAGACACTCCCATAAACTCTTTCGCCTGGGAAACAGCATTCTGTCCGGTCGTAGCATCCAGCACGAGCCAGTTTTCACGATGCGCATTTGACATCTTTTCGGAAATGATACGGTCCATCTTTCGAAGCTCGTCCATCAGGTTCTTCCGATTATGAAGACGTCCTGCCGTATCAATGAGCAAAAGATCGGTGTTCCGTGCTTTCGCCGCCTCAACCGCGTCAAAAACAACAGCGGCCGGGTCTGCACCTTCTTTCTGTGCGATCACAGGAACATTGGACCGGTTCGACCACTCGGTAAGCTGATCAATAGCAGCCGCGCGGAAAGTATCCGCAGCCGCCATCAACACCCGCTTCCCCTGTTTTTGATAACGGGCGGCCAGTTTCCCGACCGTAGTCGTTTTTCCGACTCCGTTGACACCGATCACAAAAATCACGGAAGGACAGTTTTCATAGGTATACGCATCATTCGGAAGAATCAGTTTTTCTTTTAATATGCGTGCTAAAAGCGCTTTACAGTCCGCAGGATGAAGGAGATGCTCCCGTTCCACCTGCTCCCGCAAGGTTTCCATCACTTCTTCAGTCGTCCGCATGCCCAGATCGCCCATCAGAAGGATTTCCTCAATCTCCTCATAGAAATCTTCATCGATGGAAGAAACCCCCATAAAGACCGATTCCAGACCGCTTACGATTCCGGCGCGCGTCTTCGAAAGTCCGCGCTTCAGCCGTTCAAAAAATCCAGCTTCTTTTTTTTCTTCGTTATTACCCATTCTATCATCTTTCCTGTGCCAAATTGAGGACACGTCCAATGTTTGTTTAAACGGTCTGATTTTAATCGTCGAGTTCTTTCTCTACCAGATTTACGCTGACCAGCGTCGAAACGCCCTTCTCCTGCATCGTGATACCATAAAGCCGGTCTGAAGCGACCATCGTTCCACGACGGTGCGTAATGACGACAAACTGCGTATGGTCAGTCAGCCGATGGAGATAATTCGTAAACCGGCCGACGTTTGAATCGTCGAGTGCAGCTTCGATTTCATCAAGGATACAGAACGGTGACGGTTTCAGGTTCTGTATCGCAAAGATCAATGAAATCGCGGAAAGCGCCTTTTCACCGCCTGAAAGCTGCATCATGTTCTGGAGTTTCTTTCCCGGCGGCTGCGAGATGATGGAAATATCCGCATCAATAATATCCGCCTCCGAATCCAATCGGATATCGCAAGTACCGCCGCCAAAGAGCTGCTTGAAAACTTTATCGTATTCCACGCGGATTTCTTCGAGTTTTTCCGAGAACTGCTTCCGCATTCCGTTATCGAGATCTTCGATAACTGCGACTAATGATTTTTCCGCTTCGACGAGGTCTTCATACTGACCATGCATGAATTCATAGCGTTCAGAAACTTCCGCATACTGCTCGATCGCATTGACGTTTACGTTTCCTAAAGCTTTAATGCTGCTCTTCAGTTCTGCCGCTTTCTTACGGATGTTCGCCGGAGTCTCATCATGCAAGGAACCGTCTTCGAAACGAGCCGCCTCAGAAGGCGTCATTCCATACTCTTCCCAGAGATACTCAGTCGCCGAGTCGAGTTTCTCCTCCAGACGCTCTTTAATGCCCTGAAGACGGATTTCCTCTTTCGAAAGATCATTGATCGTGTTCGAAAGGTCTTCCTGCTGACGGAAGAACGTGCGCTGATTTTCAGCGATTTCGTCACGTTTTTCCTGTAAAAGTTTCAAGGTTTCATCGAGACCGGACGTGTTATCAGCCGCTTCTTTGATCTGTACCGTCAGGTCTTCAATCTGAACATGGAAATCCTCAATCTGTGTCTTCGAATTCCGGATGTTCTGTTTTAACGCAGCCTGGTCGTCAAATGCATTCTGGATTTCCTGCTCCAGCCGGGAAACAGAATCAGAACGGAACTCTTCGGACTGGCGGAGCCGCTGAAGGGCAAGGTTCAGTTCCTGCGTTTCATTCTGTAAAAGATCATGTGCGCTGACCGCCTGGTCGAGAAGCTTCTTCGTTTCATCGTTCGCATCGCCGGAATCAGAGCCGACTTTGTCAAGTTCACTAAGAGCCTTCGTGATCGCACGAAGTTCGGTATCATAACCTTTTGATTCTTCGGAAATCGTTTCTTTCGAAGATCTGTTTTCGAGAAGTTCCGTCGAAAGAGCCGTCTTCTCACGTCTCTTCGAATCCAAGGATGCGCGGATCGAAAGGTCGTTCTTCTCCAACTCTTTCAATTCTTCTTCGAGGTCTGTAATTTCCACAGCTGTAGAAGACTTAATCTGCTTTAACTGGTTCATCGTGCGGCTGATCTTATCCGCTTCGTCCTTGCATTTCTTTGCATTCTCTTCCATCCGGTCAAGTTCAGCCGTGCGGTTTAAGACGTTCGCTTTATTCCGCATAGCGCCGCCGGTAATCGAACCGCCGACATTTAAGAATTCGCCGTCAAGCGTCGCGATCCGTACAGAATAATGGTATTTCCGCGCGATCCGAAGCGCATTCTCCATCGTGTCGACCGCGAGGAAACGCTCTAAAAGATATTTCGCGACCGGTTCATACTTCTTTTCATACTGAACCAGTTCGTCCGCTGTTCCGAGGACACCGTTTTCGTTCAAAATAGCCTTATCAGTAATTCCGCCGGTCGGATTTAAGGAGTCAAGCGGAAGGAAGGTTGCGCGCCCTTCTTTATTCTCACGGAGATATTCGACAAGTTCTTTCGCTTTCGACTCTTTTTCGACTACAATATTCTGGAAATTACCGCCGAGAACCGTTTCGATCAACGTCTGATACTTCGGTTCTGTCTTCAGAATATCAGCCACAGCACCACAGACAGAGGAATCATTTTTATAGATTTCCATAATCTTTCGGACAGCCGGATTATAGCCTTCGTAACGCTCCTGCATCGCGCGAAGCGTATCGACACGGCTCTTTTCCACCTGATAGCGCTGCATAAGGTCGTTAAACTTCCGCTGGTTTTCAGAAAGATTCCGATCCGCTTCATTTAACTGGTCGCGGAATTCGCCTGTTTCCTGCTCTTTCGCCGTAATCGCTTCCGTCGATTCCGTAAGGGCCTTTGATCCTTCTTCGATTTCTTTCTCTAAAGCGGCAATGCGATCATTTAAATCCTGTTCACGCTCTTCATATTCGTTTTTACGGATTTCGTTCTGCGAAAGAAGCGCATTCAATTCGCTGACACGCGCCTGAACGCTCGAGCGCTCCGTTAAGAGTGAAATCTCACGGCCATGGCTCTCTTCAATCGAGTCACGGTAAAGATTGATTTCTGTTTCTAATGCGCGAAGGTTTTCAAACTTTTCTGCAAATGCCGCTTCTGCTTCCGCAGTTTTCGATTTGGAATCTTCACTTTCCTTCTTAATGTCGGCGATCGTGTTCTGTTTGTTCACGATATCTGTTTCCAGTTCATGGATACGGTTTTCAAAATGCGTGATATTCGCTTCTTCCGAATGAATCTTCTCATGGACAACGTTAATTTCGCCCTCTAAGGCGCTCTTCGACGTGCCCGAAGCCATTACATTGCTGCGGACCTGGTCGATCTTTCCATCGATATCCTTCAATTCTTCATCGACGAACGAATACTGCTTCCGCAGCTCCTCAATCTCGTCATTCTTTTCTTTTAAGTTCTCACCCGCAAGCGCCAGATTCTTTCCGGTCTCGACAAGCTGCTCGCTGAAAACTGCATTGTCCAGTAAAAACGCGTTAATATCATAGCTCTTTAATGAATCCCGGAGTTCGAGATATTTCTTCGCGGTTTCCGACTGCCGTTTTAACGGACCGACCTGCTTCTCAAGTTCTCCGATGATATCGGTAAGACGTACCATATTTTCACGCTCAGACTCGAGCTTATGCATAGCAACCGATTTTCGCTTTTTAAACTTCACGATTCCGGCCGCTTCATCGAACAGTTCGCGGCGCTCTTCCGGTTTTCCGGAAAGGATCTTATCGACCTGACCCTGACCGATGATCGAGTAGCCCTCTTTGCCGATACCGGTATCATAGAAAAGCTCATTGATCTCACGGAGGAGACAACGGTTATTATTTAAAATATATTCGGATTCGCCCGACCGATAGACTTTACGCGTGACCGTCACTTCGTCAAAGTCAATGTTTAGCGCGCGGTCCGTATTATCCAATGTAATCGAAACCGACGCAAAACTCTGCGGTTTCCTAAGCTGCGTTCCTGCGAAAATAACATCCTGCATACTGGAGCCGCGAAGCTGCTTCGCGCTCTGTTCGCCGAAAACCCAGCGCACTGCGTCCGCAATATTACTCTTACCCGAGCCGTTCGGACCGACAATGCCGGTAATACCGTTCTGGAAGTCCAGCACGGTCTTATGCGCAAATGATTTGAAGCCTTGGATTTCAATAGATTTTAAATACATAATTGTCTCACCTTGGTTTATATTCTGTTTCAGCCGGTTAATATTTTGTTTCAGCTGGTTTAATCTGCTTTTTCCTGTTTCAGCCGCTCGATTGTTTTGAATGCTGCATTCATTTCAGATACTTTCTTTGAATGCCCTTCGCCGCTCTCATACCGGACACCATCGATCAGCACCGCGGATTTAAATACCGGATTGTGGTCTGGTCCGGTTTCCTCTAACAGTTCATAGGAAAGCGTCCGATGATCTTTCTGTAAGATTTCCTGAAGAACCGTTTTAGCATCCTGATAAAGGACACGGCGCTCATATCCATTTATCACATGATCCTGAATCAGTTTCTTTGCGACTTCCATCCCGCCGTCGAGGTATAATGCTGCAATCAATGCTTCAAACGCATCCGATGTAATCGAGTCGTTCTCTTTCGCCTGATGGATCGCCATCCCGCGCCCGAACCGTAAAAAATCTCCGATTCGGATTTCTTCTGCCGAAAGGCCAAGCGCCCGCTCACAGACGATCGAAGCGCGAAGTTTGGACATTTCGCCCTCCATCTTGTTCGGGAATGTCTGGTAAAGGAATTCCGAAATCACAACTTCCAGAACTGCATCCCCTAAAAACTCGAGACGCTCGAGGCAGTCCGTTTTCTCGAGGTAATGTTCATTAATATAGGAGCTGTGCGTCAATGCGCGCTCGAGAAGTTCAGGATTATGAAATTCATATCCGATAATTTTTTCTAACTCTGTCATTTTTAATGCCTTATGTTTCTATCTTTTATAAACATCTGCAGTTAAATCGTTCTGCTTCTTAATCCGCCTGAACGGTATTCGGCTTTAGTTTTGCGACCGCTTCTGCTATCTTCGCGGATAAGTCATTCTCTTTAAAAGAAATCGACTGTAAGATCGCATTTTTCACCTGCAAGGCTGTTGAATTTCCATGCGCTTTTACAACGAGTCCGTTGAGACCGAGCATCGGCGCGCCGCCATCCTCTGAAGAGTCAAATGTTTTAATCAGTTTCTTTAATGACGGCTTAATCATAAGACCGCCGATCATTCCGAGAAGGTTTGATTTCAAAGAGGCCTTGATCGACTTTAAAAGAGATTTGGCCGTGCCCTCGAACATTTTCAAGATAACATTGCCGACAAAGGCTTCGCAGACGACTACATCCGCCACGCCATACGGGATATCGCGGACCTCCGCATTTCCGATAAAGCGGATAGACGGTTCTGCTTTCAAGAGGGGATAGGTGTCATGCGTCAGCATATTACCTTTCTCTTCTTCTGTGCCGATATTTGCCAGTCCGACCGTCGGCTCCGGGATTCCGAGAATGTGCTTCGCATAGAGCGAACCCATAATAGCAAACTGGAGAAGGTTTTCCGCTTTCGCATCGACATTCGCGCCACAGTCGATCAGGACTGTTTTTCCTTTCATCGTCGGCAAAACGACTGCGAGCGGCGCCCGCTTCACGCCTTTAATCCGGCCCGCCAGTACCTGGCCACCGACTAAAAGCGCTCCGGTGCTTCCGCAGGAAACAAACGCATCCGACTCACCTGTCTTTAAAAGCGATAAGCCGCGCACCAGCGAGGAATCCTTTTTCGTCTGGATAGCCATAACCGGCGCTTCACCGGTTTCGATAACTTCAGACGCATGACGGATTTCCAGGCGATTCTCATCATAAGTCTTTCCGTTCAGTTCCTGACGGATCACGTCTTCATTTCCCGAAAGAATGACGGAAACCTCAGGGTTTTCAGAGAGCGCGAGCAATGCGCCTTCGACATTGCAGGCGGGCGCATTGTCGCCGCCCATCGCATCGACACAAACTCGGATCATTCCTCTTCCTCCCCTGTTTCTTTACTCAATGCAGCTAACGCCACGCGCATCAGATAACGTACGGAATCCGGCTCCATGTCCATCTTTTCCGCAACTTCTTCAGCGGTCGCTTCACGGCCGTATTCCTCTGCGAGGCGCGTGCAGACTTCATCCATTACATTGAGGCGTACTTTCATTTCTTCTGCTGCGCGAAGCGATTCTTCCTCTTCCGAAACGAACGATTCCATCGCATCCTTTATCGCGATGTCCATCCGTCGGCTCAAGCCGCGTACCGGATTCTTCGAATTCTTCAGCCCGCGAAGCAAAAGAACCAATGCAATATTCCCCTCCTGGACGAGATCCATAAACGAGATCTTTTCAGTGGCGAAGTAACCGGCCGCTTCATAAACACGATAAAGGTTTCCTTCAATCATGCGGTTCTCGGCGTTCCGGTCTCCGGAAACTACCAGCGGAATCAGTTCCTTCATCTCGTCTTCGGAACATTTTTCAATCAGCGCCAGCTCTTCTCCGTAATATGCTTTCGATTTTTCAGCCATTTTAATCTCCTTCACGCGTTCATATGTCCGATCGCGTGTTCATCCTGTCACGAGTTCACTACTTCACTACTTCACGAGTTCACGCATCCGTTTCTTCGTGACACAGTCATTTTATGTTTTTCTGTCTTCTTCGGGCTTCCTTATAAGCTTTCTGTTCGCCGCGGATCCGTGCGAAATATGGGTCCTCTTTTCCTAGATTCATCTCTTCCTCTTCGTAAAGCGCCATCAGCTTGTTCTCACGGTCCACGGATAATACGAGCCCTAATTCGATAAGCGTCATAAAAGCGGCACTTCCGCCGGCGCTTAAAAAGGTCAATGTGACGCCGGTCGTCGGAAGGAGTCCGACACAGACGCCATAATTGATCACCACCTGGAGTACGATATGGAAAAAGACGCCCAGTACAATTGTTTTTCGGTAAACATTCTTATTGCAGGCGATATAAATCTGGTGGAGCCGCCAAAATAGAAAGAGATAAAGCGCTGTAATCAATAAGACGCCGAAAAGGCCGAGCTCCTCAAATATGACAGCCAGAATATAATCATTCTGCGCTTCTGAAAGCTTATATTTTACAATGCTCTGGCCGAGGCCTTTTCCGAAAAACCGCCCGGAAGATATCGCATAAAGCGACTGTTTCGCCTGGACCGCCTGTGCAGCTGCGAACTGCTCATTATTCGGGTCAAGCCATGCGCGGATTCGTGTGAAGCGGAAGTTTTCCTCCGGATCATAAGGGAAAGCATTCAGTTTAAAAAGCAGAATTAAAAGACCTGCTGCTGCGATCCCGATGGCCAGTACGATAATCAGCCACTTCTTATGCGGGTAAAGAACGATCATCGTAAAATAAATCATTGAAAAAACAATGACAGCCGCGCTGAAATTATTCGTAGCAAAAACGAGGTAAGCCGCCAAAGCAACGGCGACAATCATAATCGCCCAGAAAGCTTTCAGTTGTTTGATTTTATCTTCCGGCGTTTTAGCGACGCGACAGACCTTTAAATTTGACAAAAGATATGCCATCAGGAAAATGACGGCAGATTTAATCGGCTCCGCAATCTGAATCGAAACGCCTTTTATGACAATCCAGCGGTTCGCACCGTGCGAATCGCGTGTAAGTCCGGGGATAAAAATGCCGATTAAGAGAAAAGCCGAAAGTGCGACTACGAGAATCACCACGCTATTTCGATTCCAGAAAGAGGTCTTAACAAAAGAGAACGCGAGCATCAGAGCGATTCCCGCGGCTACAAATTTGAACTGGTTCCAGAAAAAATAGTCGGAAGCTTTATCAATGCTCTCCGCATAAGAATAGCTTGCGGAGTAGATCATGACGAGCCCGATGATGTTTAAAAGGACGATACAGATGATCAGTTCCATATCAAAAGGCGTGTGAAGAAGCTGGCGCTCTTTCAGCGCCGTTCCCGGATCAAATTCCTTTTTGATTGCCTGAATCAGTTTTTTCATCCAAGAACTCCAGAAGTGTCTGAAAAAAATAAAAAGGCCGGAGATGAATCTCCGACCGATAAACGTACGTGCAGATAGTGGGACTTGAACCCACACCCAAGTACATGGACATGAACCTGAATCATGCGCGTATGCCAATTCCGCCATATCTGCATCATTGGCGAAATGCGGAAGATGGGACTTGAACCCACACGGTGTACCCACCACAAGATCCTTAGTCTTGCTTGTCTGCCAATTCCAACACTTCCGCATAATCAGCGCCAACGAAGGAGATTCTAACACACTGTTTAGCCATTGTCAAGAAGAAAAAATAAAGATTTGCAGGTAACAGGATTTGAACCTGCACGGTCTCCCACTGGAACCTAAATCCAGCGCGTCTGCCAATTCCGCCATACCTGCAAAATAGCATCGATTACAACCAGACGGCCGTGTTAAGATACAAACCCGATTGCAAAAATACTACAAGTAAAATATAGCATAAATCAGCTTTTTTTACAATCGGAAAACGGCAGAAAAAGAATGATTATTCGTCGTTTTCCGCATCTTCCAATGCAGCTTCCAGCCCCTTCTTAATCTCATCGTAATGAAATCCTCTGGCAGAAAAATAACGAAATGCTTTTTCATACGATTTCGGATCTTTCGGGTCTTTGTTAGAGTACTTTTTTCGGAATAAAGAGGCTACCACAGAGACTGAATCCCACTCTTCCGCATCAATAAGTTCAGAGATCAGTTCAGAGGAAACGCCCTTCTCCGATAATTCCATCCGGATCTGATAAGAACTCTTCGAATCTTTCCGGTTTCGGATATAACTTTCGGCGAAACGGCGGTCATCCAGATAATGATAGGATTTCACATAAGCGATCGCTTCTTCAATAGCAAAAGGAGGGAATTCTCCCTCCTTCAGCTTATCACGAAGCTGCTTCTCGGTGCGGTCCATAAACTCCAGAAGGCGCATCGCCTTTTTCTTCGCCTGAAGAATCACTTCCTCTTCCGCTTCATTCTTCGCCTGAAGAATCACTTCATCCGTTTCATTCTTCTCCCGAAGATTCCCGTCATCCGCTTCATTCGTGATCTTAATGTTAAACTCTTTCAAGATTACTCCTCAATATCGATAATCTCGACATCCTTTTCGGCAGCCTTTTTCGTAGCACGCTTCGGTTTTTCGACAGGTGCCTCTTCAGTTTTTGCTGCTGCCGGCCGCTGAACCGGAAGGTGGAAGAATTCTCGTGTCGTCATCTCGACTTCGTCGAAAATCTCCGGATGCTCTTCGAGATAAATCTTCGCATTATCCCGTCCCTGACCGATCTTCTCTCCGTTATAAGAGAACCATGCGCCGGATTTCAAAATAACGCCCGCATTGCAAGCGAGATCCAGCACATCGCCGGAACGGCTGACGCCCTTGCCGAACATGATATCGAATTCACATTCTTTGAACGGCGGAGCGACCTTATTCTTAACAACTTTGACGCGGGTACGGTTACCGACGACTTCGCCGCCGTTCTTTAAGGATTCGATACGACGGATATCGAGACGGACCGATGAATAGAATTTCAACGCACGGCCGCCGGTCGTCGTTTCCGGGTTTCCGTACATGACGCCGACTTTTTCACGGAGCTGGTTAATAAAAATGACGATACAGTTCGATTTTCCGATCGAAGCTGTCAGTTTACGGAGCGCCTGTGACATGAGACGCGCCTGAAGACCGACATGGGAATCGCCCATATCGCCATCGATTTCCTGCTTCGGAACTAATGCCGCAACAGAGTCGACGATAATGATGTCGACTGCGCCGGAGCGGACCATCGTCTCGCAGATTTCGAGTGCCTGTTCACCGGAATCCGGCTGAGAAATATATAAATTATCGATATCAACACCGATATTCTTCGCATAAACCGGGTCTAATGCATGCTCAGCATCAATAAAGCCGGCAATGCCGCCGCGTTTCTGGACTTCCGCGACCATATGGAGCGCGATCGTCGTCTTACCGGAAGATTCCGGTCCATAAATCTCTACGATTCTTCCCTTCGGAATACCGCCGACACCTAACGCTACATCGAGGCTCAGCGAACCGGTCGGGACCGCTTCTACCACCATCGCCTGGCTGTCGCCCAAGCGCATGACAGAACCTTTTCCATAACTCTTTTCAATCTGGCTTAATGCCGATTCCAATGCTTTCTGTTTTTCAGAGAGTTCCATTATTTCCTCCACGATAGAACATTTGTTCGTATTTTCAATGATACACGCACCGGTTTCGTTTGTCAACTCTTTTTTCCGAAATCACTAAGATGATTTTACTCTCTATAAAAAGAATTGTCCATAGAAAAAGCAGGCCAAACACAAGATTCGGTCTGCTTTTCACAATTTATTCATACATATTGTGTGTAATTGTCAGAATCGGATTCGGAAAGTGAAACTCTTACTTCTCGGTTTCTTTCTCTTTTGAAAAGATTTTCTTTCCTTCTTTTCGGATCTCATCGACTTTTTTGTCGACTGCAGGATCCTTCTTGACAAAAATACCATTAAGACGGTCAACTACATCCGGCACTTTATCGAGAACCTTCACAAACGCGTCCTCGCCTTTGATGTTGATCAGTTTGACTGCGCCGTCCTTCTGAATGAGGAGCACCGCGCTCGGCGAAAGCTTCGCGCCCATTCCGCCGCCGGTCGTGTTCGCCTTGTTCGCATAAGCGCCGGCGCCAATGCCGACCTGAATATCGGTCAGCGGAATCAGCGTCACGTCATTGACGACGATCGGCTCGCCGATCACGGTTTTCGAACTGACGAAACCGTTCAGTCCGGATAAGAGCGAATTAACGGATTCATTAAAATTATTGTTCATTTTTATCCTTGTATGATGATTTAGAAG
>DCGM01000036.1:0-172 GCA_002315255.1 Lachnospiraceae bacterium UBA1778
GTATAGCCTAAGACTATCGGGTGAAAGGGAAAGTGTCCTTTTTTTCCTCGAACCATGAAAAAATGCGCATCCGCCAATGCGCATTTTGACAATATACGTAAATGGAGGACCGCCATGAAATTTAAGAAAAAATTGATCTCCGCAACTTTATCATTAGTCGTCGCCACCGTCC
>DCGM01000036.1:233-3857 GCA_002315255.1 Lachnospiraceae bacterium UBA1778
ATCCGGAAATCAGCAAAATCAAAACAAGCATCACCGCGAACGAAAATATCGAGATCGCCCTCGATAACGGCTACGAAAACGCGGAAGCAATCGATGCGGCCAGCGCCGTCATAAGCGGCACCGGCACGGCCGGAAACCCGTACACATGGGGAAATCTGCTCGATATGACGACCGCGATGACGAATATCGGCGCGAACCTTTCCTTAAAGCCGGTGGGATACTCGACGAAGACTGAAGGCAGCGAGACGAAGGTAGTCATGAAGACACCGCAGTACGGCCTCGACGGCCGTGTCGCGAAGCTCGTCGACATGGCGCAGGAATATATCTCGGCTTATGACGGCGTAACCACCCCGTCCGGCGGCATCTCGATCTTCAAGCAGACCGAGGACACCGATGAAGCGGATGCTTTAGCATTGTCGTTCTGGTTACGCGCAAACGCAAATGTCAGCCTCCAGCTTTCAGAAGGCACATACCGTGCGGATGACGGCACGAACACAGCCGGGACTGTGAATGCGGAGAGCGGACTCGGCAGCACGCTGACGCTGACGCTTCCACAGGAGGCGGTAGATGCGGCGGAAAGCATCGATAATGAACTCTATAATTACTGTAACTGCGCTTTAGACTCATTATATAACAGTTTATACTATTATCGCTTGCAATATGAAGATGAAGGAAGAGCTCCTTATATAGCGCAATGGAAAAGTACCCGTGCAGCGATGGAAGAGTATATTCAACAGCATATTGGCGGAGGCCCGCTTCAATATAATTTTAAGGTCGTATTTTATGACTCGGACTTTATAGAAATCTATTCCGCGTCATTGGATGAGGTGGAACACTATATGGCTCTTTCACAAGATGAGCAGACGTTGGGTTCTTCTCTTTATGATCCTCTCAATGATTGTTTTACCTTTCAGGTTAAACATGAACTTTCCTTGTCAGATCAGCTCCTGCGCCTCTTAAACAAGACGCGCCTTCGCTTTATAGTAACATCAGAAGAGGGTCAGCAGGAACTCATGGCTAGGATCGTTCCCTATACCACCTATCAGGATATTGCCAGGGACTCGCATCTTAACAGTGATTATTTTGATTTTATCATTGACGGCGATACCGTAAGTATGGGATTTCTCGATTGCAACTACTGTATTACGGGCAATAGACAGATAATAGAGCTGATGCACCATCAATCTGGAGATGATAAATTCACTTTTAAACTAGCGTTCTACACAACTGAAACTGCCGGTTATACGGAATTGGCTGAAGCCCTGAATAACAGTGTTTCTGTCTACCGCCTTGCATACCAAATGGAAAACTATGAAAGTCATCGTGAAATGGTGATGGATATGGTACGCTCTGATATCGACATCATTAAAGATAAAGTAGATGCAATGACATCCGAAGAGTTTGCTGTTTATTTGGATGATCTCGTTGAGGCATTTCTGGAGCATCTTACCAAAACGGCGGATGAAAAGCTTGCCGCTTGTCAGATGGCTTTACCGCACATTGACCTCACCGCAAACGAAGCGAAGAAGGTCGACGTCTACATGTACCTCGACGGCGAAGCGGTCACCAATGCCGATGCCGCGACGATAGACGGCCTCGACCTAGCGCTGAACCTCCAGTTCGAGAAGATCGGCGGCGCGACGAACGCGATGACCGGTCGCGTATATGAAGAAGAATCGGAGAGCGAGAGCGGCTCAGACGACTAACCCCGCGAAAGCATAAAAGAAACTCAAAAGCAGCTCAAAAAGCGCACAAGAAAAGCGCAGAAAAGGTGCTAAGTAAATTCAAAAAAGCGCAGAACGCATAATAAATACTCTGCTCAATCAGGAGAACAATCATGAAATATAAGAAAAAACTGATGGCCGCTACGATGTCCTTAGTAATCGCAACCGTTATGCTGGGATCGTCTTCCTACGCATGGTTTACGATTTCCACGAGCCCGGAAGTGACCGGAATCGCGACGCAGATTACGGCGAATGAAAATATCGAAATCGCATTGGACAACGGATACGAGGATGCGGAAGATATTGACGCGGTGAGCGGACTGGTAGGGGATGTCGGCACAGCCGGAAACCCGTATACATGGGGAAACCTTCTGGACCTGTCGACTGCATTGTCGAATATGGAAGAAGAGCTTTCTCTGCGGCCGGTCGCTTATACTACGGAAGTTGACGGAAGCGAAACCGTCGTCGTCATGCAGACACCGAAGTTTGCGGTGGACGGACGGATTGAAGAGCTTTTCCCCATGGAACGCAAGTATATCTCTGCGTATTCCGGAGTCGAAACTCCGGCTGGCGGATTCTCCGTTTTTACAGAGGACGAGGACTCGGACTTTGCGGATGCGCTCGCATTTGCGTTCTGGCTTCGTGCCAATGATGACGTGAAGCTTCAGCTCTCTGAAGGCACTTACCGCGCGGATGACGGGACGAATGAAAGCGGCACCGTAAACGCAGAGCAGGGCGCCGGCAGCTCCTTAGTATTCACGCTTCCGGATGCATTCGATAAAGCGAATGCCATCATGGATGATGTCGATGATGATGCGGAGGACTGCTTCGAAGCCTTCCGTGATTATATTCTGCTTCTCGATGGCGATGCGACGGAACGCGCCGCGAAGAAGACCGCATGGACGACAGCATATACGCATCTTCAGGGGCTTTTCCAGACGAACCTTTCCGGAAATCCGGTCATTTATGAGATCCAGTTCCGGCAGAAAAATGCGGATAGCGGATATGCGATGTATTACTTCACGTTTGACGAGCTGAACCTTCTGATGGAGAAGACGGTTACAGAGTTAAAGGCATCTTCCGCCTGGACGTATCTCAAACTGATCAAAAGCGACAGCGTACTCGATTATGTGACACGGCTTCGCCCGAGCGATGAGCTTGTCGGACTTTTAGAGAAAATCAGAATCCGGTTCAATCTGGACGGCGAGGACGGATTATGCCTCACGGCAAAGATCGTTCCGTATACGGAGATCCTTCAGAAAGCGGAAGAGGATTATCTCGCCGACGAATACTACGATTTTGAATCCTCCGGCGTCAAGTTTGACGAAGAACCGCAGAAATGCGCGCAGTTCTATACGATCGAGCGTGAGAGCCAGTGGACGGCAGGAAGCGATTCCTTTAAGTTCCAGCTGAAATTCTATAATCATACGAGCGATCCTTCCAATTACGAAGATTACATTGAAGCGAAAGAGATTCAGGCTTCGATAGAAAACCTGATTACGGAAAAGCGCGATACGATCATGGAACAGGTCATTACGCCGCAGGTGAGCGAACCGGACGCTACGAAGAAAGCGATAGCTGCGATAGAAGGATATATTAAGTTCCTGGAGGAGAAGATCAGCGAAAAGATTCTCACGATTGAAAAAGCGTTCCAGGGAATTAACCTTTCAAAGAATACCGCGCTGAAGGTTTCCGCCTATATGTACCTCGACGGCACGATCGCGACGAACGCGGATGCCATCACATTAGACGGCGCGAACCTCGCGCTTAACCTCCAGTTCGAAAAGATCGGCGGCGCGAAGAACGCGATGACCGGCTCGCTGTCGACAGGGGAGTAAATTTTTTTCAATCATTTCTAAAGAATAGAATCTATTCTAAGGAGACCAGCTATGAAAAATCA
>DCGM01000099.1:0-7788 GCA_002315255.1 Lachnospiraceae bacterium UBA1778
GAAAGCGCACCGGACAGCGAAATCGTGCCGATGTTGATATTTGCTATATTCTGAATCGCAGAATTTGCGACCGCTACATTGATGTTTCCGCTGACCACACCGCCTGCACCCTGAAGGATATAGGCGAATGCGTTTTCTCCAGGTTCTTCTTCCTCCGTGTCACCGCCGTCATCGGTAGAAGCATCCGCTTCTCCCGCAGCGCTTCCGGTCTCCGCTTTCACGGAAAGAGACGCGCCGCTAAACGAGGATGCGTCCGCAGAGGCAGTATTCTCTGCCCGGTTCACTGCGACTACAACACCGATTCCGACTGCGAAATAACCATAGCTTAAACCGTACAGACGGGCGTCTGTCTTCGTATTAAGAAGCGCCTGGACTTCCATCTTTCCGCTAAGCGTGAAGCTTCCGTTTCCGGAGATCTTTGCTTTATTCTTCGATTTATTATCGGTGACCGCCACATTAATGCCGACTGCAACGACACCGATATTACCGGAGACCGCAAGCGCTTTCGCAAGTGCGCTGCTGATCTTCTGCTTCGTTGTACTGTTCTCAATATACTCTTTATAGGTGCGGACATAGACGTTAGCCGCAGAGATTCTCGCATCCTGCGCATTGAGCTCCGCGCTGTTCTCATAACGGAGTTTTACGACGCTGACCGACACACCGACAGCCGCTCCGCCGCCTGCGACAGAGGACATCGTTGAGGAGGATGCGGACTGGTTGATGCTTTCAATGATAATATCCTTCGTTGCGGTGAGATTCATGCCGCCTACATACGCTATGGACTTCACATCGTTCAGGACTACTAGGACGTTTCCGCTGACTGCGGCCACGCCTAAACTGACGCTTAATACGAAGCATGTCGCATCGGAGGTCACCTCATTCCGGATGATAATATTACGTCCGGAAATACTTCCCTTCCGCTCGGCATCGGCCAGCTCGACACCGGCCGGCGCGCTTCCGACAAATGTAATGATCTGTGGCTTCAGCACTGCTACTGCCGCATTCAGTCCGACCGAAACGCCAAGCGAGAAGGAGACGCCGACGATATAGCATCTCGCCGAAACATCCGACGTGTTCGAAACGGTCACATCGCCCTTCGTGCTGATAATGACGCCGCTTCCGACATAGGTGAGCGCCTGTGTGCGGTTCGAGACTACCGCTACGCCGCCGTTTCCGGCGCCGTCTAAGCCGGCTGCTGCCGCAGCCGCTACAGCTGTCGCACGGTTATCAAGTTTAGTCGCGACGGTCACATTGCCGGTGCCGCTTACCGTAATACTGCTTTCATCCGAAACCGCCGCCGTAGCCTTTCCTGCGAAGCTGACGACAGAGACACAGACGCTGGCCGCAGCTGTAAAGCCGCCGCTCACCGCGAGCGTCAGCGCCATCACTTCCGGATAATTGTTTTCAGCATAGACTGTCACGCTTGCCGCGGACAGGACCTTGCCTGCGAGAATCGCTTCCACCTGAGATGAAAGAACCAGGACGGAAACCGATACATTGACGGCGACAGAGCCGCTTACGCCGCCTGCCACACTCAGAACGAGGATAGTCTCGCGGTCAAGCGTTACCTTCTCGTCACTGTCTTCGTCCTCATTCTTCGTCGCGTCTTCGATATATTTCTTCACGGACGCGTCAGGAGTAGCATCCTCCGGCGAAGAACCGCTGACGGCGGAGATGATTACATCGCCCTCTGCCGAAAGCTCGGCGCCCTTAAAGACTTCCGCGCTTACATTGCTGAAAAGGACCGCAACCGCAATGTTCGCGCCGACAGCCGCGCCGCCGGAGCCGGTAACCGTAACGGTCACGAGCTGCGCCGCAAGATTATCTATCGCTAAAACTGCGATATCCGCGCCGCTGACGATATAACTGGTCTCACCGATCGAAGCGGTTACCGCATCCATCGGAGAATAATCCGGTGCTGATGCGCCGAGATTTCCGGCTTCCTCTTCATCGCGGTTATCGCCAATGAGACGCTTATAGGTGATATCTGCGCGGACAAGCGTTCCTTTGTCATTCTTCTGATAAACCTTATTATCAGAGGAAACATAATACTCCTTATCATCCGCGGCCTTATAGATGTCGTAGCTCTTTCCGCTGATTGACGTGGTTCCGGTCTTCTTCGCAGCTGCGTTTCCAATGCTCTCCGAATCTTCCGTATCGTAGCCGGATGCGCCTTCATAGCCCATCTCGCCGTCTTCATTCTTCGAGCCGACCGTTGTTTCGCTGTTCCGGATGCCGTCGCCTTCGATATCATTCTCGAGCGTCAGATTATCTACATATCCGTCCGCCTTCGGGTTGCTTCCGCTGTTTCCGCTTCCCATGCTCGTCTTAAACTGATTCGCGTTAAAGCGGGCATTTTCATTCGTGAGACAGTCGGAGGAGTCCTGATCAATCTTTCCGCCGATCACCGCTACCATAATGGTCGCGCCGATTCCGGCAGAAGCGCCGATCGCCACATTTCCGGCGCCGAGCTTCACGTCGCGGCCGGAAACCGACTGTACGGTCACACCGTAATTCTTCTTCGCATCCGTACCCTTACTGCCGGTCGTCCGGATAGTACAGCCGGTTCCGATCGTCGAGCTTAAGGTGTTCTTCGCGACAGAAATGATCGCGTTTACGCCGACCGCCGCATTGCCTGCGGAAACTGTCGCGCCAACGCCTAAAAGATTATAATCATCCGATGCGATCACATCGAGATGGAGCGCCGTTACGGTCGCATAATGGCCGATTTTCGCGGTATTCTTGACTTTACTGACGAGGATGTCGGCGAGACCGGAGAAGCCTACGCCACCGCTGATGGAAAGGCCTACGCCGCCGGTGATGATTTCCTCTGTGCTGCCGGAAAGGACATAGACCCGTCCGTCCGCATAAACGGAGCTGCCATTGACAAGCTCTGCCTGGATTTCGTCCTGATAGTAGGTGACAATGACACATCCGCCTACCGCAGCGCTCGAGCTCGCTACTGCGATCGAAGCGACTGCATTGACGAGCCGGGAGTTCCCGGTCGCCAGAAGCGCGAGATTCTGTCCGGCAGTGATGGTGCCGCCGAGTTTCGCGGTGACCTGGTCCTGGAAGACAAGGACATTGCCGCCGGCGGAAACTGCTACGGAGCCTGCGCCAAGCGCGAACGAAAGTGCGAGCAGCCAAAGATCGCTGTCTGATTTCGCGGTCACGACTGCGGAGCCGCCGGTATTCACGGTGATTCCCTCTGCCAGCGTTTCGACAGTCTTATTAAAGACCAGAACGACTACTGTCGCGCCGATGCCGGAGGAAGCGGAAACCGCCGCCGCGCCTGCAAACTGAACGAAGTCTGATTCGTCAGACGCTTCTATGTGTACGTCGGCGTCATCGTCTGCGCCGACATCTTCTGATTCCACTATGACCGACGATCCTTTTTCGACCGTCGTTGAAACCTTATTCTTTACGATGAGTGTCGATACCGTTCCGCCGACAGCGATGCCGGTGGAAGCGGAAGCGCTGATCTCTGCCATCACAGCGACTTCCCGCGCATCCGCACCGATTACGATACCGTGGCGCCGTTTCTCGCGGTTTACCGCTCCGGTATTCGTAAGCCCGTAGTTCGTAGAGGTAGAAGGCACGAGCAGCTTCGCTGTCACGGTGCCGCCAACCAATGTCTTTAAACTATTCTGAAGGACTGCCGTTCCGATCGTCGCGCCGATACCGGCCTTTCCGGAAACGGTCACACCGCCTGCGAACATATAAGTCTTCGTATCGAGATCGGCAATGATTCCGACCGAATCGCCTGCTGTCACGGTCGATTTCCGATCCACCACCGTGCTTCCGGTATTCTCTGCCACATAGACCGGAATCACGCCGGAAATACCCATACCGGCAGTCGCAGCCGCCGCAATACCGACGATGACGTTTACATCCTCCATCGCGGTCTGGACTAACACATCGCCGCACTCGGCGGTGATGGTCGCGCCGTGGAGCAGAATCTCTGCTGTCCGGTTAAAGACATTTACGAGGATCGTTGCGCCGACAGCCGCTGTGGTGCCGCCGAACGAAAGCGCCGCTGCCACTTCCACGAGAAGCGACTTACTCTTCACCAGCGTCTCGACATCATCGTATGCGAGCAGCTTCGTGCCTGTTCCCAGCACCTGTGCTTTGTTCTGCGAAACGAGCACACCGAGCGTACCGGCGACAGAAACATTGCCGGTAGGCGCTGCAGATGCCGATGCTAAAAGGTTAATAAGCTTTTCATTATTCGTGCTGCTGACCTTTACAGAAGCATCCTTGCTTTCTAATGTCGCATTCGTTCCGAGGTCGGTCTTCGCGGAAGCATCGTTAATAACGACTGCGATCGTGCCGCCGACGGCCGCCGTCGCATTGCCGCCGGAAGCGGAAAGACTCGCAAGGACTGCCTGCGTATCAATCACCGATTCGATCGTGAGATCGTCTTCCGAAATGATCACTACCGCAGTTCCGAGCGTCGCATCGGAGCGGTTTTCCATAGCGATTACGTTCAATGCGCCGCCGACCGACGCTGCGCTCTTCTGCGCGCCCGTCGCCGCTGCCGCAGCAATGGTGACACACAGGACATCAAGTTTCGTCACCGCCCGCTGGAGATAGGTGCCGTCCGTAATCGTGACTGTGACGTTCGAGCCGAGCGCCGCCTTCACCGCGTCCTCGTTCAGCATAAAGGCGACCGTAAGGCCGGTGCTTAATTTTGACGGTGCGACACTGACAGAGCCTGCCAGAATGCGGATATTCAGAAGATCTTCCGCGCGGAGGATCATGCCGGCTGTATAGGTGACCGGAATTTTCCCGTTCATCTTCTGCTTTCCGTTCAGCTGCGCAAATGTTACTCCCGATTTCTTCAGGTTTCCGTCTTCATCCTTCTCATAAACCCGTTCTTTATAGACGTAGAAAATCGTGTCGCCTGCGTAATAAAGCTCATACTCTGCCTTTACTTTCGCTTTCGATTTTACGTTTACCACGGACAGCTCAGAAAGGGCCACGGTTTCTAACGTTAATGTGATGATCTCGCCGGTCTGTCCCTCTGAAACTGCTTTCGAATAGACTTTTTCTCCCGCCACATAATAGATATCCGCGCCTTTTGAATATAACGTATATTCGACGCCGCCGATCATCTCCGTCGCAGGCGATTCGGTCTCTTCCACCGTATCAAAAGCTTCGGTTTCCCAGACCTCCTTCAGCCCCGAAAGGGCAGCTGCGGAAGCCTTTAACTTATTATTTTCCTTCGTATATACGGTCTTTACACCGTTCTCATCTTCATAGAGATAATAAAGATTCTTATCGCTCGCAGTCTTGCTGCGGAAGATTTTTAAAAGCTTGCTTTCCAGAACGGTAGTCTTCTGGTGTCTTTCCGCTGTAAGAATGCTCTTATCGATTCCGGAATCCGAAAGTGCCCCCTCATCATCCTTCACGAATGCATCCTCGCCGACTACATAATAGAGATTTCCGTCTGCGTCCTCATAGACGTCATAGTCGGTGCCGGTCAGCGTAATCGTCGTCCTGTCTCCGACCGTAGCGCTGACGGTGTTATAGAAGAAGAGCATTGCGATCGAGCCTGCCAGGCTGAGCGATGAGTTCGTCGTGGTCGCAGAGCTCATAATCGAGCCGGCTGCCGCTTCCAGATAATAGTTCGTAGAGCTCAGTACGTTCAATGCGTCTACGAGTCCCATCACATCGCCCGTATCGACATCGATATCAAACTTATAAGTGCCGTCTTCGCCCTTATCGAGATTTACGAGACCGGTATCCGCATCCTCCTTTTCCTCTTCGGAAAGTCCGGACGTGTCTGTTACGAACGAGGTAAGTCCCAATGTGCTCTCGTAATCGCTGAAATCAACCTTATCGCGTTTCGCCGTAATTTCGAGGCTGCCGCCGGAAATCGTGCATCCGTCACCGACGGATGTCTTAATTTCGCTCTCACCATAAATCAGCGCGAATGCGGCGCCGATGCCGGCGTTCGAGCCCTTCGAAACCGATACGCCGCCTGCACGGACTGCGAGCTTCGTCTTATCGGTTGCGGAAAGGACGATGCGTCCACCCTGAAGGGTGGCGAGATTCGCAATAATCACCTTCGTCTTTGTCTGGTCGGTTACGACAGAAACTGCGCCTGCGAGAGAGATCTTTCCTTCGCCGCTTCCTGCGCCTGCCAGCGACTGCGCCGCGAGGAGACCTTTATATTTGCCGTCCATATTCTGCGTAAGGTCGGAACGGATTTCCAATGCGCCCTCGTCTCCTGAAATCATACTTCCGGAAACAGACACTGTCGCTTCGTTCTTATCAACACTGACAGAAACGCCTGCCGCGATCGAATTCGAGTTCTTCGCAAAGCTCATGGCGAGGCCGGTCGCCTTCGTCATGAAGTTCCCATGGTTTACAGCCTCTGCATAGATATCCGATGCGGTTATCGCTCCGGATACGGTTGTATTAGCTTTATGTTTCGTGATATTTAAACCGACAGCTGCAGCTACCTGGAACTTCTGTCCGCTGCTTCCCTTCGCGCTGTCGATTGCTGAGGTTCCGCTGTTCTTATTTGCCGCAGCAGTACCCTGGTTCGCGCTGCTCGCCGCCGAAGCGCCGCTCACGCCATCCGTCCGCTGTGTGCCAAGGACATTACTGGAAAGAGAAGCATTGCTGCTCGTCGTTCCGGTGCCGCCGTNNGCCGTTTGCGCTGTTCGCGCCGCTTCCGGTCGAGGCATTCTGATTCAGCGTGCCGTTCACCTGAGTCGCTGTCGTATTCGTGCTGCCCTGCGTGTTTAAGCCGGTCGTATCTCCAGCGCCGAAATAATCGCCGTTCGTCAGTTTGTTCGCAGTATCCTCGGTAGTCTTTACGCCGCCTGCCGCTTTATTTAAATAACGGTCAATATCTGCGCCCATCGCCGTCGCGAGCGCTTCCGAATCGTCTCCGTTCTCTGTAAAGGCGAGGATATGTGCTGTTCCGGGCATCGTAGCTGTTCCGGCGAAGCCTGCAATCACCTGGCTTCCGATGATATTGACGGTCACGCTGGCGCCGACTGCCGTCCCTTTTCCGGCGGCGAATGCGCTCGCCTTCGCGACAGTCTTTCCCTTTGCAACCGCTTCTTCATTGAAGCTTCCTTCGTCCGCATCTTCTGAAGCCGGAACTGCGCCGAGCGAATCGGAAAGCGTGATAACAGAGCCGTCCTCTACGCGCGCCTCTACCGTATCGTCAATCACATTGATGCTGACTGCCGCATCCAATGCGATATCCTTATTCGTCTGGTTCTGGACACCATCGCTCACCTGGGCGAGCGGATCAGAGCCCGCCACGCCTGCCGTCTCCGCATTGTGGAAGGAAAGCGCCTGAATATTTAAGGAGCCCGCATCTACCTTCCGGTTTCCGCCGAGGAGCGCTATCACCGTCACATCGGAATAGGTCATGGCGAAGCCTGCGCCGACACCGACCGACTTTCCGGAAGCGGTTTTCGCCGTAGTTCCGGCGCCGGTCTGCGCTGCGCCGCCGGTCACCTTCTTAAAGGTCGGTACGACGATCGTGTCCGCTTCTGCCAGATAGAAGTGATATGCTGTCGCGCCGCTTAACTTCGTTACGGCAGTGCCCACCTTCACTTCCGTGTCGGAATCAATGATTCCGTCATCCTTCGTATATAAAACCTGCTCCTTCCAGGTATCCTTCAGCTTGTAATAAATCGTTACCTTTTCGAGTTCATACCCCTGCGCCGGGTTCACGATCACCGTGACGCGGTCTTCAAAGCTTCCGCGAAGATCCGTATGATACGTCTTTCCGTCCAATGTGACTTCGCTCGCGGAAAGGAG
>DCGM01000099.1:7821-23763 GCA_002315255.1 Lachnospiraceae bacterium UBA1778
CCGCGACTGCCGCGTCATCCTTATATAAATAGGTATTCGTATAAGTCTTATCCTGATTCTGCGTGCTGGCGTAAAGGACTCCGGCGATATCCGCTAACCCGGTCGGTTCTGTTCCGTTAAACGTTCCGGCTTTTACGCTTACGCGCGGGGCAAAGACGACGCTCATGCTGACACGGCTGCCGGCCTTTATCGTCTTTTCTCTTCCGTCGAATTTGAAGGAAGCGGATAAAACCGGCTCGGTATCCTTATTGTTTTCGTCCTTTCCGTTATCAAGGACGACAGCAGTATAGATCACGGTAAAGCCGTTCTTAATCTGTTCATCGGAGAGCGCATAGCTGATCGTTCTCGCGGCTCCGGTTTCGTCTGTATACGAGAACCGGATCATCTTCCCCGCAAGCTCATATCCTTCCTCAATCGCGAATTTCACTACATTCGCGGAGGTGGTGATCGTCGTAACAGCTACCAGGTCAGCACCGGTTACCGAGTTCTTCCGCGTCTGCTGATTCGCATCCTTTAGGATTTCGGTCTTAACGGTCTCCCGGTCCACAGAGGAAGCGGTCACAGTTCCGCCTTTTCCTTCCCATGTAAAGTCCATCGAGCCCGTCTTCGCGGTATTGTTCGTTTGCGTGTTATCGGCTGCTGCCTTCGCATCCGCAGCTCCTGCGGAAGCGTTCGGATCCGCTTCGCCCTTCGAATTTTCTGCCGCGGACGCGACTGTCTTTTCGACATGGTTTCCTTCCGCGACAATGCTCACCGCCCCCGAAACGTCGATGACGGACTTCGCCTGCTCCTGCGCCGCTTTCACCTGCGAAATGGTGCTTCCATGGATCACTGCCAATGCGACAGAGCCTGCGACGCTGACGCCGCTCGCGCTTGCGCCGGCGATCGCCTGCGTCTTATATGCGTGATGCAGACCGGTTTCTTCTACTTCAACTTTTACGTTAAGCACATCGGTCAGCGCATCGATTGCAGCATTCGTGAGCGCCTTTCCGGCCTCCCGCAGCGCGTTCATAATATTTGTCTTAATCGTCTCTGCGATATTCCCGCCCTTAATGAAGGTGATTAACTGATCAACATCACAGAGTCCCTCCGTGATCGAGTTCGCCGCCTGCTTCAGAACCGATTTCCCGGTTTCCATAAAGAACGATTTCACCGTATCGAGATTCGTGGCTCTCAGCGTTTCGAAATTCGTCGGAATTGCAGTGTTCTCAAGAACAGGAATCGTCTGGATGACTTCATTGATCTTCGTGAGAATGTCACCCGCGCATTTATCAAAGAGCGCGATCAGGATGCCCTCGTCCCCGACGAAAGCATCTTTAATCTTCTCGCTCATCATATTCTTTGTATCGTCGCCGCCCTGAGCGCCGGTCAGCTTCTCCGTGATCATCGGCTCGGCGATCTTCACGATATTCGCCATCACAGCGTCGGTAATCGCCGGAATCGCTTCTTCCTTCAGATATTTAACAACTGCCGCTTTTACCTTATCCCGAAGCTCGCTCTCGGTTTCGTCCGGTAACGCTTCCTCGCCGATAATGCTGTCGACCACCGCCTGAAGCTTCTTCGGAATCGACGTGAAGCCCTCGCAGAAGGTCGCCCAATTCTTTTTCACCGTTTCCAAAGGATTGGACTTCAGAAGATTCTCTAACCCGGTTCCTGCCAGGAGCTGCTCCATCGCCGCGTCTAAAACTTCGCCTAAAAGAGTGGCGATAGCTTCTGCCGGAATCAGATCCGCAAGCCCGATTTCATCCGAAATATCAGTCACAAGCTTTTTCACAGCCTCTTCCAAAAGATCGCGGAGCCAGTTCGTGTTCTGATCCGTCGAATCTTCCCCTGCTTCCGCCTCGTCCGGATCCGGCATCATACCGGCCGTAACGGAAAGACTGTTCGCCTTCACGGACGAATCACCGATCTCTGCGAGATTCTCGTATTCGGAGATGTTAATGCTGACCGCGACGCCGACACCGATTTTTCCCTGCGATGCGGATCCGTTCGCCATCAGCTCGCTTTCATATTTCGTCAGCGTTTCGACATTGACATTTCCGTCCTCGTCTTCCCCTTCCGCGGTAATCTCGAGGCCGTCGTCAATGACTGCTTTACTATGGATATTCTGGATATTCAATGCAAATGCCGCAGCTACTGTAATGCTTCCCTCCGTAGTGGATGCGCTCATCCGCTTCTTCGAGGCTGCGTTCGTAGATGCTGTATTCGTGTTATTCGTTCCTACATTTCCGGAAAGAGCTCCTGCGCCGCCGAGCGCTCCGGCGGCTGTCTGATCAGATTGCCCGCCCCCGGCAGGGTCCGGGTCCCCGCTGCTGTCTCCCTTCGAGGCGGTCGCGCCGTTCGCACCGGCACGCGAGGTTCCTCTGGAATTATTCCGCGCCTTTACATTGACGGAAACATTCTTAACCTTCACATTTCTTCTGAGGCGTGCATTCGTGTCGTCATTCAGGACGGAAATCGTGAAGGAACCGCCTGCTGCACAGGAATCGCCTGAGGAAGAAGCATCAGCTCCCAACGCACGGTTAATATCGGATTCCGCATGGATGAACAGATTTCCGGCCGCATTGAAAGCGTCTCCTTTTCCGAAATATGCTTTTGTATCCGTTCCTGCGACTAAGAGCGCGAGGACCGGCGTGACAGAGATGCCGCCTGCGGAGCCGGCTTTCGCCTCCACCGTCTGCGTTTCCTTTACAACTGCAGAAATCTCGACATCATTCGAGTTTACATCGGCCGATTCGCGCTTGATTAAAAGCCCGTCCTCCACCGTCGCCAATGTGTCCATACCGGTGACGGCCACCGCGATACCGGCGCCGACACCGAGCGCCGACGCTTTTTCGGATGAACCGGATGCGTCTGCTGCGGTGATATAGCTTCCTTCGGCTTCCGCTTTGACGGTGAAATCACCGTTCCCCAGCGTCAGGTCCGTACTCTTCGCGACTTCCGCTTCCGTCTTTACGCTGCCGACCGTGACTGCGATCGCGCCTGCGAGACCGATAGAGCCTGCGCTGTAACCTGCTGCCGCACTGCATTCGGTCTCCGAAGCATTGGTTAAAGCGGTTACCTGAAGGCCGTTCACGACTGCCTTCGCATTCTCGAGGAGCGCCCTGTTTTCAAACGTGCTCACCGCGACCGTAATCGCTGCGCCGAGTGAAAGGCTGTTCTTTTTCGTTCCGTTCGCCGTATCCACACCCGGAATGAAGGTTGCCTCTACGGAAGCCTTCGTACCTGTCGCGAGGCCTGCCGGAAGCGTAACCGTATAAACGTTTCCGGCCTGCGGCTTCACCTGCGCCACCAGCGTCTGCACGGACTGCGGGGTCGTAGCGCCTGCAGGCGTCGTCAGCACGAGCTTTACGCTTCCGCTCTTTACCTTATATCCGGAGGCCGGTGTCAATGTGATCTCCAGCACGTCCCCTGAATCGAGACGGCTCGCGGAAACTTCCGCCTTTCCGCCCGGGTAGCTCTGCTTTAATTCGACCACGACCGGCTTTTCTTCATAAACCGCTATGGCCACAAAGGTGAACGCCATCTCATCGAGCGCCTGTCCGTCCACAGTCGCAGGAATCGTAAACTCGAAGCCTGCACCGCCGACGAGCGCTGTGACCGGGATACTTTCCGTATACCCAAGTAACGTCGCTACATCCGGGCCTGTGATCACCGCTTCTACAGAGACGCTCTTCAGCTTCAGCCCGTTCGCTTTTCCGGCTTCGCCGACCGTAATGACGATACGGTCGCCTGTGACGCCCGATTCCTTCGAGAATGCCAGATTGCTGTCCGGCTGTCCGGAGATGTTCTCCGCTCTCATGGTATGCAGCTTCGTAATATAATCCACGCGGACCGTCACATTGGCGGAAGGCATCACGAAAACAGCCTTCCCGTTCTCTACGGTAAGGCTTACCGATTTCTCTTCCGTATCCGTTTCGTTCTCTTTATAGACGTATGTGATCTCTACTCTTTCGAAGTTGATCGTAAGCTCCGGAACGGTGATGGTCACCGTCTGGCCGGCAGCCGCTTCTGAAAGATCCACCGAAAGCTCTGCAGGCTTCACCGACGGGTCTACTACACCGTTCTTCCGGGTTTCCAGCGTGATCGGATGCGGATCCGCCTTAAATGTAGCGGTGAAAACAATCTCCGTAGCATCCGCGAGGTCCGTAAGCGCAGACAGGTTAACGGTCACGAGACCGTCCGTTTCCGTAAACGCTACCGGTTCCGCATCGACAGGAATGGAAAGCCCCGTCCCCGGTTTCTTCTGATAATTCGCGGTAAACGTGTCGAGCGCGTACCCTTCAGCCGGCTGTACCGAGAAAACCAGAACACGGCTTCCTGCGCCGCCGCTCTTTAACGTCACGCGGCCGTTCAGCGTCTCCGCAATCTTAAAGATATGCGCGACCGGATAACCGGCTTCTACGGAAGCGCCTGTCACCGCATTATTCAGGATAATGTGGACGGTGCTGCCTGCTTCGATCTGAAGCGCCGAAAGGTCCGCTGTATAGCGTGAAGTCGTAGCGTCAAAGACTGCTGCCAGCACCTTCTCGCCGGCCGCATCCTGATATTTCACGCTGACGCGGCCCGGATCGTTTCCGGTTCCAGTTCCGGTTCCTGCCCCGGTTCCTGCACCTGTTCCTGCACCGGTTCCTGTTCCTGCTCCGGTTCCGCTTCCTGCTCCGGTCGAGGGGAACGTGCCTCGGATAAGCTGTAAGACGATTTTTCCGATTCTCAGGTCACTTGCCGCTGTATCGACCGTCAATGCTTCGCCCTTCGATTCATCGATCCGCACATAATAATGGTTAATCGTCTGCTCGGATGTTTTCGTACCTGACGCAGGCGCCGGTTCCTCTTCCGGGTCCGTCTCCTCGATTCCGGAGCCGTCCGCCTTTACCTGTGCGTTCAGGCTTCCGGCCGCATCGATCTTTAAATCGCCGCCGGCCTGAATCAGCCCTGTGGTAGTCACCTTCGCATTGTTTTTATTGATATTGACGCCTACCGCCGATGCGCCGCTCGCCTGCGCGGCCGACGCGTTCTCATTGGCAGACTGTCCGTTCGCCGCCGGGTCCTGCTCACCGGAAGCGAGCTTCTCAAACTCGACATAGAACTCGAGCGTCGTGATTCCTGAAGGAACCGTATAAACATATTCGCCGGTCTCACTCATCGGAATCGCATCGCTCATCATCTGAGTGGCCGCCGGTGTCGTTCCGCTCGCCGGAGTCGTTACAGAATAGCGTGCCGATAATGTATTTTCCTTATATTTCCAGCCTTCCGCCGGATTGATCTTTATGAGGATTTCCTTCGCTGCATCCGCTTTCGATACCGGAAGAACGAGAGATCCGCCGCGGTAATTCGCGGCTGTCGCATCTTCTACCGTTCCTTCCGCATATTTCGCGCTGATCGCGACTGCATCTGCATTCGTGGAATCCGCCGTTGCGCGGTTCGAAGCTGTATTCTGCGTGCCTTGGGAGGCGCTGTTGATGATGCCGCTCACACCGCCCGCGTTCTGCTGGTTCGGAGCCGAACCGGAAGGGCCGCTTCCGTCACGGAAGGTCGCCGTAATGATTACCGCATGCATCGGCATCGTAAACGTCCACTCGTTTCCGGAGCCTGAAAGACTCGGAACATCCGCATACTGGGATGCGCCCTTCGGAAGATACTGAACCGTCAGCGTATCGACTACATAGCCTTCATCCGGCATCAGGCTGACCGTCACTTCATCGCCCGCGTTTGCCGCATTCGGAGCCGAAACGGTTCCGTGCTCCGTCCCTTCGATATTGACTACCCAATCCTTGCCGCCGACATCCTCCGCTGCGCCGGTAATCTTCTCCTTCGCTTTTCCGGTGAGAAGCTCCGCCACTTTCTTTAAGAGGCCTTTAACAGAACCCGCCGCGCCATCTGCGCTCGGCGTTTCCGCATCTTCGTCTTCCGTGGAGCCGCTGATGGCCGCCGCATTGCCGGTCAGGTCAGCGTCTGCCGCGACGCTGATCGAGCCGCCTGCGATCACAGACGCCTGATCCAGTACACACGCGTCATTATTCTGCTTCGCCACTTCGACCGCAATGAATCCGCCGGAGGAGCCTTCCATATCGCCCTTCTTCGTGGTAGCGCCCGCAGTGGTGCTCGAACCGGCCTTCAATGTGACATCGCTTCCCGCATTGATCTCAGAATCTCCGCCGACGATAACGCTCGTTTCCGTCACTGCCACGGCCACCGCTATCGCGAGCGGAAGCTTTCCTGTAGTCGATTCCGCACTCATGGATGCACCGGTCTCTGCAATCGCTTCAATGCTCCCCTCCGCATTCAGAACCGCGTTTAAGAAGCTGATTCCGGCCTCCGGCACGCCTACCACAAAGGAAAGCGGCACATACGCCTGCGAAAGCTCCGCGGACGAAACAGCCATCTCTTCTGTCGTCTTCGCAGAAAGGATAATGTCTCTCGCTGAGGAAATCGATGCTCCCCGCACCTCCGTATCAGAGGTCTTCTTCCGGCCGGCGACCGAAATCGTCGCCGTTCCGACCTTTACATTGAAGAAATTCACATCGTCATCAATGCTTCCTAACAGGTCGATAAGGCTATGCGTCTGCCTCACTTCTGCGAGAAGCGACACATCGCCCTCTGTCGATGTCAGCGAGCCGCCGTCCAGAATGCTGATGGAAGCGTCTGCCGTAAAATCAAAGAGCGAACCGCTCCAGTCCCCGTCCTCTAAAGGATCGTCGACCTTCACGAAGTTTTTCGTATCCAGATCAAAAAGTTCATCGCCGTCACGCGCTGTCAGAACGATCTCGGCCGCCGTTACCGCGCCGCTGACGATAATATTCTTACCGTTTACGGAAAGATTTACATCCTTCACATTCAGATCTCCGAGGCGCACCGTCTTTCCGTCGCCGCCGATTAAAAGATTTGTTAAAAGGAGGTCCGCTGCCCATCTTCCCTCGATCACACCGGCATAACTTCCGTCATATACATAATTCCGGAAGGAGACCGGAGAAACTTTTTTCAGATCGGTGACTTTCACATCTGTCTTATTCTGAAGCTCATCGCTGAAGCTGTCGAAGCCGGTCAGATTCAATGTGAGCGTCTTATCCGAGGTGTCCTTCATTACGATCTGGTTCCGGTCACCGGAAATCGCTTCCGCATCATCTGCTTTCAGGCTTCCTGTCAGATGAATGCTGTCTGTATCGGATGATTCGGTACTGCCGATCAGATTCATCACAGCGGTCAGCTTCGCTGAAGAAAGATCGACGGCCGCCGTATTCGAGCCGGACCCAAGATCTACCGTAAGTACCGCGCTGTCATTGATCCGGGCGGCCTTATCGCCGGCCTCAATCGAAAAGGTATCGTCTCCGTCCCCTGCGAGAAGGCTAAGTGCCAGCTTTCCAGCGCCGATTTTTATAGAAATATCATCATTTCCCGCGCCGGTTTCCAGAGACAGCGTGTTTAAAAGCGCTTCTGAAGACCCGGCAGCCGTCAGAATAAACCGGTCTGCCCCGTTTCCGGTAAACACCGTCAGATTTCCGGCGGCTTTACTCGTAATGCTGACCTTATCGTTCCCGTCTCCTGTCCGGATCAGGACAGACTTCACGGTATCCGCCTGGAGCGTCAGGGAATCATCCCCCTCGGTACCGAAATAAACCAGCGAAGCATCCTTCAGCTCGACATATTTGCTGACGCCTAAATAGAGACCTGCGAGAACCAGGTTGATATCGACCGCCTGGATATTTCCTTCAACGAGGACTCCGTTTCCGCCGTTCTCGGAAAGCTTCAAAGGATCAAGCATGCCGTCTGTAAGAGACGCATTATAAACTGTCTCGGAAATGATATTCAGCGTGAAATTATCCGCCAGAGTCTTTCCGGAAGCGGCTAAATCCGCTCTCGAAACCGAGAGATCGCCGGTATAGGTTCCGTCGGTCAATACGACCGTTACTGCCGAAACCGTCCCGTCAATCTTCGATAACGCCTCTGCCACCGCTTTCTGAAGCGCGCTCTGTCCGTCCTTTTTCGAAAGAAGATCGTTCGCATAAGAGGAAGCGGCACTGATATCGTTCCGGTTATTTTTTATCATCTCCACGAGTTTCGCGGTTCCGGACGGCGCTGTTTCTTTAAGCTCCGTATCCGGGTTGATGACGATCGTCTCAGGCTCCTCCGAAGGATCCTCTTCGGCATAGGCTTTTACGCCCCCCCATCCGAAGGCCAGAAGGACTGCCAGAAGGACTGCACCAACCATCGCTTTTCTTTTTAAGACATCAATTTTACTCATGTTTTCCCCTCCAGGAGCGGTAATATAAAAAACCAAAATGAATCCGGCTGACAAAAACCCCAATCTGTAGTCCCCGGAAAAATGATAACGGCAATATATGGTATATATGCTAAATCATATACCTTTTTCTATTTTAGGCAGAATACACCTTTACAAAAATCATTTTATATCTTATATTTCGATGTGTGAATAACTGACTTTTTATATGCTCCCTATATATAGAATTATATGTCAAGGAGGTTCTCTATGACTTATTCCCAGATGAAAATCGCTCTCCTTTCTGCCCGTCTGGGCTCGATTTCCGCTGCTGCGCGAGAACTGGCGCTTCCTCAGCCGAATGCGAGCAGCAGCATCCGGGCATTAGAAAGCGAGCTCGGCTTTGAGATCTTTAAAAGAAGCGGTTCCGGAATTATTCTTACCGAAAAGGGCGAGATTTTTATTTCCCATGCTGAAAGAATATTGGAAGAGAATGAACGGATTTCCAGACTGAAGGAGGCGGCGAATCTCTGCAGTCTGAAGGTAGGATGCACGAATGTTTTCCGCGGAAAAGACGCCTTCATCCGGTTCGTTTCCGAGCATTCAGGCGACGATCTCGCGAATCTGCAATATTACAACGTCTCTATCGAGGAAGGGCTTCAGCTGCTTTATGATGAGCGCATTCATATTCTGGCCGCTGTCACGATTTCGTCAGTCTTTTCGGTGATCCGGGAAAAAGCACGCGATAAGAAGCTGGAATGTCTCGAGATTGATCAGCTTTTGCCGATGATCACGCTTCGAAAAGAGCATCCGTTAGTCGTTTCCGGAACTTTTTCGGAAAACTCCGTCGATATCAATGCTCTCCGCGATTATCCTCATGTCGCCTATCAGAATCTGAATGCCGATTTCAGCTCACCGAACTATAAGGCGGTCTTCGAGATTCCCTGTAAATATTCGATTTTTGTCGATGAAAAGGAGCTCCGACAGCAGATTGCCAGCGCCACGGACGCTTTCCGGCTCGGTGTCGAAACCTCGAAGACGGAGCTCGACCGGTTCGGGCTTGTGCAATTTCCTTACCCCGGGTACGAACTGACGCTCTGCGCGCTCTACCGCTCCGCAAACCGTGAAAAGCCGGAAGTAAAGCGCTTTCTCGAGCTACTCAGCGAAAAATGACTGAGGTGCAGTGTGGAACAGATGACTCCGGAAATAAAAAATGTCCGCCGTATCACTGCGATACGACGGACATCTTTTTTTGATATTTAACTTGTCAGACTGACAGGATGGTAATCTTCAGCCTTATTTATGATCATGATCATGGTCGTGCTCTCCGTGGAGCGTTTCCAGAAGCTCCTCTGCGGAAGCCGCGAGCTCCTCGTCTTCCCCGGCCGCAACCTTCTCAAAGTCTTCCTCTGCTGCCTCCACTGACCCGAGAAGCAGCTCGCTAAGCCCGCGATAATAAAGAGAATTCAGTATCTCCTGCCCAAGTTCTACAGATGCGGTAAAGGCTTCCACCGCCTCTTTATATTTTTCTGTCGAATAACAGCAGAGTCCTTTCAGATAGGAGGCTCCGTCATAAGAGGCGTCCTCCTTTAAAATCTCGTCCAGCAGTTTTTCCGCATACTCATAATCCTCTAAGAAGATGCATGCCGCCGCGAGCCAGTTCTTCAGTTCCGCCTTCGGCTCCGCCCCGTTTTCCAATGCGCTCTCGTACGCGGTCTTCGCCTCCTGGTATTCCCCCTCCTGCAGATAACATCCGCATAACAGAAGCGCCGCCACGCCATTCTCATCCGTTCCTCCCTCCAGGAAGAACGTCTCGAGATCTACCCGCGCATTCTCCACGTCCTCCGCTAAAAGACGGATACGGGCACGCGCCGCATAGAAGGAAATCTCCTTCGTGTCCGGATTTTCGAGAAGAAGCGTATAAACGCGGAGCGCATTCTCAATATCGCCTGCCATATCATAGATCCCGGCAAACGCTTTCATGCTGTCCGGATCAACTTCCGCCACAGACTCATACGTCAGCGCGTCCACGGCCGCCGACTCATAATCCTCCCGTCGTAACGCGAGCTGAATCCGCAGATATAAAGCATCCGCATTCTTCGGTTCCAGTTTCAGCACTTCATCGAGCTCCGGTGCCGCATTCTTCAGGTCATTCGAAAGGATATAGAGGCCCGCCCGCTTCAGATGAATCAGTGCGAGTTCCTCATCCGATCCCCCATGATAATACTCGAGGCATTGCCCTAAATATTCCGCTGCTTCCGCATATCTTTCCAATCCGATCGCCACGGAAGCTCTTGTGGCGTAAACCGCATAAGGATCGTTCGATAATTGAGAAGAAATCAGATCCGCCTCTCTTTGAAGAAGTGATTTTTTAAGATATTCCTCTCTGCTTAAAATCACCTGAGCGGCTTTTGAGGTGAGATCCTCCTCATATTTTTCCGCGGAAAAGCTGATACGGATCAGGCTCGACACGATAAGTTCCGCCACTAAAATCAGCGCCAGAACGATCGCCAAAATGCGCCAGAATATCCGTTTTTTCGGCTTATTGTTATTATCCTGCACTTCCATATCGGCTCCTTTCCGGCGTCTGCTCTCTGAACCGCCGCCTCAATTCCCATACTATATCCTAACCATGGCTTTTGTGTCAAGAAATCTTCTTCCGGTCATTTCACTAAAAAAACAGCCCCGCGGCCTGATATGCACCTCGGATTCTGTTTAAAGAACCATTGGAGTTATCATACAGCCAGAGCTGTTTTTGAAAGCTATTACAAAGGTAAAACGATCGAAATCGAGAAATCAAAACCGTTCTGCGTGCCGGCGGAAATCCTTCCGCCATGCTGCTCCACAATCGCTTTTGCGATTGAAAGGCCGATACCGTGACCGCCCGTCTGAGAGTTTCGGGAGGCGTCTGCGCGATAGAACCGGTCAAACACATGCTCGAGATTCTCTTTCTCTACGCGGTCCTTCGTTGTATTAAAAACAACGAGCTCCGCCGCTCTTTTTCCTGCGGAAAGCCGTAAGGAAGCCGCCCCGCCGTTAGGGCCATATTTCACCGCATTCTCTAAAAGCAATGAAACCAGCTGGCGGATCGCATCCGGAGAGCCGTTCATGCTGATATCCGGCTGAACCGTCACGGAAAAACTGATATTCTTCGCCGTCATCGGTGTACGGAAGGAGTTTGCGGTTTCCGCCACGAGATCCGAAAGCGGCATCGGAACCTTCTCTAAAGGATGCTCCTCTTCCATCTTTGAAAGGGAAACGAGATTGTTCGTAAGCTCCGTCAGGCGCTTCGCCTGCGTCCGGATTTCGGTAAGCTCCTCTTTTTCGCCGTCGGTTTCCAGAAGGTCGACGTTCGCATTGATGATCGTAAGCGGCGTCTTTATCTCATGTCCGGCATTCGAGATAAACTTCTTCTGCTTTTCATAGCTTTCCGCGATCGGCTTGACGATCCTTCCGGAAACAATGATAAAGATGATCGAAACCAGCACGCAGCCGGAAAATCCGACAATCAGACTGATTAAGATAAACCGCTTAAATGCGTCGAGTTTTCGGCCGCAGTCTAAAAACAGAATCCGGGTGAACGGTTCATCCTGGATCTTCAGATAACGGAAATTACCGATAAAGCCCCGGTCCTCGGAAGACGCGACAGCCTGCTGGATATAGGCCTTCGCAGAATCGCTGTCGACTGAAATGATCCGGGAAAGGTCGGACTCCTTCACCTCACCCGACGCATTCACCTTTACGGAGAAATAGCGGGATTCGTAAGGCACCTCAGGCGACATCCCGTGCGGAATAAAGAAATCCGTACGGTTTCCCGGCACTACCGGCGTTATGCCATCCTGAAACGGACTCTTCGGCTGACCCAAAACGTCGAGAACCGTATCACTGTCGGCGACGACAGCCGAGTAATTGACTAGATTGATGATGAGAAGAAGCACCGCCATCAGCGCAAAAACAGAGATGGTGGCGAGTATGATAAAGCGTCTTTTCAGTTTACCGATCATCTGCTTCCTCCAATGAATAACCGGCATTTCGGGAGGCCTTGATCTGAATATCTGCCTTCAATGCCGTAAGCTTCTTCCGAAGATAAGAGATATAGGCCCAGACGACATTGATCTCGGCGTCGCTCTCATATCCCCAGATCTTATCCATAAACTTATCTGCCGAAATAATCTGGTGCGGGTTCGTCAGGAAAAGCTCCATCATCTGATACTCGCGGTTTGCGAGACGGAAGGAGCCGAAAGGTGATGACAATTCATAGGTTGCCCGGTCGAGACAGATATTCCCAAACGTGATTCTCGTGTCAGCCTCGCTCCGCGTTCTCGTGATCGCACGGATCCGGGCGAGCAGTTCGCGCGAATCAAAGGGCTTCGGGAGGTAATCATTGGCACCGCTGTCGAGCCCTAACACGCGGTCCTCGATTTCGGACTTCGCGGTCAGCATAAGAACCGGAATCTGATTTCCGGAGGCGCGGATCTCTTTTAACGCCGCGATTCCGTCCTTCTTCGGCATCATCACGTCGAGCACAGCTACGTCATAATTTCCGCTTTTCAGATATTCGACCGCTTCCTCGCCGTCGAAGACCGCGTCCGCAGAGTACTGGTTCTTTTCGAAAATCTTGACGATTGCTTTCGCCAATGCCTTCTCGTCTTCCGCAATTAATACTCTCATAAATCGCTGCCTCCCATTTTTAGGATTATGGTAACACAGGTTATTTAAACGGGGTTAAAAAGCGCACCCCGCGGTGCGCTTTTATTCCGTAAAGAGCTGATTATATTGGCTGGAGATCCGTTCCCAGGTATAGGCCTCCCGGATCCGCGCTTTCGCTTTTTCGCCCATATTTTCCCGGGTTTCCAGGTCGAGAGATTCGCTCTCTTTCAAAAGCCCCGCGAGATTTCCTTCTTCTTTCGTCCAGTAGAGCGCCGCATCCTGAGCGACCTCTTCATTGAATCCGACCTTCAGAAGAAGATTCAGTTTCGTGCTTCCTAATGCTTCCAAAAGCGACGGATTCGTCCCGCCGGTTTCATGTCCGTGAAGATAGCAAAACGCCTCTTCCCGGACTTTTTTTAAAAGGTCCCAGTCATATAATGGTCCGAGGAACCGGATCCGCTGATCCTGCGAAAAATGTAATTTTGTTTCCAGTTTTTTATACAAGGAATCATTCCGGTTTGAAATGATTGCCAGCGTTTTTTCCGTGGAGGAGCTCATGAACTCCCGGATCATCGTCTCGTAGTTGTTCTCCGGAACGAGCCGCCCGACGATCAGATAATACCCGTCACGCTGTAAGCCCTTTTCATCGAGCCAGCGGTCAAAGCGCTCCTCTTCGCAGCGGCTGGGCGCTGTTTCCGCCCCATAGGCGATAAAGGCAGTCTCTTTTTCGGGGTAAGTCTCCCGGATATACTGCTCAATCTTCTTCGAATCGCAGATGATCCGGTCGCTCTGCAATACCATTTTCCGCTCACTGTACCGCCAGTACGCGCGTACCGGCCGGCTCCATTTCGCCCGTTTCCATTCGTGGCCGTCCGGATTCAGATAAACCTTTCCGCCGAGTTTATGGATCGCACGCACGTAGCGCTTGAAAAACGGCCCTATACGGCACGTCATCACATAGATGAGAGGATGTTCGATTTTATTCTCCCGAATGGCGGAAATGCACTTTTTAAGCGCTACACAGTCATAGTAGACGGCCTGAGCGTTTCCGAGGAACTCCGGAATCCTGATTTCAAAACATTCTGCATTATGATAACGATATCCGCCCGGACATCGGACGGCTCCTGACGGAACCTGAGCGCCCTGTCCGTTCGCTTTAACCGCCACATGATAGCGGATATTCTCATTGCCTTCGTGGTATTCGGTCAGCTTGTCAATGAAGGTCTCGAAACCGCCGAATGCGCCGAACGATTTGGCGCCCACTAAAAACACATGCTGCATCTGAACTCTCTCCTTAAAGAGCGGTTATCATGCCTTACTGCTCTCGACAGTAAGCTTTTCCTTCTTACTCCAGCCGAAAATAATCATCCGGAGCGTCCGGAAAATCAGTTTTAAGTCATATCCCCAGGAACGGTTCTGGATATACTCGATATCCAGCTTCACCCATTCGTCAAAAGGCATCTTATGACGCCTTCTGGAGGTCTGCCAGAGGCACGTAAGTCCCGGTGTCGGAGCCAGGCGGAGCCGCTGATACGGCGTATACTCCGCGACTTCCTCCGGGAGTGCCGGGCGCGGGCCGACGAAGGTCATCTGCCCCAGGAGAATATTTACAAGCTGCGGAAGTTCATCGATCGACGTCTTCCGGATGCACTTTCCGATACGGGTAATCCGCGGATCATCAAGCATCTTAAAGACCGGTCCGTCCGCTTCATTAAACTTCCGAAGCTTCGGAAGCTCCAGCTCCGCATCCTTCACCATCGAGCGGAATTTCCACATCGTGAACACTTTTCCTCTTCGCCCCACGCGCTTCTGGAAATAAAGCGGTCCGTCATGCGGATCATCGATTATAATCAACAATGATATGATAATGAAAAAGAGAATCAGCACGATCAGACCTAAAAAAGAGGCCACAATATCAAAAAGCCGCTTTCCGGTCCAATAGACCCATTTCTCTTTTCCGGTAAGCCGTTCCACTTCCGCGGAAAGCTCACGATATTCTGCTCCCATTCCTGTCTTTTCCAAGATGTCTACCCCAAACAAACCCTTATCTTTGCGGCGAAGCCGCATCCCTTTATGAAACCCCAAAAAGAAAAAAACTTTATTAACTGATGCTCTCGCGCCAGCCGATCAGTTCGATCGTCCGCCGGTCCTCTTTCCCCTCGAAGAACTTGTCGAGCACCATCTGAAAGACTGCATTGTCCGGGCAGGCCTTCTTAAAAATAGTCATCGAAGACTGAAGCTTATAGTCGTCCGGCGTGCCGAAAATTTCCGTCGCATTATCCGAATCGAGCTTCAGAAGTTCAATGCACACCTCGTTCATCCGGGCGCCCAAAAGCTCGTCCTTCATATAATCCTTCGCTTCATCGAGATTCTTCAGCGAATAGAAGACGGAGGCGCGGCTCGTTCCGAGTCCGATGATCTGCGGGAAGATAAACCACATCCAATGCGATTCCTTCCTTCCTTTCTTAATTTCGGAAAGAGCTTTTTCATAGTCCGTTTCCTGTGCGGCCTTAAACCGGTTCAGATCTACATTCTCCATAACAACCTCCTGACTGATAAGCGAAGATTCTGTATTGCCAAAAGCGTTTTCAAGCGCTTCATCTATAGGGCAAAAGCCCTCGAATAGTATTATAACACATATTTTCACAAATCCAGCAGAAATTTTCTGTCGGAAAAGATTTTTGTATCGAAAAGATTATTTGTACTCTTTTTTACTGTTTTATAGAATTCTTATAGGATTCGACAGAGTTCCGGGCAGCGAACAGTCATATAGCCATTGTGAGTAATATTTCCGCAATTCCCCTTCCGAACCCGGTGGCGGAACAGAACCGGAAAGCCGTCAACTACGACTACGCGACATCCGGGCTCGACTACAATGTCGGCTCGTACCACCTCGTCGAAGGCACGCACTACGTCTTCGGCACCGACGAACAGGTCGAGGGTTGGTTGAAAGGATAACCCGCCTGCCCTCCCTAAGTCTGTGGCGGTGCCTGTGAAAAGGCTTCGGGTATTATCTAGTGAGACCGGTCACGGTTCAATCTGCATCTTCTCGCTAGTCGCTCGTTTCCTACTCG
>DCGM01000074.1:0-730 GCA_002315255.1 Lachnospiraceae bacterium UBA1778
GCACGGAAGAGAGCTGTGTTTTTGTAAATGCGCGCGTGAAAAATACCGGAAGCCGCGCAGGAAAAGAAACCCTTCAGCTCTATGTTTCGAAACCATGGGGAAAGCTTTCCAAACCGCGGCTCGATCTCGCAGCATTCTGTAAGACGCGGTGTCTTCAGCCCGGCGAGACAGAGGAGCTTACGCTAAGCTTCGATATGCGTGAACTCGCTTCCTTCGATGAAAGCACCCATTCCGACATTCTGGAGAGAGGCGCTTATATCCTACGGCTAGGGAATTCCAGCCGGAACACTTTCGAGGCTTTGGTCGTTGAGCTGCTCGAGGACGTGACCGTGAGGAGCCTTCATGATGCTTGCGGGACAGCAGATTTTACGGACTGGGAGCCTGAAAGAGACGCGAACGGAACAACGGCTCTGACCGGCTGGGCGCCAGAGAAGCATCAGTCGGATCCGGAACGAAACCTTCCTGTCCTCACGCTGAAAGCATCGGATATTAAGACTTATTCTGTCGATAACACCGAACCCCTCCGCGCGTTCCCTGAAGCTCGCGCATGAGATGCGCGACGAAGACCTCGCACTGTTCTGCACCGGTGCCTATAATGGCGCTGTGGGCTCAAACAGCGTGATCGGAAACGCCGGCATCACCGTAGCAGGGTCTGCGGGAGAGACGATCAGCATCTTTAAAGAAAAGGGCATTCCGTCCCTCGTAATGGCAGACGGCCCGGCAGGACTCC
>DCGM01000074.1:944-7531 GCA_002315255.1 Lachnospiraceae bacterium UBA1778
TTAGCGCAGAGCTGGAATCCGGAGGTGTGGGAGAGCGCTGGGAGCCTCGTCGCTGAGGAAATGCAGCTTATGGGAATCCAGCTCTGGCTCGCGCCTGCGATGAATCTGCATCGGCTTCCGCTTTGCGGACGGAACTTTGAATATTACTCGGAGGATCCGTTCCTCACAGGAAAGGCCGCGGCGGGCATTGTCCGAGGCGTACAGCAGCACAAAGGCTGCGGCGTAGTGGTCAAGCATTTTGCGTGCAATAACCAGGAAACGAACCGCACGCATTCGAACACGATTATATCAGAGCGGGCTCTTCGGGAGATGTATCTTCGCGGCTTTGAGATTGCGATCAGGGAGAGCGATCCGGCCATGCTGATGAGTTCTTATAATCTTCTAAATGGCATCCACACCTCTGAAAGCCGTGATCTTTTAGAGACAATTCTTCGAGAAGAATGGGGATTCCGAGGCTCCGTGATGTCCGACTGGGTCTGCGACGAAGCCGATCTCCCGCATAAATACCGGGGCGCTTCCGCCTCCGCTTCTGTAGCAGCCGGCAATGACATTATGATGCCGGGATTGCAGAAATTCTACGACGACATCCTGAAAGCCTGCACCGAGGCCGATGCAGAGCATCCGATCTCACGGGAAGTGTTGGAAATCTCAGCCGCGCGGATGATTGACACCGCCTTCCGGCTGGCAGGAGGCGATTGATCTTTTTACGATTTTATACAGTTTTGAGGTAGAATATGAAGCTTCTTTCTTTTCAGCAGACACCGTTTATTACGCATGAGGGGTACCAGCGCGTCCGTCTCGAGGTGACGGACTGGGACTTCTGTAATCCGTTCCGTGTGCGGTGCCTGATCGACGGTCAGGTGGCGGCTGATTTTGAGCATTTTAAGAATTATGCGGTTTTCCTTCTGCCGGAGCAGAAGAAGGACACGGAGTGCCTGATCGAGCTGACTCCATTTGAGGATATTCCGGTCTTAAATAGGGTGACGCTGCATCCTGTGAAGCATTGGCTGATTCCGATTCTGTACTCCTCCCACGAGGACCTCGGATACTGCGCGTATGCAAATAAATTGGAGTATCAGTTCTATGAATACACAAATCGCGCAATCACGATGTGCGAGGAACAGCCTGATTTTTACTATGTGATCGAGCATACGGAGTGGCTTAGAAGCTTCCTGTATTTCGCTTCACCGGCGGAAAAGGATAAGCTTACAAAATATGTGCGCGAGGGACGGATCGAGTTATGCGCTATCCCTTGCGGGGTGCATACTTCCTGGGCTGATGGCGAGCAGCTGATCCGCTCGCTTCACGAAGCGACGGAGAAGGGCGCGAAGCAGTTCGGAATTCATCCTGAAACGATTGTTTTCGCTGACCTTTCCGGCGTGAGCTGGCAGGCGGTATCTGCTTATGCAGGGCAGGGAATCCGTTACCTCGTCATCTTAGACAATGGTTTCCGGAAGCCAAGCCGTGCAGGCGACCCGCCGAAATTCTTTAAGTGGCTCGCTCCGAACGGAAAGGACAGTCTTTTCTGCTGGTATCCGGGCACTTCCTACCGCGATGACATCTATCCGGTCTGGAACGACACGAACCGTCAGTATCCGGAGGGCACCTTCCGTTTTGATGACACTCATGCCGACCTGACAGCGGATTATTTTACAAATAAATTAGAGAAGCTCGGGGATGTGCCCTTCCATGTGTGCCCGATCAGCTACTATGATGATCATGAATACCCGAACTCACAGCTTCTGACGATCTGCCGCGGAATGGGAGAGCGGTGGCGTTATCCTGAGTTTAAGCTCGCCACGCCGGGCTCTTTTCTGAAAGAGATTGAGGAAGCGCTTGGGGAGAATATCCCGGTTCTTAAGGGCGAAATCAATGATCAATGGGCGGACTTTGCGACGATTGCGCCGCGTTGGCTTGCTGATAAGCGCGAGGCAATGCGCCTTACTGCCGGCGCAGAGCTTCTCTCGACGATGAGATGCGTAGAGAAGAGCGAAGCGGTGGACACTGAAGGCAAGGACGAAACGGTGAATGCCGAAGACAAAAAAGCTTATGTTTTCCCAAATCGCGAAATCGAAGAGATTTTCCGAAATGCGGACCGTTATGACGAGCATTGCTGGGCGACTTCCTCAAAGCATCCTCAGAAGATGCATATCTTTAACCTAAACTTTGTGAAAAGATTCGCCGCAGAAAGCGCGCTTTCAGAGAGCCAGCGGATCATTTTAGAAGCGTTAGAGGCAGAGAAGGGAATCGACGGCGGAAAGAATATGCTCCCCTATGCGGAGACGTTTTCGCTTCATCTTCCTCCGAAGAATGCCATCCCGGCAGGAATCGCCTCGCAGACGCTTCGTGACGGCTCTATCATCACTGAACCGGTGGCGTTCGGGCCGTTAGAGGAAAAAGCCTTCTGCGCGCCCTCAGGATCAAAGACGGTCTTCTTAGAGGGTGACTCCTTTGAAACCCCGTTCTACCGTGTCTCTTTAGACCGGCGCACGGAGAAAATCACTCAGATTTATGAAATAAACAGCGGGCGGAAGCTCCTTGACGAAAATGCGCCTTATCCTTTAGGCACTTTCCTCTATTCGCGAAATGAGATGAAGGAAAGCCCGGATCTCGCGATTGAAATTCCGAAACGCCGCGGAATGAACGTGGAGGAGGGACCGGTAGCGACGATCGTCACGATCTATGGCTACGAAGAGCAGAGCGGCGCAGACACGGTGGCGGAGTTCCGCTTCAGCCGGTTCGAGCCCACCATCACGCTGGAACTCTCCTACGACAATGCAGGCGGCCTCCTCGGCGACTATGCGGACCGCTATAAGAAAAACATCTTCTATTCATTCCCCTTTATAGAGGAGAAACCGTATACGTTCCTTACCCAGCTTCCCGGCGGAAAGGCTTATGCTGTAGAGGAGAAGATTCCTGCGTGTCCGCTGGATTTCTCGGTAGCGGAGCATTGGACAGCGCTTTCGGGTGAAGGAAGGGGCATTGCCCTGTACTCCTTCGACGCGCCGGTCTTCCATTTCGGCGAGATCCAGTATAACCGCTTCTCGACCGATTTAAGCCGCACGCTTTCCCACCCGCACATCTATCTTTATGCGGCATCCAACCGCACAAATAACCTGAATTTACGTACGGTAGAGGATTGCTGCGGACGGTTCCGGATGGCGATTCTTCCCTATACCGGACGCTGGCAGGATACGCTGCCGGACTGGGAGAGAAGGCTCACCGCACCCCCGGTCCCTGTGCATACGAAAGCAAACAGACCATCGTTCTCGTTAGACCATAAGCTTCGCCTTCTGTCATTCCGGCCTCTCGGAGAGGACAGCATCCTCTTAAGAGTCGCCGAAGATAAAGGAGAGAACCTTACGTCCGTTACTGCGACGCTGCCGTTCGAGGTGAGCGAGGCCTGGTACGCTACGCTTACCGGAGAGAAGCTTTCGAAGGCCGAGTCAGCAGGAAACAAAGTGACCTTCGCGGTAGACGCATGGTCCTACGCGACGCTTGTAATCAAAGGACAGGTGAGTTTTAAAGCGCAGGCGCCGATGAAGGAAACGCTAAAGAATATCGTTCTCATTCCGATTGAAAACGCTCGCGCGATCGTCTGCTTCGAAAAGACCGCGAACTGCCAGGCGAAAGCGTTCCGTGTGGTTTCCTTCGGACAGGTGCTCGCAGAAGCGCCGAATGACCTTTATCGGGTCCAGACGATCGAACTTTCCGAGCGGCCTCATGACTTTACTGTGGAGGAAATCCTATGATTTTAACCGATTATTTACGCGCCACACCGGATCTTACCTGGGATATCGCCCGCCAATGCGGCGTCACCCAGGGCACGATCCGTCTTCCGGAGGACGACCGGTTCGATGTGACGAGCCTTTCAGATCTCCGAACCGTCATCGACCGGTTCCAAAGCGCCGGCATCAAGCCGATCATCGTGGAGCCGCTTCCGAATGAGCTTCACGATCATATCAAAATTGGCGACGAAAAGAGAGACTGGGCGATTGAACGTTTCATCGCTCTCATGAAGAATATGCATGAGGTGGGGCTCGAAACGGTCTGCTTCAACTTTATGGCCCACTACGGCTGGACCCGCACGAAGACGGATATCCCGGAGCGGGGAGACGCGCTTGTGACCGGCTTTAAGCTGGCAGATTTTAAGGCGGACGATTTCGCATTGACGGAAGAAGCCCTGTGGGACAATTATTTCTACTTCATCAATGCAGTCCTCCCCTATGCGGAAAAATATCAGGTGAAGCTCGCGCTTCATCCGGACGATCCGCCGCTTCCGAAACTTGGAAATACAGCGAGAATCTTCACTTCGCTGAATGCGATTGAGAAAGGAATCCGCACCATACCCTCTGAGTATCTCGGCGTCACGTTCTGTCAGGCTTGCTACTGGCTGATGGGAGAGTCGATTCCGGAAGCGGTAGAGCGGCTGAAGGACCGGATTTTCTTTATCCATTTCAGAAACGTAAGAGGAGAAAAGACAGACTTTTCCGAGACGTTCCACGACAACGGAATGCTCCCGATGGCGGAGATTATGAAGCTCTATAAGGACCACGGGATCAATGTCCCGGTCCGCGTAGACCATGTTCCCACCATGCAGGGCGAAAAAGGACTCAATGCAGGCTACGATGCACTCGGCAGGCTGTATGCAATCGGCTATTTAAAGGGCATTTTGGAAGCCCTCGACATCAATGAAAGAAGGTAATGATTATGAAATTTAACTCCAGAGAAGAGATTATCGCATTGACTCCCTTATGGAAGGGTGAGCGTTTTCCGGACGGCCGTCCGCGTGTTCCGGACCGGTATCTTACCGCAATGAGAAAAATGACGCTTGAAGAGCTTTGGAAGCCGATCTTCGTGAAGGGCTATATCACCCAGTTCGAAGGAGATTTAAAGACGCTTCATGATGACGGAAGAAAACTTATCGGCCGCGCTGTAACGGCTTCTTTTGTACCGACCCGGCCGGACCTTTTCGATGTAGCGATGGCTCAGGGCGCAGCAGAAGAGCGCCACGGCACCTTCAATCAGTGGGTAATCGACTCATTGACGGATGGAGATGTAGCAGTAATCGACATGTATGATAAGATCTATAAGGGAACGTTCGTCGGCGGAAACCTGACTACCGCGATCAAAAAGCGCACCGGAAACGGTGGTGCTGTCATCTGGGGCGGCGTCCGTGATGTCGAGCAGATGAAGGCGGTTCCGGATGTTCAGGTATATTTCAGAGGAATTGACCCGACTCCGATCCGCGAGTTTATCATTAAGGACTTTAACAGTATCACCCGTATCGGTAAGGCGACCGTCCTTCCGGGCGATATCGTGTTCGGCGGTGGTGGCGGCGTGCTGTTCATCCCCGCGCATCTCGTGCCGGAAGTCGTTGACGGTGCGGCGAAGACGCATGTAAAAGATGATTTCGGCTTCGAGATGATCACGGCCGGAAAATTCACTACCGCTCAGATCGATAAGAACACCTGGTCGGTAGAAATGCTCGATATGCTGATGGAATTTATTCAGAATGATCCGCGCGGAGCAGAGTATCGGGATCTTGACTGGACGCAGGAGTATGAATTTGCGCGGAACGGCGATCCGAATGACACGCAGAGCGCACTGTGAGGCGGGAGATGGGAATGTTTGATTTAACAGGAAAAAGAGCATTGGTCACCGGGTCTACCCAAGGGATCGGTCTTGCGGCTGCGAAGGCTCTGGCCGCCCATGGGGCGGAGGTCTGGGTACACGGATCCCGTAGCGAGGAGAAGGCCCGCCGCGCGATGGAAGAAAGCGGAGCGCAGCACTTTGTGATAGCGGATTTTTCCAAGCCTGATGCGGCTGAAAAGCTCTTTCAGGCGACTGGCCCGATGGACATCGTGATTTCCAATGTAAGTGTCCAGATTCGTGCGGATTGGCAGAACATCACCCCGGAGGACTATGAGTTCCAGATGAATGTAAACTTCCGGACGAACCTTGCTCTGATGCAAAAATATATCCCGCCGATGCAGGAAAAGCATTGGGGAAGATTTGTGGCGGTAGGGAGCGTGCAGCAGTATAAGCCGCATGTTCAGATGGCGGTTTATGCCGCTTCCAAATGCGCGATTCAGAGTCTCGTCGAGAATGTGGCGAAACAGGTGGCGAAGGACGGCGTCAATGTGAACACCTTCCTGCCAGGCGTCATCCGTACCCCTAGAAATGAGGGTGCGCTTGCCGATAAGGAATATGAGGCGAAGGTTCTCGCGGCGATCCCGGCAGGCTATGCCGCAGAGGCGGAGGACTGCGCAGGTCCGCTCTTGCTTCTTTGCTCTGAGCAGGGCCGGTACATTGTCGGCACCTCGATTACCGCGGACGGAGGAATGCATCTGTGACGGGGCTTTTGGAACATATCGAAAACGGTGATCTGACGGCAGATTTCGCCGGTCACACCCCAGAGCTTTATTCACTGAAGAAGGGCAACCGCGAATATATCTGGCAGCGTGATCCGAAATTCTGGACGAAGAGCGCTCCGGTGCTTTTCCCGATCGTCGGCCGCCAGAAGAATAATACTTATACGCTTTACGGCCAGAATTATTCCATCGGTCTTCACGGAATTATGGATG
>DCGM01000067.1 GCA_002315255.1 Lachnospiraceae bacterium UBA1778
AGCGTCTAGCGAAGGAGATGCATATAGACCAGTGATCGGTCTCACTTCGCACAGAAGAAGCCTTTTCACAGGCGCAGTCTCGGGGCTCACAACGCGGGCAGAATCACGAAATCGCGTCCCACTTGGCAGCACCGTGAAGTTTCAGCCAGCGCGTCATCAGGAAGACAAGGAAGCCCGAAATGATCAGGAGAAGAAGCTCGCTGATCAGGGCGCCCAGGAACGGAAGTCCTAAGAAGCCGAACAGCACTCCGATGGCGATGCAGATGCCGATCAGCACCGGTCCTCCGAGAACCATCGGCAGCATAAGGATCATAACCGGCTTGCTGTTCTTCACCGGAATCATTTCATTGGTCCAGTCCAGCACCGGATATTTTAAGTTCAGCACAAGGCCTGCTTCCGCCATAAAGACGCCGAACATCATGGCGACAATCGTTCCGATCAGCCAGAGCACCGGATGAATCTCCAATACGATAGCCGCAACCACCGAGAGAAGAACGACCGGCGGGATGGCCACGAGAAGGTGGCACATAAGCTTCGCCCGAAGGATGTCCTCCGACCGGACCGGCATTGTTTTAATCTGCCAGATGGACCTTCCCTCCAGGGAAACCGAAGCTGAGGAATAAGTGTTCATTCCGATCAGCATGCAGAGGATCGGCGCAAGCATTGCCGAAAAAATCGGAAGGGTAACGCCTTCCTCCAGTTCAAGCGCCGTATACATCAGATTTTCGCGGATATCGCCGGCCTTGATCAGGAGAAGAACGCATCCGATCAAAATCAGAATTGCCGGCATGCAGCAGTTTAAGATGATGTTCGCATTGCTGAAAATATGACGGAACTCACGGTTCAGAAGCGACTTCCGCGGGCTCGCGGTAACGACCTGCTTCTCGCTGTATTCCGCTTTCTTCATCTGTTTCTCTTTCGTCGTAAAGTCCACAAACTTCACGGAAAGGAACCAGAACATCAGACCGAACACGACAGCGGTCACGCCGAGACACGCGAGGAAATTCAGGATATTCCCGGCAAACGCATCGCCGATAAAAAGAAGGAGCGGCGAACTGGCGAAAAGTTTTTCGATTCCGGCGAAGATTTCTTTATCGCTGGTATTCGTAATCAGATTCGTATAGAAGTAGAAGTAAAGGCCCATCGCCGCAACCGCCACGAGCACCTTAATCAGCGTCGTATTCCGTACATGGGATGCGACAAATGCGATGCCCGCCGCGAGCACACTCGACAATGCGGTCGCAAACAGCGCAAGCAATACCATCATCAGTATTCCGAGCGGGATCTGAATAAGTGAACCCTGACCATAAATCCAGAAAAAGACAAGTCCCGGAACCGTTCCCCATGACACATAAATCAGGGTGATGACGAAAACGACACTCATGCGGGTGAACAGGATGTTTTTCGGCGGAATCGGCATGGACAGAAGGAAATCATTGTCCTTCGCCTTATACAGCGTCGTATAGGTGGTCATCGCGCTGCCGAGAAGTCCGAAAAAGAGGCCGAGAATCACGAACAATGAGAAATAGGAGGCCTTCGGGTTCGGTATAAAGGTCAGAAGCTCCTGGATTTCATCGGTAAACAGACCTGTAGCCATCAGCGCGCCAAGCGGCGAAAAGCAGACCCACATCAGAATCGTTAAGAAAATCCAGATTCCGAGTGCTTTTTTCGGCGAGCGCGTTTTTTTCTTCGCATTCGCTTTTTTCTTTTCAGCGACGGAAAGCTGACTGCTCAGCGTCTCCCAGAACTGTTTCTTTAAGAGTGCTTTCAGCATGACTCGCCCTCCTTATGAAAGTTTCATATCATCCGGGGTCTCTTCCGTCACGGTCCCTTCCAGTTCCAGGAAGACGGATTCCAGAGATTCATCGCCGCGGACCTCTTCCATCGTGCCGTACTTAATAAGCTTTCCCTCTTTGATGATCGCAACTTTATCGCAAAGCTTTTCTGCGACTTCGAGAACATGGGTGGAGAAGAAAATCGCACCGCCCTCGTCACAGATTTCACGCATTACCTGCTTTAAGAGGAAGGAGGCCTTCGGATCAAGGCCGACAAACGGCTCGTCCATAAGGATAAGCTTCGGCGCGTGAATCAATGCGCCCATGATGGCGAGCTTCTGCTTCATGCCGTGCGAGTAAGCGCTGGTCGGCTGCGCGAGGTCATTGGTCAGCTCGAACATATCGCCGTATTTCTTAATGCGTTCCTCACGGTCAGCCTGGCTAACGCCGTAGATATCCGCGACGAAGTTCAAAAACTGCACGCCGGTCATATAGTCATATAAATCCGGGTTGTCCGGAATGTAAGCCATAATCTTTTTACATTCCAGCGGCTCTTTTTTGATGGAACGGCCATCGATCAGAATCGTCCCCTCGTCAAATGCCTGGATACCGACGACGGATTTTAAGGTAGTCGTCTTTCCGGCGCCGTTATGGCCGATAAATCCGTAGATCTCGCCCGGCGCGATGTGAAGGCTTAAATCGTCAACCGCCTTTTTATCTCCGTACACTTTCGTAAGGTTCTCAATGGTAAGCATAATGGTTTCCCCCTGAAGCTTATTTTCTGATACAGTATAACCGAAACCGAAAATAATCACAATAACCGACACAGAAAAATAGACAGGAGTATTCCGCTTTTGTCACCTGTTTGCGGACTCATGCTGCGCTGCGGCAGTCAATCCGTCGCCGGTTGCATTGACATCAATGACTATTTCGTCGCCTTCGCTGATTTCGCCCGCGACGATGATCTTTGCGGCCTGCGTTTCCACATGCTTCTGGAGGTAGCGCTTCAAAGGACGTGCGCCGTAGACCGGGTCGTAGCCGTTATCGATCACATACTTCTTCGCGGCATCCGTCAAACGGACGGAAAGCTCGCGGTCACTCAGCCGCCGGTTCATATCCGCGATCATCAGGTCTGCGATCGCGCCAATGTTCTGCTTCGTGAGCGGTTTAAAGAGGACGATTTCATCGAGACGGTTCAGGAATTCCGGACGGAAATGCGCACGGAGCTCGTTCATCACTTCCTCTTCCGCCGCCTTCTCAATCTCACCGTTTTCATCGATTCCTTCGAGCAATGCCTGGGACCCGATGTTCGACGTCATGATCAGGATCGTATTCTTAAAGTCGACCGTTCGGCCCTGCGAGTCCGTAATCCGGCCGTCATCCAGCACCTGTAAGAGGATATTGAATACATCCGGGTGCGCCTTTTCGACTTCATCGAAGAGGACGACGGAGTACGGTTTCCGACGGACAGCTTCTGTCAGCTGGCCGCCTTCATCGTAGCCCACATATCCCGGAGGCGCGCCGATCAGGCGCGATACGCTGTATTTCTCCATATACTCGGACATGTCGATTCGGACCATGTTCGATTCGTCATCGAAGAGTGCCGCCGACAATGCTTTCGCGAGCTCCGTCTTACCGACGCCGGTCGGTCCCATAAAGAGGAACGAGCCGATCGGCTTCTTCGGGTCCTTAATGCCGGCCTTCGAACGGAGAATCGCTTCCGCGACTTTTTCCACTCCTTCATCCTGCCCGATGACGCGTTTATGGAGCTCGTCCTCGAGATGAAGCGTCTTATTCCGTTCAGTTTCATTGAGCTTCGCAACCGGAATACCGGTCCAGCGGCTGATGATACGGGCGATTTCTTCCTCCGTCACGCCTTCATGAACGAGCGTGAGGCCGGTTTCTTTCAGCTTCTTCTCTTCGTTTTCGATGTCCGCAGTCACTCTCGGGATCTCACTGTACATGATTTCCGAGGCCTGGTTATAGTCGGCATTCTGCGTCGCCATCTCATACTTCGCATGGAGCTCCGCCAGTTTTTCCTTCAGCTTCGATACTTTTTCGAGGGAGGCCTTTTCATTGTCCCACTGGGCTTTTTCAGCATTAAATTTTTCTCTTAATTCCGCAAGCTCCCGCGACAGATCCTCGAGCCGCTCCTTCGACAGGCGGTCATCTTCCTTCTTTAAAGCCGTCTCTTCGATTTCGAGCTGCATGATTTTCCGGTTTTCGTCATCCATTTCCGCCGGCAATGAGTCGCGCTCCGTCTTAATCAGCGCGCAGGCTTCATCGACTAAGTCAATCGCCTTATCCGGCAGGAACCGGTCGCTGATGTAGCGCGCGGAGAGCGTCGCCGCAGCGACCAATGCGCCGTCCGAAACCGCCACATGATGATAATTTTCATAGCGTTCCTTTAAGCCGCGGAGGATCGAAATCGTTTCCTCCACCGTCGGCTCATCGACCATGACCGGCTGGAACCGGCGCTCCAGCGCCTTATCCTTTTCGATATACTGCCGGTATTCGTCGAGCGTCGTCGCACCGATGCAATGCAGCTCGCCTCGCGCGAGCATTGGCTTCAGCATGTTTCCGGCGTCCA